>JAQBNP010000120.1 GCA_028288515.1 Flaviaestuariibacter sp. | reverse complement strand
CCCAAGCGCCCTGCGCACGTTCCGCGATTTCCTGCAAAGCCCTTTCTTATATAAAACCGTGTTGAACAGGAAGCCGGCGTACTTGTCCGGACTGGCGCCGATGACTGATACGGACCGCCCGATCGGGATTGATTCCTGTTTGCTTTCTTATGTAGCCAATGTCCCCTTGCCCGACACGACGTGCTTGACGAAAGGCAACGTGCGCCTCCTGAAAAGCGGCTTTCTTTTTTTTACCATTTCTGTTGATGCCCCTGCATCCACCGCTCTCAACCTCACACAGAACTGCTATCCGAACTGGGAAGCAAGGATCGATGGACAGGACGTGCCGATCCGCACCACAAACCTGGCGTTCATGTCCGTGAGAGTGCCTGCGGGTGTGCATGTTGTGGAGTGGAGATACCGGCCGCGCGCCGTCATGGCGTCGATACCGGTTTCAATTGCTGTTCTGGTGCTGAGCCTTTTTCTGCTTGTCCGCAAGCGACGGCGGATACACTAACCTCAGATCTTTCTTCCCTTCATGGCCGTGCGGATGGCCTCGTCCATCACTCGTTCCGCATAGGGCCGCGAGATGTCATTGAGATGTGTGATCGCATGCTGCAGCTCGTCTTTCGTGGCTGTTTCCAGGCGTGATTCCAGCCCGTTGATTGCCCCTTCCGTTTCAGCACGCTCCGAGCTGTCCAGCATTGATCCGTTCTTGGAAAGAAAGGACCGGGTTGTCTCGATCAGCTGGCGCGCTTCCGTCTGGGCTTCAACAAGAGCGCGTGTCTGCATGTCGTCTTTCGCATGTTGGATCGAATCGAGAAGCATGCTTTCGACCTCCGCATCGGTCAGACCATACTGCGGCTTTACTTCGATGGATTGCTCGACGCCGCTGCGCAGCTCCTTTGCCTTGACGACGAGGATGCCGTCTGCATTGATGAGGAATGACACCTCCACTTTCGGAAGACCGGCGGGCATGCCGGGAATGCCGGCCAGGTTGAATTCCGCCAATTTCCGGTTGTCCTTCACCAGGTCGCGCTCGCCCTGGAAGACGGAGATACGCATACCGCTCTGTCCGTCCTTCTGGGTTGTGTATTGCCGGCCGGCGCGCGTGGGGATCTTTGCATTTCGGGGAATGAGAACGTCCATCAGGCCGCCCATGGTTTCGATGCCGAGGGACAGCGGTGTGATGTCGAGAAGAAGCACGTCCTTGTTGTTTCCGGCCAGGATATCCGCCTGGATGGCAGCGCCCAGCGCGACGACCTCATCAGGGTTGACCTCGTCCGAAACCGGCTTGCCAAAGAAACGGCTGACGGCTTCTTTCACTGCAGGAACACGTGTGGAACCGCCGACCATAACCACCGCATCGATGGCACCGGGGGCAAGTCCTGCATCGCGCAGGGCCATGTCACAAGCCTTTATCGTCTTATCGATCAGCGGCGCTGCCAGGCCATTGAACGCCTCCCGTGTGATCCTCAGCTTATAGCCTTCGAAGTCGGTGTCAAATCTGTCTCTTTCGCTAAGTTCCTTTTTCGCCTGTTCTGCCAGAAGGCGCAGGCTTTGCCCGAAGGCCTTGTCCGTTGACACGCGCGCGCCAAGTGCGTGCTCAGCCTGCCAGGAATTGACGATGGCCTTGTCAAGGTCATCGCCACCAAGATAGGTGTCGCCGTGTGTTGAAAGAACTTCGAAGACACCGCCACTGATCTGCAGGATGGAAATGTCGAAGGTGCCGCCACCGAGATCGTAGACGGCAATCGTCTTTTCTTCATCCGGGCGCAGGCCAATCCCGTAGGCGAGACTGGCAGCTGTGGGTTCGTTAACGATGCGGAGCACGTCGAGGCCGGCAAGCTTGCCGGCATCGCGGGTTGCCTGGCGCTGTGTATCGTTAAAGTAGGCGGGCACGGTGATCACTGCCTGCGTAACAGGCGTCTTGAGAAGGTGCTCGGCGCGCTGCTTGAGAGATTTGTGAATAAAAGACGAAAGCTCGATCGGCGTGTAGAACGTATCGTCCACCTTGATCTTGACAAGATTTTCCAAGCCATCATCGATGACCTCGTAACCGAATGAGGACGCGTCCTCGACGTCGGCATAGGATTTTCCCATGAGCCTCTTCACGGAGAAGACGGTGCGCTCCGGATCGGAAACAAGAAAGGATTTCGCTTCATTGCCCACGGACACCTGTCCCTCCTGGCCGAAGTGAACGATGGAAGGAACGAGTGTCGTCTGGTCAACTTCCTTCAGCACGATGGGCTGCCGCGAGTCGGGATGAATGATGGCAACGAGGCTGTTGGTCGTGCCAAGGTCGATGCCGACAATGGTCTGCTTCGGCTGCAGGCTTCCCGTTGCGATGTTGATGCTGATCTTACCCATGCTGTACTTCTTGATTCATTCGTGCTTTTACTGAAGGTGTGCGTTCGCCGGTCGGCCCGGTTGCGCAGCCGGGCAGCCTGGTCCCTCGTACCCTTTCCATCAAAAAAGCAAAGTCCCGACAACGCCGGGACTTGCAAAAATACGCGAAGGATCGGCTAGCGCATCAGGTACATCTTGCCGTATCCATTGTTGAAGTACTTGTCGGTCTTATCTCCCGCGGCGTGGTATTTATCCAGCGATTTGCCGTTGAGATTTGTGACCACACGGTACAGGTAGACGCCGTTACCGAGCTTCTGGCCATATTGATCGGTGCCATCCCACTTGAAGTCCGTAATGTTCCGACCGACGCGGAGGGTCCCGAGTTCCTGTTTGGTGATCTCCCGCACCACCTTGCCGGTGATCGTGAGGATCTGGATCTTCAGGTTCTGCGGTACTTCCGACCCCGTGATCGTGAACACAAACGCCGTGGACGACGTGAACGGATTCGGGTAGTTGAGCATGTTGGAGATCATCGGCTTGTTGATGACCTGGAAGCCGACACGGTACTCGAGGCGGCCTGCCTTGTTATTGCTTTTGTCATGGCCCGAAACGATCAGCTCATAATCGCCGTCCTCTTCGAAATACGGCTTGAAGTGAATCGTCGCTTCGTTGCCTGATGCCCCCGGAACGGCCGGAATGAACTGCATCGTGTCGCTGTTGAAGTGGAAGCTGCGGACGACACCACTCGGGTAGCGGACCTTCACGTCGACAAGCGAGGTATCGTCGAGCAGACGGAAGCGCGCGTTGTCACTAAGCTTGATGGTGATGCCCGGCCTGGCCGCTACGATATCGCCGTTGACGATGTGCGCATTGTCGAAGGTCACGTCCAGCAAGGGGTCCAGCGTATCACCTGACACGTAGAACGTGCGGTAGAGATAATTGTTGAAATGGAATTGCTCCGGCTGGTCGTTGTTGGGATTCACGTCAACGAAGAGGCTGTTCATGCCGACGAGCTGGCGGCTGTCGATCGGGAAGTGGATCTGCAGCGTGTCCCCAACCAGTAGCGCTTTCTGGCGCGGCAGCGCAATGGTATCAGCGACGTTGTTGCTATTGGTCAGAACCACCTTCACACGAAGGCTGTCGAAGTTTGCGTCGCTGACATTCTTGAACGCCACTTTGAACTGGATGTTCTCACCAACTTCGAACGTATCCTTCATCGAGTACACAATATTCGGCGCAATGGCACCTTCCGGAACCGGCACATACGTCACCCGCCAGTTCTTCAGCTGGTAGGGCGTGTGGTGCAGCGTGTCGACGTTCTGCATGACAAGCTTCAGGTTGGGATACTGCCGCGCGTCGATGGAAGAGATATCCACCGTTTGCTGCCCGACTGTGATGTTGTTGTACAAAGTATCGATCGAGCCGTCGATATTCAAGCCGACCACGCTGAGCTTCGGGATGTCCCCTGTCGGCTCGATCGACGACCCGCCCCATTGCAGCTGCTTCCATGATTTTGCAGGTCCGAATTGCGGCGACGTAATGGTTCCATACGTGCCGGGGTTCGTCATGATCGCGGACAGCGTGATATTGTCCTGCGTACCAACTCCCATCTGCCAGCGCGGCGTCCAGGACAGGTCGTCTTTCTTATACATGAAGATCCAGGGACGTATCGTCGTAAAGGAATCGATATTGGCGAAGCCGGCACCCTTCAGCGAATGGTACAGCGATTTGTTGCTGCCGTAATAGGTTGTATCGTCCATCCATTTCGGCGCGTAGTTATCTGGCGGGGTCCCGACCATGTTGAAGTTGCGCACGATCACGTAGGCTCCCGGTGGTACCGCATTTTTCATGAAGTCCATCATCTTGCGGCGGCCGGATGTATCGAGGAAGCTGAACTCGAAATTGTTCTGGCGACCCGTAAAGCAGCCGGGGTTGCTTCCGTACAGCCCCCCCGTGGGGTTGGCCATGGGGGCGAAGGTGATCGGGTCGATGACGATAAAGATCAGCGTTCCGTTGATACAGTGGTTCGACATTCTGCGAACATTGTTGATGTACACGGAGACGCCCGCTTCCTGGCCTGTGCTCGACGCCCACGTTCCGTGGCGAACGAAGACCTCGTTGCTGACCGGGTTGAATTTCCACGCACCGGTTGTATCAACAGTAAGGTTCTGCTGCCTGGACTTCATGTGCTGGTAAACGTGAGACTGGTTAAACCCAGGCTGGCTTGATGGGATGTAGATAAAAGATGATGTATTCCAGGCGAAGCCACCACCAGGCGTTGGCGCGCCAACACGCCAGTAGTAGACCGTGCTGTCGCGGAACGTGATCGTGGGTGTAAACTCGATCACGCCGCCCGAGGAGGTCCGCACATCGCTCGTCAGCAGCGGGGAATTGAATTTCTCGGTCGTGTCGATCTCAAAGCGGAACGCCTTGACGGGACTCAGCGCGTTGGCGGTAGAAGCGAGAAACTTGATGTTTTGCTTCGACACGATGGCGAACTGGTACGGGTAGACCGGCGAAATGCCATCTTCATACACGATCACTTCTTTCGTAATGCTGTTATTCGTTTCGAAGATCTCGTCAACGGTGTTGTTGGCATCAATGGTTACGGTGAGCTTGTTGGTGCCCTTATCGCGGACCGGCACGATCGGAACGCTGATGTCCAGCGAGTCGGCGTAGCGGATGCCCGGGACGGTGTCCTTGTAAATGGTCTGGATAGAGCCGTCCGGATACTGCCGCTTCACCTCGCGGGTGATGGGCTGGCTGATGGCCTTGCCGATATTGAGGAACTTGGCCTTGAAGCGGAAGCTCGGATCGGACACCGAAACGAAGGCCGGGGTGAGCTGCACCATCTGGTCTTCCACAACATAGTCGGGCTTCGGATGGGAGTTGATCCGGATCGCCGGGTCTGCATTGAGGATCGACTCCTCGCAGGTGACGCGGGCGTAGAAATCGGCCTGCGTGGTAAAGGTGAATACGTCGCTGACAGCATGTTGCAGGATGACGCCGATGGGCTCTCCATAATGCTTGACGCCCATGTTCTGGTAGATCTTCTGGTTATAAATATCAAGGTAGGTTGTAATGCCGAAGTGACTGCTGGCGAGGAAACCGATACTTCCCCGCTGCGGCGCGAGAACAAACCGCTCAGACAAGGTCTCGGCACGGTTGGCGCCAAAGAAATTACCCGCATTGCAGCCAAGCGCAATGAACATCGGGTACTTACCCGGGTTGTTATATTGGTCGGGATTATTGAGGTTGAACTCAAGCGTATTGCTTGAGGAATGACCGAAATACGTGAGCAGCGTGATGCCCTCTGCGAACAGTCGGTCGAGCTCCCCGCTATTGACCTGCTCCACCGAATTCGGTGAGCTTTTCGTGAACGTGGTCACCTTGCCTCCGAACAGCGTATCGCTGATGATCTGGCGATAGGAGTTCATATATCCATCCACCTCGGCAAGTGCGGATGGCTCGCTGATGCCCACAGCGTGAACGATGTTTTTCATCCAGGCCTTGTCGGCAACGAACGGCGACGGGGTCCGCTGGGCAAGCTCATACTCTTTCACCTTATCGAGGTATGTTTTTACCTCGGCGCCGTTGATCACGGACAGGCGCCCGATGGGGGTCTTTGGATCGCTTGTACCCGGGTCGGCGCTGAGCATGATATCGGAGGCAGGGTTGCCGAATGTCGGTACGAGGTTAAATGTTTCCGTCAGCGGGCTGGACTCCGCCTGGCGGGCCGCGGTATAGGCGACCGGCTTACCGATAAGGAAAGCGAACGAGGGCGCGGTTGCAAAACGGCGGCGCGCAAAAAGAAGGAAATTTCGGACGGACAGTGGATGCTTTTTGATGCCGAACGCAAACTGGTCAACAAGGTCCTGGATCTCGTAGATCCGGGCGTTGTAGCCACCACCGACGGCCGAGCTCCTGTAGGCACGGTAGTCTTCTACCGGGTTGCTTCCATTGGGGCCGGAAAAAAGGACCGCGTTGGAAATGATCAGGTAGTCGCCCTGATTGGCAGGGAGCGAATAATCTGTGAACGTACGGCTCTGCAGGCCGGAGACTGTCGTTGCATTGGAGGACTCTTCCCGGACAAGGACAAGGTTTCGATCCGTGGCAGAACCTTCCAACACCACTTTGACGGTGCCGGGAGTGGAGATATCGCCGACATAGCGCTTGCCGTTTGTGAGGTCGTACAGCACGGGTGCGGCGTTGCCGTAATTGAAGTTGGTGATCTGCAGGAATTTCGGTCCCGATGCCGGAAGAACGAATTCAAAATTGCTCGCGCCACCAAAGTTGTACTGGCGGGGGTAGGTGATCTCGTATTTATGAACCACCATCCGGTCGTTGGCAAAGGTGCCAAGGTTGCTGACAACGATGGCCGCGCCGGTCCCGAGCCGTGTTGACGCGAAGGTCGTGGAGTCTTTGAGCTCATTGAGAAAGTTGATGTCCCTGCCGATGAGAGAATCGCCGTTCAGGTTTGCGCGGTAGCGGCGCGGGTTGGTGGCATTGCCCGAAACGTGGATGGTGAATTTGGAATCAGGTCCGTTCACATAGGGGAACAGGTTGGGAAACGTGAACGAAAGAGTTCCATTGCTGGCAATATTGGATGAGCTCCACCCTTCGCCGCGGTCATAACTCGAGGAGTACAGGTAATCACCCACATTAACACCGTAGCCGGAGTTGAGCGCATTCTTGTAATAGTTTCCCACCGTATGCATAAAGTAGGTTTCGGCCGTCAGCACATTGCCGGCAACATTGTTGGTCGTCGGCGCCAGGCGCAGGTTGCCCCCTGCAGGGTTGACCGTCAGGAAGTAGATCGCCGTATCCGTTTCGAGGCTCCACTTATCGTTGAGCTGGTAATTGGGGTTGAGGTACAGCTGGTTATCTGGAACGCCGTCGTTCATCCTTCCCCAAAACTCGATGTAGTCTGAGCCGCCGAGCACGCCCGTCTGAACAGATGTGTAGATGGGCACTTCAGCGCCGTTGCGCCACAGCTGGAATTGCTGGGCCTGAACGCCACCCAGTCCTGCGGCGGCAAGGGTCGGCTGCGGGATCCGGTAGAGGCCGTCGGCGCCCACCTTGAACTTATAATAGGTTTTGCCAAAGTCGATCCATTCGTTGTTGAATACCTGCGCACCGGCGTGAAAGCCGGCGAGAAGGAGGATACAGGCAAGGAGCTTTTTCATATGCGTAAATTGGGTAGGGTCGGTTAGCGTGCCGTTTTCTTTTTCGTATTGATGATGTCGAGCTGCAGAGAAAATACGTGGGTGTACAGGGAGCTGGATTGATTTGCCATATTCGTGAAGGCGTAGTCGATGCGCACCTGCTGCAGCCGGAACCCGGCGCCCAGGCTCGGCTGGTAGATCCACACCTTCTTCTGGTTCATGGTATCCTTATCGGCCAGCGCGCGCTGGAAATTGTTGATGCCACCGCGGATATAAAGCACATTGTTGATATTGGCCTCGAGACCGAGCTTGGGGTCGATATTGACCGCCCGGGAAGAAACGAGGGTATTGCGGCGACCGTCGAACGTCAGGTCGACGTTTGCTTCCGCCAGCAGGCTCGCTTTCGATCCCAGCCGAAACTCGCGGGCCGCACCGGCAACAAGGCGGGGGGCCGTCATTTCTGTTGACCGGACGGGGATATCGTTATTGGTCAGGTACAGAGCTTCCTTCTCGTCCTCTGTAAATCGGAACGACCATGTGTTGAATGTTGTCGTGATGTCGCGGCCGGCCAGGCCGAGCTTCCATTTGCCGGCCTGCATTTGCACCCCGGCATCGAAGCCAAAGCCCCAGGCCTTCGCGAAGCTGCCCACGCTGCGGTGGATCACTTTGGCATTCACCCCAACCCGGATGTTCCGGGTATCGCTCTGCTTCAGCTGCTGGGCGAGGGAAAAAAGAAAGGCGTAGTCGGCTGAGCTAAAGGAGCGCACATTGCCATAATTGATGGTGCCGTCGGGCTCAACAAGGAAAAGGGTATTGGGGATATCGTCCACGCCGAACCGAAGAGCGGTGATACCCAGCGTGCGCTGGCTGCCATTGAGCGGGAGGGCGACCGAGAGATAGTCGTATTTGCCGATGCCCGAAAAATATTCGGCATGCATAGCGTTCACGTTCGTCACCTTCACCGCGGCCAGGCCTGCCGGGTTCCAATAGCCTGCGGTACCGTCCGAAACCGATGCGACCTGCGCACTGCCCATGGCGAGTCCGCGGGCGCCCACGCCAATATTGAGGAACTCGTTTGAATATTTACGGAATTGGGTATGCCCGGCCGTAGCCGTGCACAGGAAGGCAAATAGGAGTAAGGACGGTCTCATTTGGACGATTTTCAGGTGTAGCAATGCCGGTTTTCGGTTTCACAGGATCGGAATGATTGCTGATGCAAAGGTATTCTTTTGCGCCAGATGTCATAGGATCCTCCCTCCGCGTGCCATTCCCATCGGTAATTGCTCCCCTAGACAAACAAATGGCTTGCCAGTAGCGTACATTTGCGGCAAAGTTTCGGAATCCCATGAATTTAATCGAGGAGCTGCGGTGGCGCGGCATGATCCAGGACATCATGCCCGGCACGGAAGAGCAATTGGCAAAAGAGCCAACCGCCGGCTATGTCGGCTTTGACCCGACGTCCGACTCCCTTCATATTGGCAGTCTCGTGCCGATCCTGCTGCTGGTTCACCTTCAAAAAGCCGGTCACAAGCCCTACGCTCTCGTCGGCGGCGCCACCGGGATGGTCGGCGATCCTTCCGGAAAAAGTGCCGAGCGAAACCTGCTGGATGAGGAAACGCTCCAAAAAAATAGTGCGGGAGTGCGGCGCCAGCTCCAGAAATTTCTACACTTTGACGCCACAGACCCCAACGCGGCTGAGTTGGTCAACAACTATGACTGGTTCAAGGGTCTCAACTTCCTGGACTTTATCCGCGACGTTGGCAAACACATTACCGTCAACTACATGATGGCAAAAGACAGTGTCCGGAAGCGCCTCGACAGCGAGGTCGGCATGTCGTTCACGGAGTTCAGCTACCAGCTG
>JAQBNP010000042.1 GCA_028288515.1 Flaviaestuariibacter sp. | reverse complement strand
GATGCCGTGTAAAGTTTCGTATTGCCGGCTTCTGCTGCAGAAAGCTCACTGTTGAAGAACACGTAAACCTGCGTCGAGTCTGCCCCGTCAACGGCAGCACCAACCATCCTAACATTCATCGTTACCGCACCGTACAGACGCGGTGCGATCCAGACAGGCTTTTGCGCCTGCACGGCCGCTTCAAACTGTACGGCCGCATTCGCCGTATAAGCGTTGCCGAGCTGCACAAGCAGGAGCTGCCGGAAGGCTTCCTGGGCAATGGTTGCATCCGCTGTTTCTGCGTGATATACCGGGATCATCCATTTCTTAACGATCTCGGCGAACCCGAGCTTGTTCGCCAGAAGCCGGTTGTAAAACTGTGTGTTCTGGTTCTTGTCAACCAGTTGGATCGCGGCAGTGAATTCAGGCGAGAGGAGTTGGTCCACCGACGTGAACAGCAACCTGCCCCACTGGTCCATATCGATCCCCGAGAAATCAAGCGTGCGTGTCTGCATGGTGAAATTGATGCCTGTCGCCGGGTTGAAATCAAAAATAGGAACCCCTTTCCGCGACTCCAGCGAGCTTGAGATCGGTCGCGGTGCAAACAATGCCGGCGTATTGACATCGGTCACCTGGTAACCGACCGGCCCGGTCTTATCGAGCGCCGTCCGTACGGCCCAAAGCTCTCTTCCCCCGGTACTGCTGTTCGCGTCTGTCCTGTCAACGCCCGAAGCCACCCGCATAACAAATTGCCCCGGCACCTGCAGGTTCGACTCAAGCGATTGTGCAAACGTCTCGAAGCTGTAGGTCGTGCCATTCTTTTCTGCATGCGCTGCGATCGCCGTACTGAGACTCTTGATGCCACCCGTCGTTTCAAAGTCACCCGCAACGGCCCCGCCCGTTCTTGCGATGATGAACCTGAGCTCGAGCTTGATGATCTGCGCGGCATTCAGCCGTGTCAGATCGATGGGGAAGTCAACCGGGTTCCGTGCGGCCGGTGCGGCTACGAAAATGCCGGCGGCTGCACGGTCGGCGAGATAGAGATAGATGGAATTGATCCATGCCTCTGACAGCTGCGCCGCCTGCGCGGAGGAGAAGACAAAGGAGTCTTCGAAGAGGCTGCCCGACAGGGAGAATTCAATCCCGCATGGGTCGTTCAATTGGTACCAGAGGGCGGTATAGACCTGGAGGTCGCGCGTGGCGCTCTCCGTAACAGGCGTCTGGGCGGGCGCGCCACCAGCGGCATAAAAGACCGCGGAGCCGGAGAACGATTGTGTCGTGGCGGTCGCCATGATCGCGCCAATGGTCAGCGTCAGCTTCAGCGATGGATCCTGGTTGATACCGCTCACTGTGAGAGCGACGGTTTTTGCATCGGTCAGTGACACGGAGAGGATCGTAAGAGTTTTCGATGTGCCGTCGGAGCTCGCTTGCTGGAGTGCATAATTGCTGGCGTTCAGAGCAGAGGCCGGAGCAACAGCAACCGTAAAGCCTGCGGAGATCGACGCAGCGCCGGACACTGAGATCCTGTTCAATCCGTCGTATGGGCTCGTGTCGAAATTGAGCTCGAGCTCGAGCTGTGGCAGCTTGCTTGTTGCGTTGGCATTCACGATCCAGTCCGAACTCACCGAAGGCCACTGATTCAGGCCAATGATCTGGTCCGTATAACCGGTCAGGGCTAGCGGCTGATTCAGCACACCCTTGTCAGTTGCAATCGGCTGGCTCATCGTCGTGATCATCTGGTTGCCGTAGTAATCCTGCCAGGAGAAGTTCACGTTGAGAAGCTCGCCGAGCCCGCGATACGGGCTGGCTGACGGATCGGGAAGGCCGTTGGCGGCCTGTGCCGACGCTTTTGCAAAGCGGCTGTAAGGAATGCTTTGCTGGTATGTCCAGTTCTGGCCGGGCGCCTGCGCCTGCGGCATCCGGATCTTGTCGTCGCCGGAACCGGCGGTCGGCACCGTTGTTGGGCCGGTGGGCAGCCCAAGGGGACTGCTTCGGAACACATCGTTCTCTACAAGCTGGAGGCTCAGAAGACTGTAGCTGTTTTGCAGGAAGACCTGCGCAAAGTTCGGGTCGGTCGGGGCTGGTACGGCGGGCGGGATCGTGCGTACGACCTGCATCGCGGCAACGCCGGCCGGTACCGCGGCGCTGCGGGTGCACGGACCTCCCGGCAGGGAGATGGATGCATTATCGGCGAAGATGCCGGGCACCAGCTGGTTGTACCCCGCAAGTGCTGAAATGTTCTGGCCGTAATAGGTTTGGATGGCTGCAAAGCTGCCACTCGATGGCGACGTGCCAACAACAATGGTCAGTGCGGGAAGCTTCAGCGATGTAAACAGAGGCAGCGGTGCAGGCCAGCTCGTGCGAGCCGGGTTGGCGCTCATGATGGCTTGCGGTGTTGTTGCAAAATAGGCGGCGATGGCGGCAAGGTCGCCGGCGGGCGCACCTGGACCAACCTCGTAGACACCCTCGCTGACCTGCAGCGAAATGCCTGCGCGCAGCGGCTGCAACTGGTTGTCGGTTGCCACATCGCCGGCTGTTTCGAAGTAGCCAAAGGCAAGCCCGGCAAGGGTTTGCGTGCTCGTTGCCGCAAGCGTGGCCGCTACCGGATTGGCCTCCGCAAAGAGCACGGATGTCGACATGTCGATGGCCTGCGCGGTCATGAAGGAATTCATGTAACCGGTCACCGCATTTGGCGTGCTGCCAGGCGTATAGAGGACAAGGAGGTGAAGGGTCGCTTCATTTTTGTCGTTGAAGATGCTGTCGGGAAGTCCAGCCGCGCTGTCGCCATTGAAATAGTAGAGGAAGAAGCCGCCCGCACGTGTCACGCTTGCCTCCCAGAGAAGGTTCAGGAAAGCTGGCCGGGTATTGAGAAGGCCGGGCGCTTGCGTCGCCGAAAAAACGCCAGCGGGACGATCTGCTGACACGCCGGGGTGGGTATCGGTGGATAGATTGACCTTGGCAATTCCCATGGTGATCACGGATGGATCGTCGGTCTGGATCCCCTGTGGCGTCGAGCTGTTGGGGTCCACGCCGTAGCCAAGGAAGAGGCCGGCGATCAGGCCATCGTTCGAACCAATGCCCGTGACCATTTTTTCAAGAACATCGGCATTGGTGCCGTCGGCGCCTGAGATCTCGTAGCTCGTTTGCGTGGAAGCGCTTCCGGCGACCGCCGGGATTTTTTTGATGCTGAATTCCACTCGGGTACCATAGCTGTAATACGCGGCGTCCGTCTTGACCATCGAGCCGCTTGCTTCATTGTATTGCCCGACATAAGGCTGCACAACCGGATCGACGGCGCGCGCCGGATCTGGCAACTGCAGCAGTGTATCCGGGAGCTGCCAGATGCGCATCGACGGAACGCCTGCGGGAATGCCTCCGTATGGCATGCTGACCACGGCCGCGCTGTTCCACTGGATCTCCGATGTGAACGGGTATGTGGACATGGTCTGGTTGAACGTGCCGCCCATGCCCATGGAGGTCGTCAGTGTATCGAGCCTGTTGGTCGCGACAAACGAAAGAAGATCCGCGATCATATCCGCATTCGGATCCTTCGGCGTGATCGTGACAACCGCCTGCTGGGGCGTGGCCCCCGTAAAGGTCATCCAGCCCGACGTGGCGCCAAAGGTGAGCACAAGCGGCGCCGCTTCGATAGAAGGGATCGCGAACTGCTGACCTGTTAACGCATACAGGCCTGCCATTGCCGGCAGGGTCATCGCATCCGACACCCACATGCCTTTGTATTTCGGCGTGATGCCGGCCGTCGGCAAACGCAGCCCGGCCATCGTATACCTCGACACCATGCCGGCAATATGCTGGAGGCCCTGCGTTGACTGGATTTCCATAAGCAGCTGCCCGACATTGAACTGGGTCAGTCGCACAAGATCCATCAGCGTCGTGCCACCACCGGCAAAGAGGTCGGTCACGCCATTGTTCGCAGCGTTGGCAAGCTGCAGGGTGGTCAGGTTGAATTGCGCGCCGATCGATTGCAATGTTTCTCCTGCGGCCACTGCATGGCTGAACGGAGGGATGATCAGCGTAGCCACCGGCTGCAGCAGGGTGGCCAGGGTCAGCACATCGGAATTCGTGATCAGATCCTGGACTGATGGACTGTTGATCGATGCCGCGAGGTCCGCAAGCGACTGCCCGGGCAATACGGGAAATTTGGTGCCTTTGTACGTGATGTCGACGGACGGCTGCAGGATGTTCTTGGTCGTTGCGTTTTGCAGTGCAAAGCTTGCCGCCGGGAAGCCTGAGCCGTAAATGCCCTGGCCGGCAATGCTGGTCAAGCTGTCCCCACTTTGAACCTGATAAGAGCTGCCGGAGATCTGTACGGGCTTCCCAACTGTGAGTGCCACATGCGCATTGTCGGCAAACAGTTCCTGGTATGTATAGGCCGGCTGCCCGTTGGTGCTGATCCAGGTGACGATGCTTGCCGCCGAATCGCCGGGTTGCAGCAGGTATTTGAAATTGCGAAGTGACGTTATGCCCGCCTGCAGCATCTGGCGGCAAAGGATGAGAAAATAATCGCAGAAGAGGAAATTGCTCAGGGAGGTCGTGTCCTCCGCGTCTACTGCCGTGGCTCGCAAGCCCTCCTGCTTTTGCTGGAGAACGGCCAGCTCATTGAACGTTGCTGCCAGGGACGCAATATAGCCGGATGACAGCGTGTTGTAATCGCCGAACCGATAGGTAAGAAGCGACGAGGTTCCATAGGCAGGCACGGACAGTGTCATGTCGTTTGGCACCGGGAAATAGGTTCCGTTTGCATCGCCCGCCTGCTGGTTCGCTGAAATACTCAGCACGAATTGTCCCTTGATGAACGCTTCGATCGTTGCATAGGAAAGCGGCACCGGGTTGTTCGGGTTGCCCAGGAAGTCCTGCAGCTGTTGCAGCTGGTCGATATTCACCGTCAGCGCATCCACAGCCGCGCCCGAGACGACGCCCGGCTGAATCGAGGCGACAAGCCAGCGAAAGACCGTCTTGCACATTGTCTCGAACGATGTGTCTGCAACAGCTGCCAGGCGCGCCGATAACAATGCTGGCGCAGTTGCGCGGTCCGCCTGGGGCGGCGGCACGGACTGCAGGAAAAGCATCGTCACATAGCACGGCTTCTGGTCAGCAGTTTTCACGGCCTGGTCGCCGGCCATCGCAAGTCCGAGACCGAGATAACCCGGCAGGACCGCCGGCGATTGCGCCGGCGCAAGGTTGGACCACGAAGGGGTGGGGATGCTTTCGACGATACGGTTTCCAACCAAAAGTCGCTGGCGTTGCAGCAGGCCTGAATGCAATTGCCCCTGTGTCGGCGCCCACGGCGCGGTTCCGCCGATGGCAGCGATGGTAACGCTTTGGCTGATGTGTGCCGAGAAGCTGAAGCTGATGTGTATCTTGAAGAGGCCGAGGTTGATCGTGATGGTCAGGGATACATCCACCGATGCGGTCAGCGAGAGCAGGATCGGTTCGTAAGAGGCGAACGTCATCTGCGCGATGATCCGGATATCGATATTGAGGTCGGCCTTGATGATCGCAAAATCAATGGAGCCGTACAGCTTGCCGATGATGCCGACAGTGCCCCGGAACCAGAAATAATAAGAGGTTTCCACCTGCTGGTTGTTCGACGGACCAGCCGGCAGCTGGTAGGGATTCCATTTGGCGAGAAGGCCCTCAAGGATGGCAACGGCCGTTAGGCTGAAGCCGGCGTTGAGGATACCCGCGTTGAAGGAAAAGCCGAACCCGAACTGGATGCCGAAACCGAAGACCAGGACGGGGTTAAAGGTGCCCGTCGTCGTCTGCGGAACTCGGTTCGTAGTAGCGCTCGACAACTTTCCAAAATACACGCCCACACCACCCATGACGGGGATCGGTCCAACGGGCGTAACTACCCAGCCCTGGAACGTGAGCGAGCGGGAGAAATCCTGGTTCCAGGGAAATCCGATATCGACCTGGAAGTCACCATTCGTATACACTTCGATGGCGAAGATGGGAAGCGTGATATTGAACGCGCCCATCTTGATCTGCCGCATCGCGTCGGGCAAAGCGATCTGCGCCATATAGACGCCGACCGTATCGCTCACCTTTTTGTACATGATCTGGAAGTCGAGCCCTTTGAACACCTTGGCGGGAGCGCCGTCTAAAGCGATCCGCAACGCATAGAGGTTGGGGTCGTTGAACACGATCTGCAGCGTGAGGAAATAAGAACTGCCGCTGTCGTCATCGTCACCGTCGTCGAGAAGGAAGACGGCTTCCTTCTTCTCTTCCTCGAGACGAAGAACGCCGAAGTCCATGCCCACCAGCCAGGAGCTGTTCGCGTCGAGCGTGACAGCGGGCAGCAGGCCTGGCTTTGGTGCCGGCATTTCCTCCATACAGGCGATCGCTTCCTGGACCGTAGTGACGGTTTCGAAGCCGGCAAATGTAACGTGCTGGCCCATCGCGAGAAGGCGCAGGTCGAGGTATTTATTGCCCTGTCCCGGAGGTGCCGGCGTTGTCTCGGGCTTCGCCGCGTTCCATGTCGGAACGGTACCGAAAGCCGACGTGATGTCGAGCGTCACCATCACACCATTGGTGTCCGGATCGCCGCCTGACTGGTATGAAACCGTGATCCCCTTCACCTGCGCAAACCCGAGGTCGATCGGGCCGATGCCGAGGCTGAAGCCGACGGACTTGTCCGTAAAATCATAGGATAGGGAAAGGTTATTGAGAGGGATTCCGTTGAGAAGATCCCACGGCGAGGCCAGCCCGAATTTCGAGCCTGTGGCCCAGGATACAAAAGTCTCCACGATCGATCCGACCGTCGTCGACTGTGTGAATGTCAGTGTGGCTACCTGGTGGCCTTCGCCATTCGGCGCCACTTTGCCTTCCAGCATATTCCATCGGATGCCGTATGCTGCGTAGCCGGGGTTGTAATCATAAAAAACAGTCAGGTCGATCCCGTTCCAGCTGATGTCCGCTTCGATCGTCCCGTACTTCCCCGGTGTCTTTGATTCACCTTTGATGCCGTAGCCCACCATTGCTTTTCCGCTGATGGTAAGGTTTAGGAACGGAATGACCCATGGCTTTGCCGTCCGCGCGCCGAACTGCCAGTAGGACGTGGCCGTCGCGATGGAGAACGAAAGGCCCGAGAGTGAAAGATTCAGCGCTTCCGGCGGCGTCCATGACTTGTCGATGTAGGTCGCGAGCAGGTCGCCAACCGCCAGTGCGCCCCCCGTTTGCTTGCCGGCAAACGTCCAGCCGTTGCCTGTCGCGTACAAGGCACGGAGCTGGAGAACAATGTTCTGTGTTCCGGGCAGGACCGTGATCTGTCCACCCAGCCCGATCGTATTTGAAGAGCCGTCACTGGCGACGTTGAAACTCAGGTTGTCGATGCTGAAAATGGACGCGATGACCAGCGGCTTGTCGCTTTCCAGCATGGCATCCACGGCATAAGAGCCGAGCGGCGGGTTGAGATCAAAATTGAAGGACGTGACAGATGTATCCAACTGCAGTGTGCCGCCGAACAGCGCGAGCAGGTCGCTCAGCTCGATCTGCCCATCGCTTAGCCCACCGTAGATCTCGTAACCGGGGTAGCCGCCGTTGACCTCGATCGTGCCTTTGCCGATGGTGAAGCTGCCACTCACGTCAAACGTCGTTTTACGGTTCTGGATATCCGCTACATTGAAAACGGAGACCGTTGCAGTCGGTGTGATCGAAAAGGCAGGTGAGCTTGTCAGTACCCACGGGCTTGGCGAGCTCATGGTATAGCTCATCGAATCAAAGCTTGTCGTTGCCGGGTTATATTGGAACTGCAGGCTCTTCAGGCCAAAGCCGGCCATTGAGTTCAGCGGGGGTGGAAGGGTTTGCGTGAGGTTGATCCCGCCGGCGGCCTGGTAGATCGTGCTGATGGAAGGATAGCTGCCGGTGAACGAAGCGCCGAGCATCCAGGCATTGTCGCCTGCGGGATAGGTGAGCGCCAGGTCAACATCAGTACTTCCTTGCGTGATGGTGCCGGTGATGCCACCCTGTACGGGAAGGCCACCCTCGTTGACGGTCATGGTGAAGCCCGGGTTGCGCAGCACGATCCACGGAACGCCATCGAGAGACCATTGCTGGTTTGTCTTCGCCGTCACGGTCGTAGCAACGGGGCCGGCGTCTGCCGAGAAATCGAGCGTCAGCGTCATCGCCTGTCCGAGGAAGGAGCGGGTCGTTGCATTGGCGATGGAGACCTTCGTCGTTTTTCCACCCGCGTCTTTTTCCTGCGTGATATCGTTCTGGGCAACCGTTACAGCAAACAGGTCGCCGGTCACCGCGGCAAAGAAGGTTGCCAGGTATGACTTCGGCAGGGCGCTGACAAGGTTGACCGTGCCGTCGGACCACGCTGCTGTGAGCTGTGTATAGATCTGGTCGAGTGACAGGGTGGCCGTCGCGGAAAGAGCCGTTCTCGAAGACCCTGTGAGAAGAAGTGCATCTACGGCCACAAGGCCCAGCATCAGCTTATCATGAATATCCTTTTGATAGTAGACCCCCAGGCTCGTGAAATAGGTGCTGGCGGCATTCCCCGTCGTTAGTGCATTGAGGATAAAGGTGGCCGTGCCCGTCAACGCGGTATAGTAAGCCACGGGATCAGGGGCGCCGGAGCGGACCATGTACTGCTTGAAGGTCTGGTTGCGGAGGTTGAGCACGGCAGCTTTGGCTGCTTGCGCAACCGGCGCATAGCTTGTGGCATTCACCTTTCCGGGGTAGTTCTGGGCATCATCCTCGTTGTCCTTCGGGATCTGCAGAAAGGGGCGGCCCTGGCTGATCACGAGGCTCGACGTATTCTGTCCTTCGAAGATCCCGGGAAGCGATCCCTGGGCAAAGAAATAGTTGTACACCTGCTGGGGTACGGCGCCGATGGAAATGATCGCCACGTCGTTGGCGGTCAACCCAGCCAGTGCCTCAGTGATCGTGGCAGTGATGTTGACATAGGCGTCTGAAACATACCCATTCAGCAGCTTGAGCGATGTACGGTTGGCGATGGCCGTTGGGATGACCCGCGCCAGCTGCGCCATGAGCGCGGTCAGGTTCACCTGGGACTGGACCTGTACATCTTCGTTGATTCTCGCCTTCAGTGCCGGAAGGAGAACCGCACCGGCATCGAGGTCGGTCTTCAGCGCAGTGAGGTAGTCAAAAATTGCGGCGCGCGACGGGTCGGAAAAATGAAGGATGATCGTTGGTTTCGCGCGCGCAGACTGCAGTTGCAAGGCCGTGAGCGCGAGGTTCAGGCTGATCTCATCGGCCCGCTGGAACTGGTGCAGCCCATACGCCGGCATCAGGTCGATGGCTGCACCCTGCCCCACGTACGCATTGTAAACGGCTTGTGCATTCAGCGTCCGGATCGCCATAGCGGCATCGAAGCTCTGTGTTGCCGTATACCAGGTCCAGGTCCCGGCCGCAACAGTGGCGCAGGAAGCCGGTGAGAACTTATAGGCAAGCGTGGAGAAAGGCGCTTCGTCCGTATCCAGGGAGAAGGGGTCGTGCGTTGGCCGCAGCACCTGGTTTGGCACTTTGAGCCACAGGTAAGGCTGCAGCCGAAGGAAGTTCGCCACATTCAGGATCCGGCCATAGTCGATGCTCGGATCGGCTCCGCCGGTGAAGCCGAACCGTGCAGACACAAGAGAACCCGGCGCTGCGCTGCAGTTCAGGAACTTGATGTTGGTGCAGGTTCCGTAGGAGATGGTCGTGGTGTCGATATTGGCAGGTACGAGGTCGGACAGCAGCACCGCCAGCTTGTTCGGCGTTGAGTCGCCGGACTTTGTTGCCGTCTGGTAAACGATCAGGATCGACTTGTTGTAGCCCGTGGCATCGATCAGTCGCTTCATGATATTGATCGTGCTGGCCTGGTGCCCGAAATTCGGCGTCCCGTCAACATAAAAACGCAGCTGCTCTTCGGCATTGATAAACTCCAGGATCTCCGTGATGGAGATGCCTGTATAATTGTCGCGGACTTGGTCTGCCTTCGAAAACAGGTTAACGAGATCACTGAATAAGCTCATCTTGCTTGATTAATTTGACAGCAGGCTGCCATGAGGAGAGTTGTGTCTGCTTGGTTTTCGGGGCTACCTTCCGGTACATCGCGTACCAGCCCAGGCCCGAAGATTTTCCGCCGGCCTTGGGATTGCCGAACAGGTAAAAAAGCGTTGAGCCGCTGGGCGGGATCTTGATCAGGCCCAGGAATTTCAAAGCGATCTCGGTGAACATCAGGAGAAAAGAGGACTGCGTCTGGTCGAAAGCAAGCCGCAGCTGCCCGATCGACAGCTTCAGCACGTTCTGCAGGCTGATCAGCGATGCGCCGCCACCCGTTCCCGGAAGCGATAGCGTAACGGAGGCCGCCACGTCATCGCCGGAGCTGTCGGGAGACCACGCAAGAAGGAGATACGCGTTCAGATTGACCTTTCCTGCAAGGGCGCCCGGCGTGCCGAGATTCAGCAAGAACTTCAGCCCATACCACGATGATCCGCCGACACCCGAAAGCCTCATGTCCGGGATCACCGGTAAAAATCCAAGAGCATCCGGGCCGGTGTCGGCAGTGCCGCTGAGCAGGGTCACTTCATCCAGCGCAAAATTGGTGAACAGCGAGGAAGCGCGTGGTGTGCTGTGGCCGGTATCGAATGTGGTGGCGCCGCTCTCAAACACAAACGTTCGCTGCTTCGGCGTTGCTTTCACATAGGTCATGCTGATGCCCAGGTTGTCGAACGAAAGTCCCTGTCCGCTTGCTGTTGCCGGCGGCAGGTTGCCGAACGAAAAAAGGTCGAAGTCGACGGTCTTCGCGCCCTCGGCGGCCGGCGTAAACGACAGTGGCAGGAAGTCAATGAAGCCCCGCAGCCCGAACCAGGAGATCGCTTTCGCAGGGTCTGACGAGGGCCGTGTGGTGAGCACCGCGTTGGTGATCTCCACGCGTCCGATAATATTTGAGTTGAGTGAAAACAGGTTGTCGCCGGCGCTGCTGAGATTGTAGATCGGGTCTGCGCCTGTGAGCTGGAAGCTTCCCTTGAGCAGGACATTGTCGTACAGGTTAGTGGGGTCGCCCATCCCGGATACCACGGTGCCGAATAGCTTCGACATGGTCAGCTGGGCATAGCTTTCGAAGCTTTTCACCGCGGTATTCTCAAAGAGAACTTTCAGTGTCAGCAAGCGAAAGTCAAAATCGCCGGTATTCGTCGGTGGAAGTGTTGTGTAGGGTGTGGCGTCGGTGAACTGCGGGTCGACATAATAGATCAGGCCGAACATCGTGCTCGGGTGCGGCAGCGTTGCGCCCGAACTGGATTTCTTGACGGGGCTGATCTCCACCACGAGGTGGTGGGCATTGAATGCCGGCATATTCGTAACACCCGCGACGATGCCTGAGAGGTTCCCGGGGATGTTCGTGATGTCGATGCGAAGAAAGAGAATGCCGGTCCAGTTTGGATCGGTGGCGATCGCGTTGAATTTCGCGAAATACGCGCCTGCCGCCGCCTGGCTGGCCTCCCCGGCCGCCTGGGCAAAATAGTTCTGCAGCCATTGCGACAGGTTGATCATCTGCCCGGTGTCGGGGCCGGATCCGCCCGGGATCGTCGGCGCCGAAAAATTTTCTGCGCCCGTCCATTTATTCGGGTTGGCCACCAGGCTGTTGGTTGAATGGGCAGGGTCGTAGAGAACGCCCTTCTTTCCTTTGATGATCATCACGTTGCGATAATCGCCATAGCCGGCGTTCGTGCCCACATTGGCCTGCAGGCCCCAGCCGCCGATGCTCATCGTGTTCTCGAATCCAGCCGTGCCGCCACTCAGGAATTGTGCATTGGCGGCAACCAGGAAAAGGTCGCTTGTCTGCAAGGCCTCGATCAGCGTCGGATCGGGGTTGTCGAACTGGAGCGCATAAGGAATCCCGTTGTCCGTGTTTTGTCCAAGCAGCACATGGTCCCAATGCATCTGTCCGCCAGACGATGTTAACGTCACCAGCAGACCCGATGGTGTCGTGATGGTTTGCTGAACGGCGCCGCTCCCGGTCATGGCCTGGGCCGATGTCGCCACTGACGCCGTGGTCGACAATGACCCGATGGCCTTGCGTCGGGTTGGGCTGATTACCAGCCTCTCGAAATCCAAAAGCTGCTGCTGTGAAAAAGATGTCGAGCCATCGCCCGCAACCACCGACAGGTACGGCACCAATGGAAAGAGCGTGGAGGCATCCGGCGTGAATGTGAACGCAGGTGTTGAATGGCCGAACAGGGTTGTGTATGTCGGCGCAACAAGGCTGTCATTGCCGAAAAGAGACGAGCCTTTCGGCTGCGACACGTACAGCGGCATTGTTGCGCTGCAGGGAATGAGCGTTGCCCAGGACGTCGTGAAGCCCGTCGTGAGAAGGGCAGCTGTCGGGTCTTGAGGGGCCGAAACCGGCGAGGCGGGCGGGTAGGGATAGCCGGGCGCGAGGGCCGGGCAGCCGGACAAAAAGCGAAGGGTATCGCCGGCCAAAGTTGCGGTCTGAGAGGTGACCTGGAAGAACTCCGTTCCCTGCAGCCCGCACATGAGGAAGTTGTCATTTGCGCCGGGCTGTGGCTCAACCTGCATGGAGAAGTCGCCTTCCGGAGCGAGGTAGAAAGGCGCTGTCGAATCCGATGTGTTCTCGCCGAGACAAATGACAAGGCGGGCGGGAAGGGCACCGCTTCCGGAAACGACCGGGTAGAGGTTCAGCGGCGCCCCGTATGCGGTTCGGTAG
>JAQBNP010000111.1 GCA_028288515.1 Flaviaestuariibacter sp. | reverse complement strand
AAAATCAAACAGGACATCGTAGGTGAACACGTGAGAACCCATGCCGCGAAGATAATCACTTCACTCGCACTGCTGCTGTCCCGCGCATCTACGGAAACGGGCCAAGGCAACCGTATTTTACCCAATTGTAGGTATTTCCATGGTGGACCCGGCGGCCTACTTTTGAACACGCATGGGACATACCCCCTTGAACACATTTCTAAAAAAAACTGTTTATGAAACGAATCAAATTTCTCTCTCTTTGTACGGCCGTTTACCTGCTTCAAGGGTGCGGGTCGATGACTGGCTTGAAAAAGCCACTGATCCCCGACAACGCACCGGGAACAACCGGTAACGCGCGTGAGCTGATCCGCCTCAGCAATGATCCGATCACTGAATACTATCCGAAAGTGAGCCCGGACGGGAAGCGCATCATGTTCTACACCCGCGACGACAACAAGGCCGGCAGTGAAAAATACACCCTGGTGTACATCAATATCGGCCAGCCGGGACGCACGCCGATCATCGGCTCGAACACCGCCGAAGGCGCGTGGATGGCTGACTCCAAGAGTTTTCTCTACACCTACTACCGCCCGGCGAAGCCGGTGATCTGCAAGGGTGGCATCGATGGCAACAACGGTATCTCGTATATCACGCCATCAGCGATGGGCGAGTCTGACTCCTACCCTAACATTTCTCCTGATGGCAAGCGCATCCTGTTCCAAAGCCGCATCGGCTCCACCTACCAGATGTGCCTGATGGACCCGAGCGGTAACAATTTCACCGTTCTGACCGAAGGCTATTTTGGCAACTGGCACCCGTCTGGACAGAACTTCATCTACACGAAAGAAGTGGGTAAGTTCCAACAGATCTTTACGTATGACATGAAGACCGGGCAGAGCACGCAGCTCACGTCCGGCGAGTTCAGCAATTTCCATGGAAGCTACTCGAAGGATGGAAAGTCCATCGTGTTCTCCTCTACCCGCGACGACCAGAGCGCACACATCTTCGTGATGAAGGCTGACGGCTCTTCCCTGACGCAGGTCACACAGGGCAATACCGTGAACTGGTTCCCGACCTTCGGCCCGGACAATACGATCTATTTCAGCTCGAATGCAGGGGCTCCGAAGAACAAGCCATCGATCAATAATTACGCTGATCTCTGGAGCGTAAAAGCAGTGCTTCAATAAGCGCCGCCGCTCACCGCAAAAGAATAGCCACCCCAGGGTGGCTATTCTTTTGCGGGACCGCTATGCCCTGCGCCAGGCACAAAAAAAATGCTCCCTTGCGGGAGCATTCAGTATTCTGGGGCTGCCTTAGAATGGCAGGTCGTCCGACATGTCGTCGATGCTCGCGGGAGCGCCGGATTCCTGGCGCTGTGGCGCAGCGCTGTTGTTGTTGTCGCTGAAGCCGCCACCGCCGTTCTCGCCTTTGCGGCCGAGGAGCTGAACCTCGCGCACACGCATCGACAGGGAAGCGCCGGCCGTGCCGTCATTACGGGTGAAGCTTCTGACCTCGGGAGCCCCTTCGGCAAAAACCTGGGTGCCCTTTACGAGGTAGGGGGCAACTGCCGTGCGATCCGTCCAGTAGGCGCAATCGACCCAGGTTGTCTTCTCCTGGTTGTTGCCCTGGCTGTCCTTGTACTTCTCGGTGTGGGCCACTGTGAAGTTGATCACGTTGCGGCCGTTCACTGTGTTTACTGTGCAATCTTTTCCAAGATTGCCGATGACTTGCATTTTAATCATAGTGCTCAATTATTAGGGGTACAAGATACAAAATCTTTGGGGATGGATCAGGTTAAAACCTCCTGTTTTTGGGAGATTATTCCCCTGGAAACCTCTAAAAAAAATGCGGTCTTTAAAGACCGCATTTTTTGCTCAGATACTGCTGTTCCCGCCCCTGACGCCTTCGTCCTCGTTCTGGTTGGCGCGGTCGCTTTCCGTCTCCGCCTGGTCATTCTTCCCTTCGCGCCCGCCCATCATATCGGCCTGGCTTTGGGAGTTATTCCGCCCTTCGTTCTGAGAGGCGATATTCTGCTGCGGACCTTCATGATGCCCGTGTGTTTGTGAGTTCTGCGAACCCTTGTTGTTCTGTTCCATACCGTTCTGTTTTCTTATCCCGGTACAAATCCCGCACCAGCTAGTCAGCCGCGGCGGTACCGGTCTCGATCAGGCGGCCAAAGAAAATGGCATTCATCATGAGCTTTGTGCCACCCATCCAGAAGGCCCTGAAGTTCGGGTTGTCGGCGATGGCGATCACCCGCCCCGCCCCGCTTCCGGTTACGACCACAGCGGCCGAGTTGCGCACCGCATCCAGGTTCTGCCGGCTCACCCATCCACTTTGCAGGGGGGCGTCCTTATAAAAGAACGGTGTCTGAAAGGGATTCTTACTTCGCTCCAAAAAAACCTTGTTTGCTTTGAAAAGACTCACATACGGTTGGGTATAACCGTAGGCAAGCGGGTGCGTGAGGTCCGCCTCGGCGCGAAAGATGGCGCCCCGGACCTGCTGTGATCCTTCCAGCTGGTCCTTTTCGGAATAGGGCAGCGATGCGGTGCTGTCGAGATAGGCGCGCGATTTCTTGAGGCCGATTGGCGCAATGCCAGCAGCGGATGCCCATGAAATGGCTTCTTCCATGAGCACAAGGGTGCCGCCGCCCTGCACCCAGGCTTTGAGCTTGTCCTTATTGAGATCGGCATACGCGCCGCCCACAAGAATGATCGTATTGTATTTGGCGAGATCGACCCGGTTGAAGCTCGACGTCTCCAGCTGTGACATGGGGATATTAAAGCGCTGGTCCAGCAAGTGCCACAGCTCGCCGGCATCGGTGGGGTTCACACCCGCACCGACCACCGTGGCAATCGAGGGCTTTGAGAGCGCCAGGAACTTGCTGCTGCCCAGGTCGCTGCCCGACGTGACATTACCCGTCGTGACGGGTGTGAAGGGCAGGTTGTATTTCTGTGCCATGCGTGTCAGTATCTCATAGAGCCGGTCGGCATCCGGCGCCTGCATCGCAACGGGGATCATCAACGTACCATTGCGATAGGTATGCCTGGAGGCGCCGGAACCCATCTCGAAGGGTGCCGACGCCACGCGAACCGAGATGCCGGCGGACTGCAGCTCGTACAGGACAGCCGGCGCATAGAACTCGGTCCACTCCAGTACATACGCATAGTTGCTGCGCGCAAACGCAGCTGCGGCAGGTGCGGGCGTCGCGGTCAATTTTTCGCCCAGGGCCGATGCGGTGTATTGTGATGCATTGAGCTCGGCCGATGGAAGTCCGAACGCGAGGGGCATTGTCCAGGCCGTGATATCATAAAAGAGACTGTCGCGGTAGGTCAGGGTTTTGTCGAAGATGGCGCGGATCACACGGTGCTGGTTCTGCCCGGATGGTACAATGTAGGAGCTGCCTTTTTCGAAGGAAAGGCCATCGGCCTTGATCGTGTTGGCCAGGTGGTAAACATCGATACCATGGCGCCGCAGCATTGTAATGAAGATGGCCGTCTTGCCCTTGTCCGCTGCATCGCCAAATACATAGGCTTTGGTTGGAGCCGCCGCTGCCTCGGTCGCTGATGTCTTATAAAAATCCCGCTGGAAGGAAAGAAAATCCTTTCGCATGGTGCGGGCTGCTTCGAGTGTCGAGAGGGTGGTCACGAACTGGTTTCGGATCGTGAATGGGAAGCGCAGGATGCCGTTCGATGTTTGCTGCGCATGACCCCGGCTTGAGGCCTGCTCGAAGAGGATGCCGATGCCGCCGTTGATATCGGGATAGGTCGATCCTTTGCCATAATAAAAGTCGTCGTAATTCTCTTTTGTGAAATAAAGAGAGCCGATGCGGTCCAGGTAGGCCGCATGAAATTTCGCCATCTGCGTGGTCAGCTCCTGGTTGCGCGCGGGCGTCAGCGGGTTCACACGTGATGGTACGCCGGGCTGGAAAAAGAAGGTGGCATTGCTCCCCTGCTCGTGGTGGTCGGTGAGAATATTCGGCATCCAGTTGCGGTACACCGTTAGTCGGTTCTGGCTTTCGATATGCACGGCCGGCAGCCAGTCCCGGTTCAGGTCGAACCAGTAATGGTTGTAGCGGCCACCGGGCCAGACCTCGTTGAATTCGCGGGAAGCGGGATCGGTCACCAGGTTTTTGCTTTTATGCTGGTTGGCCCAGGTTGAAAAGCGCTGAAGTCCGTCGGGGTTGAATGATGGGTCGAAGAGGATCACGACGTGCTCGAGGAGGTCATCGATGGCCGCACCCTGCGCAGCCGCGAGGTAGTAGGCGCTGACGAGGGCCGCGTTGGCGCCACTTGGTTCGTTGCCATGGATCGAGTGGCCGATATAAACCACGATGGGCATGTTGTCAAGATTCAACGAGCCGGAGGCGGCGGGATCTGTCAGCTGCAGGTGTTGCCGGCGGATCGCTTCGAGGTTTCGGTGATTGGTCGCAGACGTGATCACGAGCAGCGCCTGCGGCCGGTTCTCATAGGTCATTCCCATCGTCTCGATCGTCACCCGGTCGGGGGCGGCTTTCGCGATCGCCTGCATATAGCTTACGAGCCGGTCATGCGTCACGTGCCACTCGCCAACTTCATGGTAGATCACGTCTTTCGGCTTGGGGACGGCGGGATTGTATTGGACGCTGTCGGGAAGATAATAGCTGAGTCCCTGCGCGAGCAGTACGCCCGGAAGAAGCAGGTTGAAAATGAGCAAGAATTTTCTCATGTGCATGCGGTTGAAGCGTGAAAATACGGAGGGACAGGCCTCCGGTTCCCGGAATTTATGAACAGGGCCGGGCTGCCGGCAAGTGCGCGTGGGAGGGTTCGAATGCACGGCACCACGCGTCTGCTGGCTGCCGCGAACGTGCTCATTGCGGCTTGAAGTCAAGCCCGATTTTACGTTGATCGAAGCGTCTCCTTTCTGCTTGTCGGGTTGAAACACGGCACAGTTTTTAATTAACATTATGTGTACAAGTCACTGCATTTCGTTAACATCCATTGTTCTAACTTGTCGGAAAGAAAGACATGAAAACGAAAGCCGGTGAGCCGGATTCATCATCTAAACAAGAAGCGAATTGAGAGACACTATCATCAACCTTGAAACCGTAAACCCGATCGAGTTCTTCGGCGTTAACAACGGTAAACTTGACATTCTCAAAAAGAAATTCCCCCTGTTGAAAATTCTCTCCAGAGGCACGCAGATAAAATTGAGCGGAGCCCCGGAGCAGGTGGATGGAGCAAAGGAAAAGATCGAGCTGCTGGTGCAGTACCTTGAAAGAAACGGTCACATGAGCGATAATTATTTCGAACAGGTCCTCGGCGGAGACGATGCCGAAACGGTCGACAACTTCGTCGAGCGGAACCCCAACGACGTTCTCGTGTTCGGCCCCAACGGCAAGACCGTCCGGGCACGTACCGCCAACCAAAAGCTGCTCGTATCGAGCGCTGAAAAAAATGACATCGTCTTTGCGATCGGTCCCGCCGGTACCGGTAAAACATATACCGCCGTTGCCATGGCCGTTCGCGCCCTGAAGAACAAGCAGGCCAAGAAGATCATCCTCACGCGCCCGGCTGTCGAAGCAGGTGAAAGCCTTGGCTTCCTGCCCGGCGACCTCAAGGAAAAGATCGATCCCTACCTGCGTCCACTTTACGACGCTCTCGACGACATGATCCCGGCCGACAAGCTTGGGTATTATATGAGCACGCGTACGATCGAGATCGCGCCCCTCGCTTATATGCGCGGCCGCACGCTGGACAATTGCTTCATCATTCTCGATGAGGCACAGAACGCCACGGATCTCCAGCTGAAGATGTTCCTGACCCGTATCGGCGCCAACGCGAAGGCCATCATTACCGGTGACCTTACGCAGGTTGACCTTCCGCGCAACCAGCGCTCGGGTCTCGCCAAGGCAAGCCGCATCCTGAAGAACGTTGATGGCATCGGCTATATCGAGCTGGACGAGGAAGACGTTGTCCGTCACCGCCTTGTGAAGGCCATCATCAAGGCATACAACAAGGAAGGCGAGCGCGAAGCGGAACAAGAAGAAGCTGAACAGGCCGAGCGCAAGCAGCGCGGTTATTACGACCGCAACCAGCGACGCGACTAAGAACAGATTTACATTCGATCCGAGGAGAAGGCATGCAAGGCCTTCTCCTTTTTTTATGCCCTGTTGTCTTCGTTGCTTCCTCGCACATTATCGATTACCTTGCAGACATGAACCTTTCCCGCCTCGCCTGTGCAGCCTGCATTGTCCTGTTCGCGGCTTGCTCCGGCAACCAGCAAGAAACCGTCACCTCGGACAGCGACGTCGATGCCGCACGCAACTTTATCCGCGCGTCCCTCGATAATAATTTTGAGCAGGCTGCGGGGTATATGATCCCGGATTCAACCAATACCGAATACCTCGACGCCGTGAAGCGGAACCGTGGTCAGCTCACGAAGGACGAAAACTTCAGCTACCGCGAATCCTCGATCCGGATTTACGATACGCGGCGGGTCAATGACAGCACGAGCATCGTGAGCTATTCCAATTCATTTAAGAACCAGAAGGATTCCGTGATGGTGGTGCGCCGCCGGAACCAATGGCTTGTTGATCTCAAATTCTCATTTGCGAAGCGGTGATGAACAGTCTTTTTCTTGTGGGCATCGGCGGGGCTGCGGGCAGTATCCTGCGATTCCTTTGCCAGCGCGCCGTGCCGGCGCAGGGTCTCCCCTTTGGTACGTTGGGCGTAAACATTGCCGGCTGCCTGCTGATCGGCATCCTGTGGGGTTATGCAAGTCGGCAGGCTTTACCCGATACGGGCAGGCTGTTGCTGATGAGCGGCTTCTGTGGCGGCTTCACAACCTTTTCCGCATTCACTCTGGAAGGGGTCACGATGCTGACGGAAGGACGGGTCGGCGCCTTCTTTCTTTACGCGGCAGCGAGCGTCGGTGGAGGTTTCCTGGCTACTTTTGCAGGCTACAAACTGGCACACTGATATGAAGACACTGAATGTTTTACATCCCTGGCATGGCGCCGCCGCCGGCCCGGCCATTCCAGAACGCGTCAATGCCCTCATCGAGATCCCGCAGGGGTCCCGAACCAAATACGAGATCGACAAAGAAACGGGGCTCCTCCGCCTCGACCGCGTCATCTATTCATCATTCCATTACCCGGTCAACTACGGCTTTATTCCGCAGACGCTTGGTCACGATGGCGACCCGCTCGATATCCTTGTTCTTTGCTCGCAATCGATCCAGTCCCTCTGCCTGGTTGAAGCAACAGTGATCGGAAATATGCAGATGGTGGACAGTGGCGAGAAGGATGACAAGATCATTGCCGTGGCCACACACGATCCCTCTGTCAACCATATGCGCGACATCGGCGACCTTCCACAGCACTTCTTCAATGAACTCAAGAATTACTTCGAGCAATACAAGGTTCTTGAGAACAAGGAGGTCTGTATTGAAGACTTCCAGGACAGGGAGGCAGCGTATGGCATCGTGAACGAAGCCGTTGCTTTTTACAAAGAAAAGTTTGCGTAAGTTGTGCGGACCCTAAAAACGGATTCCATGAGCATGCAGATCCTGCTGGTCCTTTTTGTCATTGGCCTGATGGCCGGCGTCATGAGCGGGCTTGTCGGCATTGGTGGCGGCATCATCATCGTACCGGCGCTTGTGTATTTTCTTGGCTTCTCCCAGCATGAGGCGCAGGGCACGTCGCTCGGCTTACTTCTTCTTCCCGTCGGCATCCTGGCCGTGATCAACTATTATAACAGGGGCTTTGTGGATGTGAAGGTTGTCGGCATCATGGCTGCCGGATTTTTGATCGGTGGCTTTCTGGGCAGCAAGATCTCTCTTGCTGTTTCGCAGGAAACGCTGAAGAAGGTCTTTGCCGTTTTGCTGTTCTACACCGCCTTCAAGATGCTTGGCTGGGACAGCGCCATTTTTCGCTGGATCAAAAGCCTGTAGCCTGATCAGGTAAACCGCCTGATGCTGTGCAGCCGGTGCGTCCGTCGTCCACTTTCCGCGTGGATGATTCCTTCTTTATCGATCGGGTCGATGCGTACCTGGCCGGCCGCATGCACGATCGAATCAGGACGCAGCAGGATGCCGACATGCGTGACGCGGCCGGCGTCGTTGGTGAAGAATGCAAGGTCGCCGGCGTGTGCATCGTCCAGTACTTCCACGGGCGTTCCCTGCTCCGCCTGTTGATAGGCGTCGCGCAACAGAC
>JAQBNP010000097.1 GCA_028288515.1 Flaviaestuariibacter sp. | reverse complement strand
CATTGCGCGGAACGAAGCAATCTCCTGCACTTGCACGATTGACGATTTTAGATTGGTGATCGCTCCGAGCAGACGCTCCCGGCTGTCATCCCGCAGGGACCTGACACGTGCTCTTTGAGGAGAGCTTGGGCCACGAAGACAGGAAGGCGCGAAGGAGCACAAAGGGATTTACGATTTTAGATTTTTGATTTTTGATTTTTGAAGATTCTGCAGCTTCGGTCTGTCATCCCGAGCGCGAAGCGAGGGAGCCCGTGCACCTCCAGGCTGTCATCCCGAGCGCCGCGCGAGGGAGCCCATGCACCTGAATGCTGTCCGTCATGGGGACGAACGAAGCCATCTCCTGCACCTCCAGCCTGTCATCCCGAGCGTCGCGCGAGGGAGCCCATGCGCTACGCAAGCTGTCATGCTGACGCATGTCAGCACCTTTCCCTCCAAGACGTCCCGCACCTTCATAACTCTCACCGTCCCACCCGCCCGCGGCTGTCATCCCGCGCTCTCCATCAAGAACGTACCGCTTCTTTTTCCCTTTGTGCTCCTTCGCGCCTTCCTGTCTTCGTGGCTCATTCTCTCCTCAAACCGCACCTTTCAGATCCCTGCGGGATGACAGCATGGAAGTGCAGCGCCTCCCTCGCGGGGCGCTCGGGATGACGGCGTAAACAATCTCTCCACCAATCTAAAATCGTCAATCTAAGATCCCAAATCCCTCTTCGTGTCCCTTCGCGCCCCCCGTGGCTTCGTGGTTCAACGGCTGTTCCATCTAAAATCGTCAATCTAAAATCCTAAATCCCTCCTTCGTGTTCCTTCGCGCTCTTCGTGGCTTCGTGGTTCAAACCCCACGTTTCAGATCCCCTGCGGGATGACAGCCAGTACTGGAATCGACCCTGCTCACCATTCACCATTCACGATTCACCATTCACTATTGCCTATTTTCGCTTTCTAAACATCAATCACTATGAGCTTACGACTGGGCGATCCCGCACCGAACTTCCGTGCTTCCACGACGCAAGGTGACATCGATCTGTATCAATACCTCGGCGACAGCTGGGGCGTGCTGTTCTCTCACCCCGCCGACTATACACCGGTTTGCACAACTGAGCTGGGCCGCACCGCGCTTCTCAAGGAAGAATTCGCAAAGCGAAACGTCATGGTACTCGCCGTCAGCGTGGACCCCCTGGACAAGCACCATGGATGGGTGAACGACATCAATGAAACGCAGCAATGCTCGGTTGATTTTCCGATCATCGCCGACGAAAGCAGGGAGGTCGCCAACCTCTATGACATGATTCACCCGAACGCGTCGGAGACGTTCACCGTCCGTTCTTTGTTCATTATCGGTCCCGACAAAAAGATCAAGCTGACACTGACCTACCCCGCGTCAACCGGCCGCAATTTCCACGAGGTCCTGCGCGTCATCGACTCACTCCAGCTTACCGCCAAACACAGTGTTGCCACGCCCGCCAACTGGAAGCAGGGCGAGGACGTGATCGTTGTGCCCGCCGTTTCTACCGAGGATGCACTGAAAAAGTTCACAAAAGGCGTAAAAATCATAAAGCCGTATTTGCGGTATACCCCGCAACCTGAATCGTGAATCTACGCCGTCATTTTACGACAAACGCCCTCCCAAAGAGGGCGTTTGTCGTGCAGACCGTTGCTGCCCAATCGATTACCATTCAGGCCATGAAACCCGCGCAGAGCCCCGGCTTCCGCCCGGCCTGCGCACCCCTTGCATGTCAAAACCTGCTCTTGTAGCTTTCCGGTTCGTAATCCAATATCCTATGCAACGTAAATCATTCATGGCCGCGTGGCTGGTGCTGCTGTCCTGCACTGCCCTGCCCGCCTTCACCCAGATCAGCGCCGTCAGCCTCACCGCCGGCACAGTAGCAACAAGCGCAACGGCGAGCGGCACCAATTGGGTGAACCCGACCAATGTACTCGCCGCCGACAACGTCTACACCACCTGCGCCATCACCGGTGTCAACAAGCCCACGTACAACCTCGACGCCAAGACATGGGGCTTCCAGACAACCAATGCGGCCCTGGCAAACTACATCCCGCCGGCGGGCACGATCAATGGCATCGAAGTGACCGTAAAGCTTCGGAAGACCGGCACCGGCAGCATGCGTGACAACCGTATTTTCCTTCTCAAGGCCGGCGCCGAAGCAGGTGTGAACAAGGCACGCTCCAAGGTTGCCTGGCCCGCCACCGGCACGTCGATCGTCTTCGGTGGCTCGAGCGACCTGTGGGGAACCACATGGACGCCCGCCGATTTGATCAACACCGGCTTCGGCTTCCGGATCGTCGGCAAGAACAAAGGCAGCCAGGATGTACAGGCCGAGATCGACTATGTCTCCATCAAGATCTATTTCAACCAGGCATTTTATTATTCGAAATCAACGGGCGATATCGCAAGCCTTCTCACCTGGGGCCGCAACAGCGACGGCTCCGGCGCCAACCCGGCCAACTTCTCGGCAGACGGGCAGGTCTTTCTACTTCGCAACCGGGCGGCAACCACGCTCGCCACGCCACTGGCCATCACCGGACTTTCATCAAAGCTCGTGGTCGGCGACAGTGTGACGGTCTCAACAATGACAATCCCTTCCACCGCAGCACTGTCCGCAACGGTCGACGTGTCTCCAAATGCCAGCCTCACCATCACAAACACGTCAACACCGGTGCTCAATACCATCTCGGACAATACGACCGTTACCTTTAATGCCGCGGGCCCGCAAAACGTGACCGGCGTCACGTATTACAACCTGACCCTCGGTGGCAGCGGAACAAAAACATTGCAGGCGGCCACCGCCAACAGTACCTATATCAACAACGTCCTCACCATCGGCAGCGGCGTGATCTTCGACAATGCAGGCAGCAATATCCAGGCGCTGGGCACCTCCACAGGCATCGTCAACAACGGCACGATGACGGGCGCCGGCAGCCTCATTTATTCACTTCTCGACGTCAGCACGTCCATCAGCGGAACCGGCTCCTACTCCAATCTCGAGATCGATGCCGGCACATCGACAACCACGCGAACGATCACGCTGTCGAACCCCGCAACGATCACCACAACACTGACCCTGACGGAAGGCACACTGTCCAACGGATCCAACCTTACGCTCCAAAGCGGCAGCACGATCGCGCTTGCGAACGGCACCGTCGGCAACTCGCTCGCAGGCAACAGCGGCTACAGCGTTGTCTACAACCCCTTCACCAGCGGCACTTCCAAGGCCACCGGAAACGAGCTGACGGGAACCGTCCGCGACCTGGCGCTCCGCGCGCTCGCCGGAACCATCACACTGGCCCAGGCACTCGTGCTGACGGGCAACCTGTCTCTCGAAACCGGCACGCTCGACCCAACGACAACGAACTACCCGATCACGCTCGCCGGCAATTTCACCAACACGGCCACACTGACATCCCGTACTATGGCAGTGACCTTCAATGGCACGACTGCACAAACGATCACGGCAACGGCAGCGCCAACCTTTTATGACCTGGTCATCAATAATACAAGCGGCGGCGTTCAGCTCGCAACGCCCATCGCCGTGACACATGCGCTCACGCTGACGAGCGGCATCCTCTCAACGACTGCAACCAACTTACCGACACTCGGGGCAGCTGCGTCGGTGTCCGGGGGCAGCGCCGCTTCATTCGTGTCAGGCCCGATGAGCCACACCGTTTCCACAACCGCTTCGTCGATCCGCACGTTCCCTCTCGGGAAAGGCGCAACATACCGTCCGCTGGTTCTCACACTGACACAAAGCGGCAACACCGCAACGACCTATACTGCCGAAGTGTTCAATACCGCGCCCGCGACCAGGACGATGCCGTCAGGGATCACCGGTGTTTCTACGGTACGGTACTGGACGGTTTCTTCAAACAATGCCACGACCCTGACCGCCGGCTCCGTACAGCTTTTCTATGGGCCCGACGACGGTGTCGCCTCACCCACGGAAACAAGAGTGCTCAAAAGCAATGCAGCCAACTGGGTGAATCTTGGAGGTACCGCCACATCGGTCAGCAGCGGTTCCATTACGTCAACAATTTCATTCACCAGCCCCGGCGACTTTGCCATCGGCAATACGGCCATCAGCATCGTTCTGCCCGTGACCTGGATCTCGTTCAACGCGGTTCGGTCCAATGGCGGGATCAACCTCACCTGGGTGACCGCGCAGGAGTCAGGCCTCCTCGAATACGTGGTTCAAAAAATGACCGGCACCAGCTCCTGGCAGGACCTCGCGACGGTGCCCGGCCTCAACGGTGCCAGCAACACGTACCGCTTTCGCGATGCGCGCCCGGCAAGCGTCAATTACTACCGCATCATGCAGGTAGATCTCACGGGAAAGCGCACCTGGTCCAAAACGATCGTCGTTAACGGAGACGGTGGCAAGGACATCGACGTGCGGCCGAACCCCGCAACGACAGCGATCCGGTTTCTTGTTCGCGACGAAAGGCTGCTCGCCGGTGGCACCCTGCGGGTTGACCTGCTGACACCCGCCGGTGCGACCGTTCTTTCAAAATTGATCGACGCGCAGCCCCTTGTCACGATCGACCGCGACGGCCTGCCGGCAGGAACCTATTGGCTGATCGTTCGGAAAGGCACGGTGGTGAGCCGGGCGGCTGTGGTGCTGGGAAGGGAATAGTGAATCGTGAATTGTGAATCGTGAATCGTGAATGCCAAAAATTTCAGAGTTGCCGGTTGCGGATTTGGTCAGGGCTAGACAGACGGATCAAAAATCTGCAATCGGCAAATCTGCAATAAAATATCGAATACCGGCGACTCCCTCGGCTCACCGCTTCTGCTTGCCAAGCTGCTGCAGCGTTGCCCGCATGTCTTTCGGAAGGGGCGCCGTCAGCTCCACCATCTCGCCGGCAAGGTTACGAAACTGCAGCTGCGCCGCGTGAAGAGCAAGCCGCGCCAGGATGGGCCGCTCCTCCTCTTCTTTCGACAGGTTGAACCGCGTCTTGATCCCCGACAGAAAGACCGGCTTTCCATCACCATACAGTGGATCGCAGACGATGGGATTTCCGAGATGCTTCATGTGCACACGGATCTGGTGCGTGCGTCCCGTCAGGATGCGAAACTCCATCCACGAGTACAGGCGGTAGGAATCGACAAGCTCGTATTCGGTAACGCTTTCCTTGCCTTTGCGAACCACCGTCATCAATCCCTTTTTTGACGGATGCTCAGCGATGGGCTCGCTGATCACACCGCTTTTCTGGAACGGCGCGCCCAGAACGAGGCCATTATAGATCTTGCGGGTTTCGCGGTTCTCGAACTGCAGTGACAGGTGGCGGTGCGCTTCCTCGGTGCGGGCAAAGATCACAATGCCGCTCGTGTCGCGGTCCAGGCGGTGAACCGTAAAAATTGTTCCGTAGCGCGCCTGCAACAGGTTGCGAACGCCTGGCACTCCTTCGCGGTCGGGGATCGTCAGCAGGCCGGAAGGCTTGTTCACCGCAACCATTTCTTCATTCTCGAACAGGATATGCTCTTCGATCCTCATCATTTCTTTCCTTTCTTGAAAAATTTCAGGTCCCGCACTTCCTTCTCTGCCAGGAAGCGCCATTTCCCGCGGGGCACGTTCTTCTTTGTCAGCCCGGCAAACGTGACGCGGTCGAGGTTCTTCACATCATAGCCGAAATGCTCGAAGATGCGACGCACGATGCGGTTGCGGCCGCTGTGGATCTCCACGCCAACCTGTGTCCGATCGGCATTGTCTGCGTAGGCAAGGACATCCACGTTCGCGATGCCGTCTTCGAGCGGAACGCCTTTGAGGATGGCGTCGAAATGTGCTTTGGTCAGCGGCTTGTCAAGCGATACGGCATAGACCTTTTTGATCTCGTTGCTGGGGTGAGTGAGCTTTTGCGCGAGCTCACCGTCATTGGTCAGCAGAAGTACGCCGGACGTGTTGCGGTCGAGGCGGCCGACGGGGTATACACGCTCTTTGGTGGCATGCGTAATGAGGTCCAGCACCGTCTTTCTTTTTTGCGGGTCGTCGGTTGTGGTCAGGTAATCTTTTGGCTTATTGAGAAGGATGTAAACAAGGTCTTTGGTAATGTGGATGCGCTTGTCGCCGACGCGGATCTCGTCCTTGACGGTCACCTTGTGCCCGGGCTCGCGGATCACGGCGCCATTGACGCTGACCTTTCCGGTCTTGACCACTTCGGCGGCCTCACGGCGGCCGCAGATCCCGCTGTGAGCGAGGTATTTGTTCAGGGGCATCTGCTCATCTTCGGTCACCTTGCGCTCGACCGATTTCAGGATCACTTTTCCCTTGGGTGCTTCCACCTCCCGGGAGGCCTCCGACTTTTCGCGGCGCTGGTTCTCGAAAAAGGCCTTCCGCTCCTTCGTCACCTTTTTCTTTTCCTGACGGAAATGTTCCTTCAGGGCGGCGCCCTTTTTCGGCGCGCCTTCCTTGTGAAATTTCTCAAACCCGCTCTTTTTCTTCATCCTGCAAAAATAGAAAAGACCGTGCACGGCACGGTCTTTTGTTTTCAAGGGGGGAGACCCGGATCAGTATCCGGTTGTTATTTGGCGTTGCGCTTCGTACCGCGGCTTGCACGGAGGGTCTTCATCTTCTCCTGCTGCTCGGCGGTCAGCACTGCTTTCATTTGTTCCTGCTGGGCTTTGAAGAGCTCGGCGGCCTTTGCCTGCTTTTGCTCTTTGGAAAGCGACTCATCGTTCCGGACGGCTTCCAGGCGACCTTTAAAGTCCTGCTGGATGGCTTTGACTTTCGCTTGCTGGTCCGCGGTCAGGTTCAGCTCTTTTGCAAGGCGAGCACCGTCCTGTCCGGCGCGGCGGTTACCGGCCTCGCGGGCTGCATCGGCATGGCGGCGGCCGATGGTATCACGGGCGACACCGTCACGGTTCCACTGACCTGTCCTGGCATGCGCCTGGCGATCGGCCTGGGATTTCGCGAGCTGCGCGCGCTGCTCATTGGTGAGGATGGCGTCCATTTTGGCCTTCTGGGCCTCATGGAGCTGCTGCATTTTTTCCTTGCGCTGGGCCGCGGTGAGCGACTGGTTACGGAGGGCTTCCAACTCGGCTTTTTGCTGCTCGTGGAGGGCTTTCATTTTTGCTTTCTGGTCCGCCGTCAGGTTGAGCCCTTTCATTGCTTCATGGCCTTTATGCTTTCCTGCTTTGGCGTCCTCTTTCTTTTCCTGGGCTTGTGCGGCGCCTGCAAGAAGCAGGATGGCCAATGCACTGGTCAAAATTCGTTTCATGGTACTATCGTTTTTTTGTTTTGTTTCAAGTGAGAGATACAGAGACGCCGGCAGGAGCATGAAGTTTAAAGGAAGGCGGTTAAATAAGGTTAATGGGACGAAGGGCGCGAAGAAGCACAGAGAGGATTTACGATTTTAGATTGACGATTTTAGATTTGTGGAGAGACTGTTGAACCACAAAGGCACGAAGAGCGCAAAGGTGCACAAAGAGAGATTTAGGATTGACGATTTCAGGTTTCAGATTTTAGATTTTAGATTTCAGATTTGGGGAAAGTCTGCAACTTCCAGGCTGTCATCCCGAGCGCTAAGCGAGGGAGCCCATGCACTTCCAGCCTGTCATGCTGACGCATGTCAGCACCTTTCCCTGGAAAGCACCCGCACCTCCCCAGCTGTCATCCC
>JAQBNP010000085.1 GCA_028288515.1 Flaviaestuariibacter sp. | reverse complement strand
GATATGCGTTGCATATGAGTACAATATGAGTACAATATGGGTTGCATATGGAGAATATATGGGAAACATATGGAGAACATATGGAAGACATATGGAAGAAAGGAGCAAAAAGTCACGTGATCGGAGCTTACGATACAGGGGTTCTGACTTCCGGCACCACCGACAAGGGTAAAAAATCACCCGGCCCCAGAAACGCAAAACCGACCATACTCAAGAATCAGCGGACGGTTTTAAACAGCTTCCTTAACACCGAACGGGTACTATCGCAGACTTGCCGCGCCGCCTTTTCCCTTTCCCTTTTTGCCTTTTTGAATGTTGACTTCCGGCTCATGGCTCCTGGCTGTTGGACCCTGGCTTCTGGTCCACCGGCTCCACCTCGTAAACCCCGCTGAACAGGTAGAGCCTGCCGGTCAATACTTCCACGCCCTTGAAGCGTTTGCGCAGCTTGGGTCCGCGCTGAAACACGCGCCCGTCCGGCGTTTTAAAGAAACCGCCTTCGGGGATCGCATCCACGAACACGAGCCCTCCCGCCCCTTTGTCATAGGTTTTCAACGTCCGCAGCAATGTCTCGTCCGCACAGCTGGAGGCCGCAGGGTTGGCAAGCGAGCGCACGAGCGCCGCCCGGATATCCTCAGGAAAAACACCATGCTCGATGAACTGCGCCAGGAGCTGCCCGAACCCTTTCTTCCACTCCGCTCCATGCGCCGCCACGCGGTTGCCGTACCGCTCGAACGTGAGGAGGTGGGCCAGCTCGTGAAGGAGCGTGATGAGAAATGAATAGGGATTGAGGTTGCCGTTGACCGAGATCCGATGCGTCTGGCTGCCGATGCGGTGGCGGTAATCGCCCAGAATGCTCTTGCGCTCGCGGGCCACGGTCAGATGCACGCGGTACTGCTGCAGGTATCCCAGCACCGGCTCATAGGTGCCCGGAGGGAGGTAGTCCTTTAAGGTTGCAATGGGCGCTTCTTTCTTAGCCATTCGTCGGGCGGCGCAGCTGTTTTGTTAAGGATGACACCTCAACGAATGTATACACCAGGTAGAGTCCCATAAGAGTGAACAGGGCGGGCTTATTGACAGCCTTCCGGTAGGTGGCTATATAGACCACGGCTGCGATCGCACAGAGGAAGAGCTTGAGGAGGATGCTCGAGTAGACGCCGCGCATGAAGGCATGCGTGTTGGCGCTTTTCAATCCTTTCTGGGCCAGGTAATAGGACAGCATGGTGATCAGGAACAGCACGGCGTTGCCGGCCAGCAGGATATCGGCGTCGGCGCCCCACCGCGTCAGCAGGCCCTTGCCGGCGAGGAAAAAGCCGTTGATGACAATGAAGAGCAAGGCTATGGGAAAAAAGGATTTGCGCCGGTTAGTCTGCATTCGGTGTCTTGCGTTTTGATGTGTCCTTGACGAGTTTATAAATAAGAAGCGACAGCACCACGAGAGGGAGCAGCCACACGAGCAAAGGTAAGGACGTATGCAGCCATTTGTCGATCTTGTAGCCCGCAAACACGGAGATGCCGATCGCTACGAAGAGCTGGGTTGCCAGCCCTGCGTAGCGCATCAGCTCCGACGAGTTACGACTCTGCTGTTTCAAGCTCATGGCGGATAAGTTTCACGGCACCCTCTTCGCTGCCGGTACGGCATTGACCGTTGAACGTGGCCGTCGGCTCTACCTGCAGCTTGCCGGCCGCGATATTGCCCTGCACCTGGCAGGTGCCCCGCAACTGGAGAAGGTCCTTTACCTGGATATTGCCGACAACCCGGCCGGTGATGTCAGCCTGCTGCCCGTCGATATTGCCTTCGACGTAGCCGTTGGGACCGACCACGATCTTCGCGCTGCTGGAAACATTGCCGTTAATGGTGCCGTCGATGCGGAGGTCATTGTCGGACACGAGGTCGCCATTGACGATGGTGCCGGCAGACACAAGCGTGGCACTGCTCGCGCCGCGCTCAGGTGTGATCTTTTCTTTGTTGAACATAGTGTATTGGTTTAGTCGTTTGAAAGCTCTTCCTCGGGCAGCTGAAGCTGGGCCGTATCAAGCGTCAGCGGAACATCGCCACTGACCACTTTCTTGAGGTTGTCAATGTACAGAGACTGGTAGCGGACCTGCTTCTCGAGCGAATCGGTGGCATACTTCAGCTCGCGGTACTCGCGGCCGATCGACGCGCTTCCATAGCCCGGGATATAATAGCGGAGCGGCGTAAATACGATCAGCGCCACGGTCAGCCCGGTCAGCAGCACGAACACGGTGCTCAGTCCCACGTAAACGCTGCGGCGGGACAGCCGGAAGGTGACGACCTCCTCGTAGGTATCGTCGTTCATCACCACCAGCCGGTAGCGGTTGCGCAACCGTTGCAAGGTGCTCCCGGATTCCAGTTTGCTCATAGGCCGCTTTTTGGTTTTAAATGTACCGTAAAGAAATCGTTTCCCGGGCAGATTTTATGTCATCTTTTATACGAAAATGTTTGAAAATCAGTTATACTACCTTAGTTTGCGATTTCTATGAAGTTGACCCGTTTGATATTGTGGCTCTGCCTCGCGCTGGGCAGTTTCAGCGCGCACGCCCAGCTCGGTTTCGACCTGGACATCAAGAAACCCGAGCCCTACGAGAACCGGGAACTGAAGGCTGAAAAGACCCCCGATAAACCAATCAAGCAACCGAAAAAGCTTATCCAGAACGCCACCACCCACTATAACTACTTCTTCAACGCAAACACGAAGCTCAACGAGATCCTCGATCGTGCCAAAGAAGCCCACAAGGACGATTATACCAAGCTTCTCCCCTTCTACAATTATTCCCTCGACGCACTGGCCCCCGATACGGCCCTGCTCGACTCGATCATCGCCAAAAGCAAGACCGGCATCGTTCTTCACGACCTTCGCAACGACTGGATCGACAACCTGTATATGCTCTGGGGCGCCTCTTACTATCTCCAGAAGAATTTCGACTCCGCCTACAACATGTTCCAGTTCATCAACTACGCCTTCGCCGAAAAGGAGAAGGACGGCTACTACCGCTACATCGGCAGCCGGATGGACGGGAACACGGCCCTCAGCATTTCAACCAAGGAAAAAGACGGCGTCGTCCGCCGCGTTTTCTCCGAGCCGCCCTCCCGCAACGACGCCTTCATCTGGCAGGTGCGCACCATGATCCAGCAAGGCGCCTACCCCGAAGCAGGTAGCCTCATCACGACCCTGAAGAATGATCCAAACTTCCCCGCCCGCCTCACCGGCGCGCTCGAGGAAGTACAGGCACTCTGGTTCTACAACCAGGGCGCCTGGGACAGTGCCGGCCATCACCTCGTAAAAGCCCTCGGCGAGGCCCGGAAAGGCCAGGAGCGCGCCCGGTGGGAATACCTCGCCGGACAGCTCTTCGAACGGAAAGGCCTCTATGCCGACGCCAAAACCTGGTACGCCAAAGCCATCCGCGATGCGAACGATCCCGTCATGGAAGTCTACGCACGCCTCAACCTCATTCGTGTCAGCAAGAACGGTGATGACACGAAGGACATCGACCGCAACATCGCCGAGCTCCTGCGCATGGCCAAGCGGGACAAATACGCGGACTACCGCGACGTGATCTATTCCATGGTCTCCCGCATGGAGCTGGAGAAAGGCGATTTCCTCATGGCACAGGGCTACCTCGTCAAGGCATCGAAATACAAGAGCGATAACCCGGTTGCCAATAACGAAGCCTACCTCCAGCTGGCCGACCTTTCCTTCAAGGGACGGCGCTACAGCCAGGCCGCAGCATTTTATGACAGCGTGCAGCTCGCCGGCCTCCGCGAAGAGGACGTTGACCGTGTCAACACACGCAAGCCGCAGCTCGGCTCGTTTGTGACCTACATGAATATCATCAGCCGGCAGGACAGCCTGCAGCGCCTGGCCAATATGCCCGAAGACGAGCGCTCGGCCTTCGTCAGGAAACTGGTTCGCCAGCTCCGTCGCGAACGCGGACTGAAAGACGAAGCAACAGCTGCCGCCGCATCGATGCCGGTTGCTGCCGACCCGTTTGCCGGGCAGCAGACAAAAGGCGAATGGTATTTTTATAACGAGAACCTGCGCAAGACCGGTTCCGCATCGTTCCGCCAGGTCTGGGGCACCCGCCCGAACGTAGACAACTGGCGCCGCCAGTCCGACGTGACCGCGCAGCTTCGCAACCGCCTCCCCGAGAACACCCGGACACAAGGATCAAAGTCCGGCGCGCCCAGCCTCGACCCGTTCACCTATGATGGGATGATGGCTGGCCTGCCGATCTCCCCAATGAGCCTGCAAGTATCCAACGACAGCATCCAGCGCGCCCTCTTCGGCCTCGGTACGCTCTACCTCAACGACATGGAAGACTACCCCGGCGCGGTTGAAACATTCGAGCAGCTGCGGACACGCTTCGCCAACCCCGAGAACGCCGACCAGCTTCTCTTCAACTTATATTTCGCGTATAGCAAGACAGGAAATACCGCCAAGGCCGCGGAGATGAAGCGCCTGCTGCTGAGTGGCTATCCGAACAGCCGTTACGCATCGATCCTCAATACGGGTGTTGACCCCAAATCCGCGCGCCCGTCGATGCCCGCAACGAAGACATACGAAGGCATCTACGATCTTTTCCTGGAAGGAAAGTACGCGGAGGCGGAAGCAGCCAAGCAGAATGCGGACAGTGTCTACAAAACAAATTACTGGTCCCCCCAGCTTCTTTATATCGAAGCCGTTTACCAGGTAAAGCAAAACGAGGACAGCCTGGCGAAAAAGACGCTGACCACACTCATCCGGCAGAACGCCGGCACGCCCCTCGCTGCACGCGCCCAAAACCTCATCGACGTGCTGGGTCGCCGCTGGCAGATC
>JAQBNP010000048.1 GCA_028288515.1 Flaviaestuariibacter sp. | reverse complement strand
ATGGCCTGCTCGCCGGCGGCGGTCTTGTTCTTCTGTACGTCTCTCAGCAGTCCCTCGACAAAGGTCTGCACCTGGCCGCGGAAGCTTTCCGGAACCTCCCCGACGAACGACCAGATCGCATCCACGCCCCGCTTGAATGTTTCCATTGATTTTGTGCGCGCCAGGAAGTCCGTCAGCGGCTTGATGGCCTCAAACTTCTGCTGGTTGATCGGCATCTTCTCGAAATTCGAAAGGATCTGGCCAGCGGCTGATTCATCGCCGAACTTGATCATCGTCTGGGTCACCACGCTCGCAAGCTTTCCCTTGATGACGGATTGCGACAGGCGCTTTGCTTCGGCATAGGCAGCCATGCTGTCTACTTTTCCGAGCGCCTCGAGCGCATTTCCGGAAACGGTGTAGGACGAGTCGGAGGCTGCTGCACGGAACACCGGGATGTATTTCGCATTGCGATAATCGCCAAGCTTCGCCAGCGCAGCGGCCTTCACTTTGCGGCTGCGGTCTTTTTGCGCCAGGTTGGCCAGCGTGGATTCCAAAGCGGCTTTCAGTGGCTCTTTGCGGAGGTCGAGCTTGGACACGGCATAAGCGCGGAGTCCATCATATGGATCGGCAAGGGCCATCGTCAGGATCTCCACCGCGCGGCTTTCTTCCTGCTTCCGGGCGGCAGCGTCAATGGCTTCGCGGCGGTCCACATAATTGCCTGCATACTTGTATTGATGGATGTATTCGTCAAGCGATTTCGTTTCGACCTTCTGTGCCAGCAGGATCTTGTCGGCGTCGACATTCACGAGATTCGGGCGGGCGTTGGCGGCAAAAACAAAGGTGTCGGCCTTGTTCTCCGACCATACAGTGTAGCGCGTTTTATTCGGACCCTGGTAAACATCGATGGCCATCGGAAGACGGAACAGCTTGTCGGTGGTCTGTGTTTGCTTCACGATCACGGTTACTTTCTTCGATGCTTCATCATAGCTGTTGCTGATGTCGAGCTTGGGGTGGCCGCTACCGTAGTACCACTGGTTCCAGAACCAGTTGAGGTCCTTGCCCGTTACGTCCTCAAACGCAAGACGAAGGTTGTGGGCTTCGGCGGACTTGAAACGGTTGGTCACCAGGTAGGTGTTCAGCGATTTGAAGAAGGCGCTGTCACCAACGAAATTGCGCAGCATGTGAAGGATGCGTCCGCCCTTGTTGTAGCTCACGGCATCGAACATGTCCTCCTTATTATTATACATGAAGCGGACAAGGTCTTTTTTGTCGCTTCCACTCAGCAGGTAGCCCTGCATGTCGCTGAAGTTGTGTGCAGCGCCGGCATCGCGGCCGTATTTGTATTCGTTCCAGAGAGTCTCGCTGTAGTTGGCGAACGATTCATTGAGCGTAAGGTTGCTCCAGCTTTCAGCAGTTACATAGTCGCCGAACCATTGGTGGAACAGCTCGTGGGCAACGACGTCTTCCCAGGCATTGCCGTCCGTGAGCTCGCGTGCGTCCTGTTGTGCGGACTCCTGGTGGAGGGTTGCTGTTGTGTTTTCCATTGCACCGCTGACATAGTCACGGCCAACGATCTGCGCATACTTTGCCCAGGGAAAGTCGACACCGGTGATGCGTGAATAGAAGGCGATCATTTCAGGGGTCAGTCCGAAGATGCGACGTGCCACAGGCGCATATTCCTTCTCCACGTAATAGCTGACCTCTTTGTTCTTATACTTGTCTTTGATGACGGCAAAATCACCGACGCCCATGAAAAACAGGTACGGCGCATGCGGCAGGTCCATCTTCCAGTGATCGGTGCGGGTGCCGTCCGCATTCTTCACCTGGCTCACGAGGAGACCGTTGCTGAGGGTGACATATTTAGCCGGGACGGTCATGATGATCTCTTCGGTCGTTTTTTGGTTTGGACGGTCGATGGTCGGCACCCAAACGGAGGTGGCTTCGGTTTCGCCCTGCGTCCAGATCTGCGTTGGCTTGTCTTTTTCCTCGCCGCGCGGGTTGATGAAATACAGGCCTTTGGCGTCCGTGATGGCCGCGCTTCCTTCTACCTGGAGCTCGTCAGGCTTCGCGGTATAGTCAATATAAATGGTGTAGGATTCGTTCGTGCGATAGGTGCGGTCCAGGTCGATGTTCAGCTGCATGCCGTCATAGGCGAACTTGAGCGGGTTGTTCTTGCCGCCTTTCACGATGGCGACGGTGTGGATATCCATGCCTTTGGCATCGAGCAGAAGGGAGTCGGTGGGATAGAAATGCGGCTTCAGGGTGATCCAGGCTTTCCCGTTCATCTGGGATTTGCTGTAATTGAAGCGGGCGTCGAGCTTCGTATGAACGAGGTCGTTGATCCGTTCGGAGGTGGGCTGGTAGAACTTGGGCGGTTCCTGTTTGGGGGCGCCCTGGGCGAAGGCGGCCGAGAAGCTGAGGCCCAGGAAAGCGAGAAGCGCGATACGTTTCATGGAAAAAATTTAGTGTCGCAAATCTAATCGAATGTTAACACCCCTTTTTCAAAACTTGAGGAGCGGTCTTGGCGGGCTGCGCTTATTTCCAGTATTTTTGGTGACCATGAAAAAGCTCCTGATCCTGCTTACCTTCTTCCTGGCTGCATATGCGGCCGGTGCGCAGAAGGTGTATTTCATCTACCTGCAATCGGACAACGGGAACCCGTTCTTCGTGAAGATGGGAGAGAAGGTGCACAGTTCGGCGGCGTCCGGCTACCTGATCCTGCCCGGGCTGGTGGACAGCACCTATACGTTTACGGTCGGCTTCCCCGGGACCCCTTCCGAAAGCAAATTTGCCGTGACGCTGAATAAGGAAGACAAGGGCTACCTGATCAAGAAGTTCGAGTCGGGCCTTGGATTGTTCGACCTCCTGACACTCACGGTAACGAAGGCGATCGCATCGACGGCGGCACCTGCGCCCATGGATGAAGCGCTGCTGGCCGCGGCCGACCCGTTTTCCCGCTTGCTCGCGCGCGCCTCGGACGATCCCTCGATGCTCGTGCCATCGGGACCAAACGCGACACTGCCGAAAGACGCTCCGATCATGGCCACGAATGAGTCCGCGCCAAAAGAAAAGACGGTCACCACGCCCATCATACCGCTACCCGTTGCCACATCTGCGGCACTCGCCGTGACAGCGATCCATACGGACGAAGCGAAGACGACTCAAACGGATACGCTTGTTGTGACCCGGGTTGACGAACCGGTGACTCCTGCTGAAAAAGATACGGTCCTGATCACAACGCCAGCCCCCGGTCCGAAAGCGAATTTGTCGACTGAAACGACTCATGATATCATCGTTGTTGATTCGGCGGCTGCTCCCAAAGTGGAGGCCTACGAGCGATCTGTTGTCACGCGCCGTTCGGAAAGCTCGACGACCGAGGGGTTCGGACTGGTATTTTTTGACCGGCAGGGCGACGTCATCGATACGATTCGGCTGTTGATCCCCAACCCGAAATTCGTGGCGAAGATCGCCGAGCCGGCTGCTGAGAAGATGGATACAATCATCGGTGCGTTGAAAACGCTGGCGGACCAGCCTGTCGAATTGAAGCAGGAGCTGCCTGCCACGCAGGCACCGGTTTCCTGCAGCAATGAAGCGTCTGAGAAGGAGTTCCTGAAGCTTCGGAAAAATATGGCGGCTGCCGATGACGAGCCGGAGATGATCACCATTGCGCGGAAGGAGTTTCGGACGAAATGCTTTACAACCGAGCAGGTTCGCCTGTTATCGACTCTTTTCCTGTCGGCTGTCGGCAAGTTCAGCTTTTTCGAGGCGGCCTTTACGCATGTTTCCGATGCGGCCAATTTTGCCGGGCTTGAGGCGGAGTTGAAGGACGACCAGTATATCAAACGCTTCAAATCCCTGACGGCGAACTGATCCATGGCTCGCTATTTTCTCGAGGTCGCATATAAAGGCACCCGGTACAGCGGCTTCCAGGTACAGGAAAACGCGGTGACCATACAGTCCGAAGTAACAAACGCGTTATCGACGATCGAGCGGTGCCCTGTGCTGTTGACCGGCTCGTCGCGTACGGATGCCGGGGTGCATGCCCTGCAGAATTTTTTCCATTTTGATTCTGACGGTCCGTTGAATCCGCAGCTTGTCTATAAGATGAATGCGCTGTTGCCGCCGGATATCGTCGTTCGAAACCTGTATCCTGTGCGTGACACGGCGCATAGCCGTTTTGACGCCCTGCACCGGGAGTATGAGTACAGGATCTACCGTTATAAGAACCCCTTCCTGCGGGAGACCGGTTTCTTTTACCCGTATAAGCTGGACCTGGGGAAGCTGCGTGAGGCGTCGCGCCTGGTGTCGGGGCAGACGAATTTTTTCGCGTTTGCGAAGACCAATACGCAGGTGCGCAATTTTACGTGTACGATCTACAAGAGCGAGTGGCGGGAGGAGGGAGAGGAGTTGGTGCATGAGATCGTGGCGAACCGGTTCCTGCGCGGCATGGTGCGCCTGTTGACGGCGACGATGCTGAAGGTGGGCCGGGGGACGTTGTCGATGGAGGGGCTGGAAGGATCGTTCGTGGAGAATCCGCCGAAGTGCAGCTTTTCGATCCCGTCCACGGGATTATTCCTGAAGAGGGTTGTGTATCCTGAAAATTTCTTTGGGGACTGACACTGTGTTTCACAGGCTTTTGAAATTTATTTAAGAGTTGAATTTGGTGGGGCGTTTTTTTGACCCTTATCTTTGCGTTCGCTTTTTGAAAATGGTGAGGTTGGTGAGGGTACGAAGTTGAGAAGTTCTTTCACAAACTATTTTGAAAATAGTTTGGATTTGATTTGGA
>JAQBNP010000043.1 GCA_028288515.1 Flaviaestuariibacter sp. | reverse complement strand
ACGACGACGCCAACAACCGCCTCGTGCTGATGCCCGCCTACTGGTTCCGCTACAACATGTATGCGCTGGCCCGCAATGCCCATAAGTATATAGACCGCGACAAGCGTACCGAGCGCATCCAGCACATCGAATACGATTACCTTGCCCCAGACAGTGTCAACGAGATCTTCAACGCGCTCCGGCTGCTTGAACGATATGCGGCCCTGTCACCGGACCGCTCGCTGGGCCCGCACTCACCCGCCGGAAGCCTGGAAGCACATGGCAAAGCGCTGTTTGATGATCCATCAATAGACCTGAACACCATTGAAGTACGGAACTGCGCCATCGAGAACAACAACCGTCCGACGTTGATCACGAAAGCCCGGGACGCGTACCGAACCTACCGTGAGCTCATCATCTACTATGCTGCCAACCAGCTGACCACCTACCTGTCGGCCCATCCCGATCTGGGGATGGAGGAATTCCGCGCTTCCCTGCCAACGCCGCAGCGGCAGCAATGGCTCAATATCGGCGGCCAGCTTCTTCCGCGGGCATCTGTCGACAAGCTTATATCCGATATCAAAACCGGTGCGATCGACAGCTGGACGGACGTCCACAAGTTTTACGAGGACGAGGGTACCCGGTACGCCGAGCAGAAGATGCAACATGCACTTGCGTCGGTGATGGAGCTCGAAGGATTGACAACCGCGGACCTGACGGGCGCGAAGATGAGCGAATGGCTGCAACAGGCCCTCGCAACGAAAGAGTGGATGGCCGAGGGGATCTTCAGCTCGCGCGCGAAAGACTATGAAAATGATTTCCGCCTCATGGCCTATGACAGCCGTGAAGAGATGGAGGAAGTCATCGGAAAGCTGGAAGACAATGGCTTTATCCGGCAGCAGCGCGAGGAGCTGGACAAATTTCGGGAGTACGTAACGACACTTCGCAACCGCCTTTCATAACGAAAGCCTTCCCGTGGGAAGGCTTTCGCATTTTTCTTGTAACAAACCAGCTTAGTGGTGGGTGGACGTATCTGTTGTCGCGCCAGTCTTTCCAGCGGCACCGGTCGTGTCCTGTCCTGCGGCACCAGTCGTGTCAGAAGTGACAGGAGCAGCGTTCAGGGTTGTTGAATCAGTTGTGACAGTGGTTGTCGAAGTCGAGTCAGCAGCAGTTTTGTTGTCTGCGTCGTTGTTGCAAGCAACCAGCGTTCCGGCGATTGCCAATACAGCTACGAATTTTTTCATTGTTCTTTTGGTTTTAGTTAACGAATGGCCGCAAAGGTAGCGGCGCCGTCGAAAAAAACAAATCCGTCCGCAGGTTTTTTGCTTCTACTTCTTTCTAAAAAAGAGACGTAAGGGAACACCCTTAAAGTCGAAATTCTCGCGCAGCTTATTCTCCAGGTAGTTCTTATAGGGTTGCTTGATATCATCCGGGAAGTTGGCGAAGAAAGCAAATGACGGCACTCTTGTCGGCAGCTGCGTTACATACTTGATGCTGACCGAATGGCCACGCACAACGGGTGCATGGTAGGTCTTCATCGCTTCCAGCATCACCTCGTTCAGCTGCGATGTCGGGATGCGCCGCTGCCGGCTTTCGTAAACATCAAGCGCCACTTCGATGGCTTTGAAGATCCGCGTTTTTTCAAGCACGGAGACGAAAACGATCGGCACGTCATTGAACGGTGCCAGCCGCTTCTTCAGGTTGGCCTCATAGTCGCGCGCGGTATTCGTTTCCTTTGCGACGAGATCCCATTTGTTGACGATCACCACCAGCCCCTTGCCTTTCCGGGAAGCCAGGCTGTAGATGCTGAGGTCCTGTGCCGTGATGCCTTTCTCGGCATCGATCAGCATCATGCATACGTCCGCTTCGTCAACGGCCTTGATGGCCCGGATGACGGAGTAGAACTCCAGGTCCTCGTGCACCTTGGCCTTCTTGCGAATGCCGGCCGTGTCAATGAGGATGAACTCTTTTTGAAAGAGATTATAGCGCGTATGGATCGTGTCACGCGTCGTGCCGGCGATATCGCTGACGATGGTACGGTCCTCGCCGACGAGCGCATTGAGCAGGGACGACTTGCCGACATTCGGCTGGCCGATGATGGCAAACTTCGGAATGCCCGTTTCTTCTTCGGCATTCTGGTCGTCGCCGATCAACTCCGTGATGGCATCAAGGACCTCACCGCCTCCGCTGCCGCTGATGGCTGACATGAAGAAGACGGTCTCGAAGCCGAGACTGTAAAATTCATTTGCCTCGAGCTGGCGCTGGTTATTATCGACTTTGTTGACGACAAGGAGGACAGGCTTGGTGGAGCGGCGCAGGATATCGGCCATGGCATCGTCGAGGGACGTGATGCCGGTCGTTACATCGACGATGAACAGGATCGCGTTGGCTTCGTCAACGGCTATGCGCACCTGTTTGCGGATCTCGCGCTCAAAGACGTCTTCCGTATCGGGAACGAAGCCGCCCGTATCAATGACGTTGAATGCTTTTCCGTTCCATTCGGCGATGCCGTATTGCCGGTCGCGCGTGACGCCGGGCGTATCCTCCACGATGGCCTTGCGCTGTTCGAGCAGGCGGTTAAAGAGGGTACTTTTCCCGACGTTAGGCCGGCCGACGATTGCTACTGTGAATCCCATTCTCTGTTGTTTTCGATCGCAGGTTGATGAACGTCGCGTGAGCTGGCGAAACCTGCGATCGCCAGCCCGGACCTATCTTTAATATCCGTATTCTTTCAGGTATGTATCGTTCTCGCGCCACTTTGGCCGCACCTTCACGAACAGCTCGAGGAAGATCTTCTGTCCCACGAACTTTTCGATCTCCTTGCGCGCTTCCGACCCGATCTTGCGGATCATCTTGCCGCCCTCGCCGATCACGATCGCCTTCTGCGTGTCGCGCTGCACGATGATGTTGGCGCCGATCTTCAGCAGCGTGCTTTTTTGCTTGAACTCGTGAACAAGCACCGTCGTCTGGTAGGGAATCTCGTCCTCGAAGAGGTCGAAGATCTTTTCACGAATCATCTCGCCAACAAAGAACCGCTCGGACAGGTCGGTCATTTCGTCCTCAGCGAAGAACGGCTCTCCCTCCGGCAAAAGCCCGGTGATGGTGGACAGCAGCGTATCGAGGTGGATATGTTTCAATGCGGAGATCGGAACGAGCTTCGCGCAGTAGGGCCGCGACTCGAAAAACGCGGTGGCTGCAGCGAGTTGCTCGGGCTTGCATTTGTCGGTCTTATTCAGCACCACGATGCAGGGAACCTTCAGGCGCAGCGCCGAAAAGATGGCATCGTTCTCTGTGAGGTTGTCGTTGCCGGCAACGAGGAGAATGCCGACGTCGGCGTCTTCAAGGGAACCTTTGACGGCCTGCATCATCTTTTCGTGAAGCTTGTATTTCGGCTCGATGATGCCGGGCGTATCGGAGAAGATGATCTGGTAGTCGTCGGTCGTGACGATGCCTTTGATGCGATGCCGCGTGGTTTGCACTTTTGACGAAACGATGGCCAGCTTCTCTCCCATCAGGGCGTTGAGCAGGGTGCTCTTTCCCGCGTTGGGCTTTCCGAATATGTTGACGAATCCGACCTTCATGATGTTGCAAATGTACCGCTCACGCGATCTTGTTTCCCAGGGGTGTGCCTGCCGACCTGTGCCCCGGACGTACACGAGCGCGACGCAACGGACGATGACCAGGGCACTGCTGCCGGGAGCCCATTTTTCCGGACGGGCCCGGGAATAAAAAAAGCTTCCGAATCGGAAGCTCAGTGTTGCGAAGCTAGGGATCGAACCTAGGACCTTCGGGTTATGAGCCCGACGAGCTACCGCTGCTCTACTTCGCGTTGCAAAACTAAGGGAATGAATCATACCGGCAAAAGAAAAAGCCATTCTTTTTTTGAATGGCTTTCTTAAAATTTTCTAAATGTCGTGTTAGCCGGTCTTCTTCACGCTGCCGCCGCCCGACTTGCTGACGTTGATGGAGGTCGCGCTGCCTTTATAAAAGACGTCGCTGCCGCCGCTGGCTTCCGCGCGCAGGTCTTTATTGACCGTCACGTGGATGTCGCTGCCACCGCTGGCATCTGCCGAGCAGCTGTCTGCAACAAGGTCGTATCCATGGACGTCCGAGCCGCCACTTGCATCGATCTTCACTGAGCCGGTGGTTCCGGCAATATTGAGATCCGAGCCGCCACTCGCATCGATCCGGAGCGTTTGGGATTCTACGCGGCCTTTGAAGTCAGAGCCGCCCGAAAGGTTGATGGTAAGGTTGGGCGCCTTGACCGTGCCGTCTACCATCACGTCTGATCCCCCGGAGGCCGACAGCAGGTCGATCTGCTTGTAGGAAACGTAGGCCTTGAGCTGCTTGCCATTGGAAAAGACCATCCTGTCCTTCCAGTCGAACCCGATCTTGAGAACCCCGTTTTCCACCTCCACCTTGATCTGTTTCGTCGTGGCCGCGTCCTTCGCGCTGACGGCAACGGCCTCGTCGCCCTGGCTGAGGTAAAGATCGATGCCGCTGGAGACCCGGATCGCGTGAAAGCTGCCCACGGCGCGGACCTCGGCATTCGGGTCATTGATCGTTTTCTGTGCGCCGGCGGCGAAGGCGAAGGCGGACAGGAGGACAAGAAGGGAGAGCTTTTTCATATGTCGTTGATTTATGAATGTCGGTTATGCATACGGGACGCGTTCCCGTCCAAAATGTTACAGTTGCGCGGATTTTTTCTTGCCCTACCTTCGCGGTTCAATCCTCGGGGTGCCGAAAGGCTGAGATCACACCCGTAGAACCTGATCAGGGTAATGCCTGCGCAGGGAAGGCCGCCTCTCATTCCTTCTCCAAGCTGTCGCATGCCCTTTCATTTAAAAAACAATCAAATGAAACGGACTGCTTTCTTCGCCTCTTTCGTTCTCCAGGCAATCTCCTCGTTCGCCCAGCGCGACACGGTTGAGCTCGTACCCGTCGAGGTGCGGGCCGTACGCGCCGGTGTCACCGCTCCTTTTACCAAGACAAATCTCACCAGGGCGCAGATCGAAAAGTCCAACCTGGGCCAGGATCTTCCCTTTGTGCTCAACATGACGCCATCTGTGGTTGTGAACGCCGACGCCGGCAATGGTGTCGGCTATACAGGGATCCGTATCCGGGGCACGGACGCCACGCGGATCAATGTGACCCTGAACGGGGTTCCGTTCAACGACCCCGAAAGCAGCGGCACCTATTTTGTCGACCTCCCTGATTTCCTTTCATCGGTGAACAGCATCCAGGTACAGCGCGGAGTCGGCACCTCGTCGAACGGGGCCGGCGCATTTGGCGGGTCCATCAACCTCAGTACCAACGAGGTTAACCAGAAAGCCTACCTCGAGCTGAACAACGCCTTCGGCTCCTTCCAGACATGGAAGAACACGCTCAAAGCCGGCACGGGCCTGATCGGCAAGCATGTCACGGTGGACGGACGGTTGTCGGGGATCACAAGCAACGGCTATATCGACCGGGCGCGGACCGAGCTCTCCTCCTATTTCGTGTCCATGGCCTGGCTGGATAAAAAAACGACCGTCCGGTTCAACACCTTTGCCGGAAAAGAAAAGACCTACCAGGCCTGGTACGGCGTTTCCGAAGCCGACCTGCCCACCAACCGCACCATCAATTATGCGGGTACCGAAAAGCCGGGCGACCCATACGGCAATGAAACCGATAACTACACGCAGCGCCATTACCAACTGTTCTTCACGGAAAAGATCTCTTCGTCACTTGTTTTCAACACAGGACTTTTCTATATCCGCGGATTCGGCTACTATGAGCAGTACAAGGCGGACCAGGCGTATGCGTCATACGGCCTGCCCAACCAGGTGCGCGGCTCACAAGTGCTGACCCGCACCGACCTCGTCCGGCAGCGCTGGCTCGACAACGATTTCGACGGCGATGTTTTCTCCCTGCAGTACACGCGAAACAAGACCGAGCTGACGCTGGGCGGTGCGGCTACAAATTACCTGGGCCGCCATTTTGGCGAGGTCACCTGGGCAGAGAATGGACTGGCCGACCACGGACACTACTACGATCTGAAAGCAGACAAGAGCGATGTGAATGCTTATGTGAAATGGCAACAGGATATCGGCCGGGGATTCCGTTTTTACAGCGACCTGCAGGTGCGCGGTGTCAACCACCACATTGGCGGCTTCCAGGCAAACCCAGACCTTGTCATTCGCCAGCGCCATACGTTCGTCAATCCAAAGCTTGGCCTCAGCTACCGCAACGGAGCATGGTCGGGTTACGCGTCTTATGGTGTTGCGAATAAGGAACCGAACCGCGATGACTATGAAGCCGGCCTGTCGGAGCGCCCGCGTCCCGAGCAGCTCCACGACGCCGAGGTGAATATTGCCTATGCTACCGGCACGGCGAACGCTGCCGTGACTCTTTACTACATGAGCTATAAAGACCAGCTCGTACTGACCGGCAAGATCAATGATGTCGGCGCCTACACACGCACCAACCTGCCACGGAGCGACAGGGCCGGAATTGAGCTCGAAGGCGGCGCACGGCTGTGCTCCTGGGCTGCGGTTGCTGCCAACCTAACGCTGAGCCGCAACCGTGCCCTTCACTTCAACGAGTATATCGACGATTACGACAACGGCGGCCAGATCGTTAACGAGTATCGACAGCCGCCGATCGCCTTCTCGCCGGATATCACGGGCGCCGCAACCGTGACGCTGACACCGTTGAAAGCGCTCGAGGTGGCGCTGCTGGGCAAGTATGTCAGCCGGCAGTATCTGGACAACACGGGCAACGACGCGCGGAGCCTGGACGCTTACTATACACAGGATGTCCGGGCCATCTACAGCTTTGGGCACCGCTGGCTGAAACAGGTGTCGCTGCTGGCGCAGGTCAACAATGTGTTTGATCAGAAGTATGAGCCGAACGGCTATACGTACAGCTATTTTTATAACAGCAAGCTGGCAACGGAGAACTATTATTTCCCGATGGCGGGAAGGAGTTTTACGGTGGGATTGAACATCAGGCTCTAAAAAAAGCCCCGCGGGAAGCGGGGCTTTTTTTTATGTTATTTCTGTACGGGGTATCCTTTGTCGATCCAGGCGAGGATGCCTCCCTCGAGGTTGTACGTTTCCCGGAATCCCATCTGGTCGAGGACCATCGCAGCCATCATGCTACGGCGACCGCTGCGGCACTGGAGAATGACCTCCTCGTCGCGCAGGTCGTCGATGTCGTCGGTCTGCATGGTCTGGATCTTACCCAGCGGCACCAGGCGCACGCCTTCGATGTGCGACTCGGTGTACTCGTGGGGCTCGCGGCAATCGATAATGTTCACCTTCTCGCCGTTGTCAATTTTTTGTTTCAGCTCGTCAACCGTGATATTCTTCATTATTGGTCTTGTTTAGGAGGTTCGGGAGGAGGCGTGTTGGATGTTGTCGTATCGCGAACGGGCATCGTTGCGTCGAGCCAGACATCGATCATCTGGCCGGGACGGATGCGGTAGGCGCGGCCTTGCTCGTCGGTGGCGTTGGGGCTTTGACGGACGACGAATGCCGAAGCGGTGTCCCTGACAAGAGGCGACGGGATCACGGAGCCGATCGTAAGGCCCTGTGCTTCCGCGAGGATGCGCGCCTCGGTATAGGTCAGTCCGACCAGGGTCGGGACGAGCATATTCTCATTGCCGATGCCTGACCCGACAACGAGGGAGATGGTGCTTCCCACTTTGACCTTCGCCCCCGGTGCGATGGCGGCGCCGTTGAACAATTGCTCGAGCACGGAGTTCTTCGCGAAATCAGGGCGGGAGGTCGTATCACCGAGGCGGAGGCCCAGGTTGCGCAGCGTCATTTCAGCATTCCGGAGACTGTAGCCGACAAGGTTGGGCATGTCTATATCGGGTGGTACCACGCGGTTGATCGTCACGTAGATGGTACGGTTGACCTTGACCACAGCATCTGCTTCGGGCACCTGCTTGATGATGGTAAGCGGCGGCAGCGAGTCATAGTAGACCGAATCCTGGATGACGACATCGAAGCCTTTCTGGTCGAGAAGACCCTGGACGTCCGGCAGCTTTTTACCTGTGACCGAGGGCACGGTGAGCGATTCGCCATGGTGGGTCAGCGCATTCAGGGACATGGCGAAAATGACGAGCAGAAGAAAGACAGCGAGCAAGGCCACCAGGATGTTCACCCAAAGTGGCTTGCCGGTCAGGTAGGTATGGATAAAGCGCTTCAAAAGGTTTCTCGATTAGGGTTGCAAGATAGTCAATTGGATGGGATGGCCCCCTGCCGCGAAGCAAGGGCTTCATGGAGGATCCGGGCATAGAAATCGGTCAGGTCCCAGCCGTTGGCCCGCACCTGCTGCGGGATCACGCTGGCTTCGCTCTGGCCGGGCACGGTGTTGATCTCGAGCATGTAGGGGCCCTCCTTCTCGTTGTAGATAAAATCGATCCGGACGACGCCGCTGCAGTTGAACACCTGGTAGATCTTTTTGGCGGCCGCTTCAAGATTCGCCTTCCACGATCCGTCGATCAGGGCCGGCGTCGTTTCCGAAGACTTGCCCTGGTACTTGGCTTCGAAGTCGAAGAACTCGTTATGCGCCACGACCTCGGTGATCGGCAGAACGCTGATCTCACCGGCCGCTTTGAAGACGCCAACGGTGAACTCCCGGCCCGTGATCATCTGCTCGACGAGCACCTGGTCGTCTTCGGCGAACGCTTTTTCGAGCGCAGCCCCCAGCTGGGCTCCCTCGGTCACTTTGCTCATGCCGATGCTCGATCCGCCGTTGTTTGGCTTCACAAAAAGCGGCGGCTGAAGCTGTGCCAGGATCGCCTCGGCGCTGTATGGCGTGTGGCGAAACAGGTGTACCGATTTCGCCACCGAGATGCCGGCCATTGCCGCGACCGCCACCGTATAGCGCTTGTTGAATGTGAGCGCCGACGTGGCCGCGTTGCACGACGTATAGGGAAGACCGAGCATGTCAAAATATCCCTGGAGCTTTCCGTCCTCGCCCGGTGTGCCGTGCATGCCGATGAAGACGGCATCGAAGCGGACAAGCTCCTGGCCGATGGTGAGTGTGAAGTTGTCGCGGTTGACAAGGGTCTTCTGACCATCCTCATGGACGTATTGCCAGCTCTGCGGCGTAATGTCGATGGTATAGACGTCGAACAGGGACTTGTCGAGATGGTCGTAGATAGTCTTTGCGGACTTGTAGGAGATGGTGGCTTCGCCGGAGTAGCCGCCGGTAACGAGGGCGATCTTTTTCTTCATGGCGTCAAAGCTATTGAATATCGAATCATGAATGGCGATCTGGAAAGGGGGACGCCGTCAATTTCCCGTTGATCAATGGTCAACGATCAATGTTCGATGCCCAGGCGGGTGGCGAGCTCTTCCCTAGACCATTGAAAATCCGAACACGGATGATTGCAGATTCCGACCTTCGGAAGACTCGCTCGGCGCCAAAAAAAGTGGGTGCTTAAAAGCACCCACTTCAACATTGGTCATTCCCTGGTGGCTATTCGTTATTCTACAGGTGGAGGCGTTCTTTCTTTGTAATGAGCTCATCGACCGTTTCGCGGTACATCTCATCCGGGACGCAGCAGTCGACCGGGCAGACGGCCGCGCACTGCGGCTCTTCGTGAAAGCCCTGGCACTCGGTGCATTTGCTCGGCACGATATAATAGGTATCGACCGCGATCGGCGCGTTACGCTGGCCGGCGTCGACGTTTGTGCCATCGACAAGGATATACGTGCCTTTTACCGAGGTGCCGTCGGAAACGGACCATTCCACGCCGCCTTCATAGATCGCGTTATTAGGACATTCGGGCTCACAGGCACCGCAGTTGATGCATTCATCCGTTATCTTGATCGCCATAATTTCTGGTTGATAAGTTGATCGTTACTTTTGTGAAACAAAAATAGAGGGTGGCGATGAATTTACAAGAAAGGTGTGACTTATTAATTCGCCTCGGTATCTATATGGCCGGCAAGGACGAGGCCTGGCTCGCTGCCAAAGACAAGGCCCACCGTGAAAACGCATGGTTCATTCCGGAGTTCATCGAGCTGGCATCGCGCAATATCGCGTCGACCTTCCTGCAGCCGCAGGCCCTCGAGAGCTTCGCCTCCTCGTATAACCTGCCGCAGGAGAACCCAGCGCCGAAGCAGGTCGGGCTTGTGCTCGCAGGCAATATCCCGCTGGTTGGCTTTCATGACGTGATGTGCGTATTTATTACCG
>JAQBNP010000027.1 GCA_028288515.1 Flaviaestuariibacter sp. | reverse complement strand
ACTGTTGATCGGCCAGGTCATTGGGTGGAGAGAAATGGAGAGTTCTTTCTCGATCTCCTCGAGAAGGTCGAATCGGTTCTTGCCGTCCCGGTCGAGCTTGTTGATAAAAACGATCACCGGCGTTTTGCGCATGCGGCAGACCTGCATGAGGCGGCGCGTTTGGTCTTCAACACCATTGACGCTGTCCACCACGAGAATGACACTGTCGACGGCTGTGAGGGTACGGTACGTGTCTTCCGCAAAATCCTTGTGGCCCGGTGTGTCAAGAAGGTTGATCAGCGTCCCGTTGTATTCGAAGCTCATCACGGAGGTTGCCACGGAAATGCCGCGCTGCCGTTCGATCTCCATGAAGTCGGATGTTGCCGCCTTCTTGATCTTATTGCTTTTCACGGCTCCGGCCACCTGGATAGCGCCGCCGAAGAGAAGGAACTTTTCGGTCAGGGTCGTCTTGCCGGCATCCGGATGCGAAATGATGGCGAAGGTCCGCCGCTTGAGTATCTCGTTTTGAAACTTCATGGGTCTGTGATCGGCAGGCGACGGATGCATTCCGCACGCCGGTGCCGATAGCGGCGGCAAAGGTAAGCAGCCGGCTCCAACCGTCAGTCCAGGACGTCAGCCCGTACCCTCGACCGACTGTTAAAACGTCCTTAACAAAATTTGTGGAGTTTCCACCTGCATGCCCCAGTGTCGTGCCGGATATGCGACGCGTTTTCCTCATCTACATCAGAATTTGAACAGGTCAAAAAAAGGCACCATTTTAGAACAGGTTGGGACGTAAACAGCTAACTATGGAAACGAACAGGAACAGGAACGGTGGTTCCGACCCGACGTCAAATACAGGAGGCGGTCAGCAGAACCGCCGTCAGCCCGGGGCGCCCGAGGGCTTTGAGGGCATGAATTTCGAAGAGCAGCGGACAAGTTATAAGAACAGTGATGGCGCCGGCGCAAAGGACTCCGAAAAGGGGAACCGCAATGGCGCTTGTGAAAGGCAGGATGGATGATAGGCAGGATGTAGTGGTTTTTCCGGTGAGATGGATTTGTGAGACAGAACGGAAAGCAAGAGAGACATGTGTGGACAACAGGTACGCCCGGTGAACGCCGGGCGTATTTTTTTGCCGGCACTTGCAATAAATCCGTCCGCCGGGGCATGAACGGGCGGCCGGCTCCAACGCCGGCTCAGCTGCTCGAAACGCACTTTTATACCGATTGGCCCTTCTGTTCTGCGTCCCGCACACTTTGGCGCTCGCTGCGGAGTCGGTCGGTATCCGGCTCGTTGGGTATGGCGCGGTCGCGCTCCTCGCGGGTTGGGTTGTTGTCATCATTGACCGTCACCACGCCATTCGCACCGTTGGCCTTGCTTTCCTGGTCTTTGTTTTCCATGATTTCCTGTTTACGGTTATAGATCCTGGTGATCCAGCGGACGGTCCTCCTCGCGCTCGAGGTCGGCATCCACTTTCTTTCCTTTTTGCGATTCCTGTGTGAACTGCACATTGTCCTGGGACGGCTCTTCTCCAGGCGCCTTGTCGATGCCTTGCGGCCCGTGGCCGGGGTTGTCAAGCCTGTTCGGACGCTGCTCATTTTCCTTCCTATCCATCAGTTTTTATTTACGGGTTTTGGTCGTCGGGCGCGTCCTCGCGGCCCGTGAGCCTGCCTGCCTTGATCTCATGGAGATCATCTGCCGAAACGTCCAGGGAGCTGTCCTGGCGCGGATCCACGCTTTGATCGTGACTGTGTTCTTCCGGAGACTGAAGCGTGCTGTTGCCGGTCAGGTAAACGGGTGTGCCCTCGCCATGGGAGCGGTTTGAGCTCTCGTCCTCCCGTTCGCCGTCCCGGCGCTCTCCTTGTTTTTGATCGTTCATGTTCACTTATTTTAGACCAATCAAGCCTCCAATCTTATGCCACATAAGGGCAACGCATCGCGTAAAATTTCTTAGGTTTATATCCCAATTTCGCAGTCATGCTCCAATTCCAGACCGTCCTCAAACGCTTCGCCCAGCAGGGAGAAAAAACCGGCTGGACTTACTTCGAGCTGTCCGCGGAACAGGCAACCGCACTCCTTCCCGGCAACCGGCGTTCATTCCGCGTCAAAGGCAAGCTCGACGAGCTTCCAATCGCCGGCGTGGCGACAATTCCCATGGGAGACGGCAACTTCATTATCGCAGTCAATACGACGATGCGAAAGACACTGCGTAAGAAACAGGGAGATATGATCACAGTGCGCTTGCAGCTGGACAAGCAGGAAGTACCGCTATCGCCTGCACTGCTCGAATGCCTGCAGGACGAACCCGACGCTCAGGCCAAATTCAAGGCGCTTCCGCGATCACACCAGCACTATTATTCCCGGTGGATCGAAAGCGCAAAGACCGACGCAACAAAGGCACGCCGCATCGCGCAGGCGATCAACGGGTTCCTGAATGGGCGGACATTCGCGGAAATAATGAAAGCGGATTCAAGTCGTGAATAGAGAGTAGAAACGTTGAACAGGACCTCAGCCCGCTTCACCGTCAGTGATCTCGCTGCCAACCCCGGACGGTTGTTTTTCTCCGGGCGCGCTATCGAGGTTCTCGTTGGCACGGGGGTTCGGGTTCGCCGCCATGGTCAGCGGCTCGCTGCCCACACGCTTTTCCAGCGGTGGCTGCTGGTCCTTATCGGAACCATCTGGTTTGTTGTCCATTGAAGTAGAAATTGCCATAACAAAGGGAGACCTCAGCTGCTCAGGGATACATCCTGGAGGAGGCTGGAAATATCGATCTGCTGCAGGTAAGGCTGCAGGCTTTTTGTTGAATCAAAGCTGCGGTACCAGGCGGCATCGCGACTGAACGGCGTGAAATACACCTCCACATAAAATCCGTCTACCTGGTAAAGCATCGTCCGAAACAAGCCGTAATTCTTCTCCGAGAGAAAGGTACCATGACGTAAAACAGTGGTCTTTTTTTGTTGTTGGGTGAGGTTTTTAAAGTAGAGAAGAGTCATACGAAGCCGAATTTGGAGGAAGAGGGGCAAAGGCAATGCCATAAGAACCGGGTTACCCGAAAACGGACAGAACGCGGCGAAATACCGCGCGTGACGAAGCTTTGCCATTATAAAGTCAAACAAAATTCAACGTAACTGAAGCTCTTCCATTCGGACTTGGTGGAAAAAAAGCCCCATAATCCCAGGCCCTCCCAGATTTTGTCACGCCGTCCCATTGAAGGACGCACCTTTGCAGAGTTCAACCAAGCCACCATGCCTTCTTCCCGTAAAGCCGCGATCTCGTTCATCTTTTTTACCCTGCTGATCGACGTCACAGGTCTCGGACTCATCATACCGGTCATGCCGCGGCTGATCGAAAGCCTTACCGGCGGCAATATCAGCCAGGCATCTCAATGGGGCGGCTTCCTGACCTTTGCGTACGCGATCATGCAATTTATCTGCGCGCCGCTTGTCGGCAACCTGAGCGACCGCTTCGGGCGCCGTCCCGTACTTCTGCTGTCTCTGCTGGGCTTTGGTGCGGATTACCTCTTCCTGTCCTTCGCACCAACAATCGGCTGGCTGTTCGTCGGCCGCCTGATCGCCGGTGTCACAGGCGCATCGTTCACAACTGCTTCCGCATATATCGCCGACATCAGCACGAATGAAGACCGCGCAAAGAACTTCGGCATGATTGGCGCTGCATTCGGTCTCGGCTTTATTATCGGGCCGGTAATCGGGGGGCTTCTCGGATCATTCGGTCCGCGCATACCCTTTCTTGTTGCGGCCGGTCTCAGCCTGCTCAACGCTGCCTACGGCTATTTCGTACTTCCTGAATCACTGCCGAAAGAAAGTCGTCGTGCCTTCCAGTGGAAACGCGCGAATCCCTTCGGCGCCTTTCGATTCCTGCGCGGCCATGCGTCGCTAAGCGGACTGGTACTGGCACTCATCCTGATCTATATCGCTGCCCACGCTGTCCAAAGCAACTGGACCTTTTTCACCGTGTATAAATTCGGCTGGGCCGAAAAAATCATCGGGATCTCGCTTGGTATGTTCGGCGTGCTGATCGCGCTTGTACAGGCTGGCCTGGTGCGCATCACGAGCAAAAAGCTGGGGAACGAAAAAAGTGTGTATGCCGGTCTCCTGCTGTATGCGTTGGGCCTGCTGTTGTTTGCCTTCGCATCGTCCACCTGGATGATGTTTGCCTTCATGATCCCCTACTGTCTTGGAGGCATCGCCGGGCCGGCGCTTCAATCGATCATCTCCGGCCAGGTGCCTGCCAACGAGCAGGGTGAGCTGCAAGGTGCGCTGACAAGCCTTATGAGCGGTACGTCGATCATTGGCCCCCTGGTGATGACGAACCTATTCGCCTGGTTCACGAGACCATCCGCCGCCGTGAAGTTTGCCGGGGCACCGTTTCTCCTTGCCTCCCTGCTCATGCTCGTGAGCTCCGTGCTTGCCTACCGAACCCTGCATGGGCGCAAGCAGGCGCTGCAGACCGCCTGAGGCCTGCGCCAGGTGCCGATGGTGTTTTCCGAACGTACACGAGTGCGACGCAACGATGTTGACCGGCGCGATGCAGCTGGACCAGGTCTAACGACTATCGTCAGCCGTACCGATATCATCGAAGGCGGGATCGGCGTCTTCACCGAACGGCGTCTTGAAACCGTCCCCGGCCGTCTTCGTTGGGTGCTGGTTCGCGGCATCCGTGTCGCTGCTGCTGATCGTATTGGCGCCTGGCTGCTGGGCAGATTCGTCGCGGACATGTGGATCATCCCCGCGCCCAAGGTCGGCAGGTGTGTTGCGAACGAGTTCTTCGTTTTTTTCCGTATTCATATCGTTTGTTTTTGAGCGATCGATCAAAACTATCAGGCAGCTTCGCCGCTGCTGCGCCGCTGCTGGCGCCTGTCGTCGGCCTGCGCGAAGTCCTCCTCAAGTCCGACTCCGACGTCTTCCAGTACCGGCCGCTCGGATTTGCGCAGCGGGATCTCCGGCAGGAACAGAACGATGGCCAGCCCTGCCAACATCAGGATCCCGCTGACGAAAAAGATATTGTCCACAGCCGTGCTGAACGATTCCTTCGCCACGTGAAGAAAATGCCGGAACTGCACCATGGCGGCTTCCCGCTGTGCCATCGGCAGACGCTGCAGCATCCCAACGATCGCCTCCTGGTGTTGACGGTTCAGGACGGCCTGGATCATGCTGCCATCGAGGCCTTGCCCTTTCTGGCCGGGGTCCAGCTCCTGCAGCGTTGCCAGGAAAGGATCCCCCGCCAGACGCGTCATCTGTCGCGCCAGCTGGCTGTTCATCACGCCTCCAAGGATCGCCGTACCAACGGTGCCGCCGATGCTGCGAAACAGCTATGTGCCCGCGGTCACCTGCCCGAGTTGCTCTCTGCCGAAGGCGCTTTGCACGGCAAGGGTGAAGATCGGCATGGTCATGCCGAGGCCGAGACCAAGAACGATCATCCGAACGACAAGAGCGGTATTTGATGTGTCTGCGCGGAGCCCTGTGAACAGGAACATACCAATAGCGGCAAGGGCGGTGCCGGTCAGGGCGAGTACCTTGTATTTTCCCGTTCGTGATATGATCTGGCCACTCAGGGCTGATGCGAGGATAAGCGCGAACATCATCGGTGTCAGGACGAGCCCTGAGTGCGTGGCGCTCCCACCGATCACTCCCTGCGAAAAAATGGGAACGTAGAGGATTGCTCCAAACATGCCCATGGCCGTGATGAACAAGGCGCCCACGGACGTTACAAAGACGCGATTTTTAAAAAGCGAAAGCGAAAGGATCGGTTTGGATGCCCGCTTCTCGATTCGGATGAACACGAGCAGCGACAACGCAGCAGCAGACAGGCATCCAAGGATCGGCAGCGATGTCCAGTCGTACAGGCTGCCGCCCCACACGAGCGCCAGCAGGAACGGGACGAGAGTAGCGACAATAAAAAAAGCGCCGCCGAAATCGATGCTCCGGTCCTTTGCCTCGTGCACGATCTTCGGAAGAGCGGCAGACAGGACGACGATGGCGAGGATGCCCACCGGGATATTTACATAGAACACCCAGCGCCAGGAGATGTTGTCGGTGATCCATCCACCGAGCAATGGACCGGCAATGCTGCTCAGCCCAAACACCCCGCCGATCAGGCCCTGGAATTTGCCGCGCTCCGCTGGGGGAAAGACGTCGCCGATGATGGCAAAGGAATTCACCATCATCGCGCCGCCGCCGATTCCCTGGAGACCACGAAACAGGATGAGCTGGTACATATTGGCCGAAAGACCGCAAAGCACGGAGCCAATGAGAAAGATGACAATGCCGAGGATATAAAGTCCACGTCGTCCAAAGATGTCTGAGAGCTTTCCATAGATGGGCACCGTTACGGTAGAGCCAAGCATGTAAGCGGTGAACACCCAGCTCAGGTGCTCGATGCCGTTGAGTTCCTGCACGATCCGGGGCATCGCGGTAGAGACGATGGTCTGGTCGAGGGAAGAGAGCAGCATGGCCAGGATCACCCCTGAAAGTATCATCCATTTATTCCCTGCGTTCATTCGAGTTCATTTTCAGTCCCCTTGCAGCAAAAACCATGGCAACCTGTTGCGGCACAGAATTTTCAGCACTGCCATAAACAACGATCATGCGAAACGACAACGCACAGCCCTACGATCATGAGAACAGCGGGCGTGGCGATCAGCCCGCCAACAACCCCGCGCGCGACCGGATGGATCTGCAGGACTCCGCGCACGACCGCGCGAGGCTTCAGCCTGAAGAAACGACAATCGATCTGCCCGACGTGAAGGACATTCCGGGCCAGGAGTTTGTTCACGTGGCGCCGCTGGGCGAATTGGCCGATACCACCGCTTCGTCCGCCGATGAAGAAGGGGAAGGGCTTTTCAGTGACGACGAGGACGACGAAACCGAGATCGTGATGGGCACCGAAGCTGACGTAACCGCATCTGAGCGAGGCATGCTCGAGCGCGACCAGGAATTCATGCCGACACGTGACGAGGCGAGCCTTCGGCAGGCATCTCTGGATCATACCGATCTCGAAGATGAAGAGCTCAACGAAGGAAGCTTTGGTGAACTGCTCAGCGCCACCGACCTTGACACCGGCGACCGAAGCGACGAAACACGCACGGAAGCAATGGGCCAGGGCGACGAAGAGAACAAGAACTACAGCCTTGGCAGCGATGATAACGACGCCAACGAGAATCGGTCAGACAACCTCTGAGCAACCAGAAATTTTTTCAGTCCGCTTGCCAGGACGACAGACAAGCCTGCAAATTATGCAGGCTTGTTCGTGCTGGTACGGGCCTTGATCGCGTTAGGTGACTTTCATAAAAACCAAAAAGAAAAAGGAGGTGATTATGTCAATCGCAAAACGAAACCCGCTCTTGTCAACCGGTCTGTTCGATGACTTCTTTACCCGCGACATCATGCACTGGGGTGTGGGCAACAACTCGACGACCGACACGACCATTCCCGCCGTGAACATCCGCGAAACGGCGGACAATTTTGAAGTTGAGATGGCGGCGCCCGGCATGACGCGCGACGATTTTCGTATCGAGCTCGACGGGAACCAGCTGACCATCACAAGTGAAAAGAAATCGGAAAGCCACGACAACGGCACCGGGCGCTACACGCGACGCGAGTTCAGCTACCAGTCCTTCCGCCGTGTCTTCCAGCTTCCCAAGGACGTGGTGGATGTGGACAGGATCGGGGCACGCTACGAGAATGGCCTGCTTCAGCTTACCATTCCAAAACGCGAAGAGGTAAAGAAAGCGGCGCCGCGGATGATCCAGATCCAATAGCGAACAAGGCGGATCGGGTTCGATCCGCTTTTCTTATGTATGGCAAGGCCTGTTAAAAAATGTCGTCCCTCCTTGCTGCGTTTCATCAGGCATCCCTTTTGCGACACCATCCTCAGAAACCAGTGTGTATGAAACGTGTGACGGCTCCGGTGATCAATGTGGCAATGGGTGTTGTAATGGGACTTCTCGTTGCCGGCAGCTTTGCATTTGTGAACGAAAACCGCCGGCAATACACGCCAGACGAAACGATCCGCGCCCCGCGCCTGCCGGAAACACTTTCATTTGCCGGCGAAGCTGTGCCGCTCGACCGCTGGGATGTCAAAGAAAAACTGGATCGCGAAGTATTGATCAACCACAGCAACAAAGGCAATATCATCTTCCTGCTCAAGTCGGCCAACCGCTATTTCCCGATCATCACCGAGCGCCTGAAAGCCAATGGCGTTCCGGACGATTTCAAATACCTCTGCATTGCTGAAAGCAACCTTGTTCCCAATGCCATTTCGAGCGTTGGTGCTGCCAGCTTCTGGCAATTCATGAGCGGCACGGCGCCGGGCTACGGACTCGAAGTCAACAAAGAAGTCGACCGCCGCTACGACCTCATCCGCGCTACAGACGCTGCGTGCGCATACCTGAAGTCCGCCTACCAGAAATTCGGATCCTGGACGGCCGCGGCTGCTTCGTATAACTGCGGCCAGGGCGGCTACAATGGCCAGGCAACCTTCCAGGGGACGAACAACTATTACGACCTCATGCTACCGGAGGAGACCAACCGCTATATCTTCCGTATCCTCGCCTTCAAGCACCTGCTGGAGAATGCATCATCCCTCGGGTTCGACGTTCCCGACGCCGAAAAATAGTCCGCCGTGCAGACGCGGGACCTGACTGTTACGTCCACGATCACCAACCTGGCCACCTTTGCGCGGGAACAAGGCACGACCTACAAGATGGTGCGCCTGCTCAATCCGTGGCTCCGCGGACGGTCCCTGCCCGTTTCGGCAGGAAAAAGCTATACGCTGAAGCTACCCGCCGGCAGGAGCTTCTGATGACGCCTGGCAAACAAGATGCGGGCAGCCAACTTTTGGGGCGGCCGGGCGTTACCTTAGCACAACAGCATGATGAACCTCCCCGATTTTAGCAAGCCGCTTCCCTTCCTTCTTGCCACGCTGGTGATCTTTATCGTTGTCATTGGCCGTTACCTGCTCATCGCAGGGTTGTTCTACGGTGTCTTTCACCTGTGGTTTCCGGGCAAATGGAATTGTCGAAAGATCAATGAGCGGTCATACAAGGGAGGGCAGTTTCGTCGTGAGGTGGCGTGGAGCACCGCAACGGCAGGGCTTTTTGCAGTGGCGGGCAGCGGCTTGCTCGTGCTGTGGCAGAAAGGCCTGACGAAGATCTACCTGGATGTGCACGACTACCCCCTGTGGTGGCTGCCCGTAAGCCTCGCAGTGGCGATGGTCCTTCATGAAACGTATTATTACTGGCTTCACCGGTGGATGCACAGGCCGGCCATCTTCCGCATCGTTCACCGCGTCCACCACGACAGCAATATCACGTCGCCGTGGACGGCCTTTTCGTTTCATCCGCTGGAAGGTGTGTTGCAGGCCCTTTTCCTGCCTCTCCTCCTGCTGCTGCTTCCCATGCACCTTTACGTGATCCTGCTGCAGCTGACGATCATGACCTTCAGCAGCGTCGTCAACCATCTCGACATCGAAGTGTACCCAAAAGGGTTCCACCGGCATTTTCTTGGCCGCTGGCTCATTGGAGCTACCCATCATTCGCTTCACCACAAACAGTTCCGGTATAACTACGGTCTTTACTTTACCTTCTGGGATAAATGGAAAAAGACCGAGAGCCCTCTGTACGAGCAGCTCTTCGACGAGAAAACAGGCCGCGGAAAAGGCTAGGGGTCGGGCCAGGATGGAAGTTCAGAAAGCGCCTGAAGTCCGCCGACTTCTTTGCGCCACCCGAGAGTGGAATTTCCGTTGGTTAGCAGCAGGAAGGGTACGGGAATGGTCATGTGATAGCGCAGTGCCTGCTGCAAAACATCTTCGTTGAGGGGAACGTGAGGGGCCTTGCATTCGATCAGCATCCAGGGCTTGTGCGAAGAATCATAGACGAGAATGTCGAAACGTTTACGGAGACCGTTCAGAATCAGCTCCTTCTCCAGCGCGATAAGTGTTGATGGATAGCCGAGGGAAGCAATGAGATAGGAAACGAAGTTCTGGCGTACCCATTCCTCCTCCGTGAGCAGGAGCCAGCTTTTGCGGATCGAGTCGAACACGTACTGCTTATCGCCTTCCCGTTTCATCCGGAATTGGGGTGCCGGATACGCCACATCGATCATAGGTCAAACCTAATCATTAAATTTGTAGATGAAGACAAAAGAAGACATCGTCAAAAACTGGCTGCCCCGCTACACCGGAGAGTCGCTGGCCAACTTCGGAAAATTTGTCCTGCTTACCAATTTCAGCAACTACGTACATATGTTCGCTGCATGGACCGGGGCCAAGATCATCGGCACGGATAAGCCGATGCAATGCGCCACCGCCGAAGGGATCACCATCATCAATTTCGGCATGGGGTCACCCACCGCCGCGACCGTTATGGACCTGCTGACAGCCATCGAGCCGGAAGCCGTCCTGTTCCTTGGCAAATGCGGAGGGCTCAAGAAACGCAACAGCCTCGGCGACCTCATCCTCCCCATCGCAGCAATACGTGGCGAGGGTACGTCCAATGACTATTTCCCTGCCGAAGTGCCCGCCCTTCCTGCGTTTGCGCTTCAAAAGGCCATTTCCACAACCATTCGCGACCACGGCATCGACTATTGGACCGGCACCGTCTATACAACCAACCGCCGCGTCTGGGAGCACGATGAAGAATTCAAGGAATACCTGAAAAACGTGCGGGCCTACGCCATCGATATGGAAACGGCAACCATTTTCACTGTGGGCTTCTACAACAAGATCCCGACCGGCGCCTTGCTTCTGGTAAGCGACTCGCCCATGATCCCCGAAGGGGTCAAGACCGAGGAAAGTGATAAGAAGGTGACCGCACAATTTGTGGAGAGGCACCTGAAGATCGGCATCGACTCGCTGAAGCAGTTGATCAACGGAGGACAGACCGTTCGGCACCTGCGGTTCTAACGAGAGACCCTTCAGAATATTTCGCTTAGCCTGACGCCTCGAAGCTTGCGCCACTATGACCCCTCTGCTCCAGATCCGCGATTTCTCAGTCCGTTTTTCCACTGAAGGCGAAACAACGACTGCTGTCAATAAGATCAGCCTTACCGTTAACCGCGGTGAGATCCTGGCGCTTGTCGGTGAATCCGGCTCGGGGAAATCGGTCACTTCCCTGTCCATCCTGCAACTGCTGCCATCTCCGCCGGCCCTGCTCTCCGGGGAGATCCTGTTCTCACCCGGATCCGAAACCGTAGACCTGCTCCAGCTTTCATCCCGCGCCATGCAAGCCGTGCGCGGCGGTCAGGTCGGCATGATCTTCCAGGAGCCAATGAGCTCCCTCAATCCCGTCATGCGCTGCGGCCCCCAGGTGATGGAAGCTCTTCTCCAGCATCGCCGGATCACCGCAACAGAAGCGCGCAAACGCACACTCGACTGGTTTGCGCGCGTGCAGCTGCCAAGCCCAGAAACCACGTTTGCAAAGTATCCGCACCAGCTCAGCGGCGGCCAGAAGCAACGCGTGATGATCGCAATGGCCATGTGCTGCGAGCCCGACCTCCTGATCTGCGATGAGCCAACAACGGCGCTCGACGTCACCGTGCAAAAGGCTGTGCTCGAGCTGATCGGCGACCTGCAGAAGGAGCACAACATGGGGGTTATCTTCATCTCCCACGACCTCGGCGTGGTGGCCCAGATCGCGGACCGTGTGGCCATTCTGTATAAAGGCGACCTGCTGGAGGAGGCCCCGGCCCACCAGCTGTTTCGCAGCCCGTCACACCCGTATACAAAGGCCCTTCTTGCCTGTCGTCCGGCGCTCCATCCGAAAGGCGTGCGCCTTCCGGTCGTTAGTGACTTCATGGGGGGTGCTCCGCCTCACGTGATCGCACAACCGCAACCCACCGCGCCGGCTCCAAATGGCGCTCATGAGGTGCTTGTAGAGATGCAACATGTAACCGTCAGGTTCCCAACACGAACAAACCTTTTCGGCAAGCACACGGCTCATTATACTGCCGTGAATGACGTGAGCCTGCAGCTGATCAAAGGCGAAACCCTTGGTCTTGTCGGAGAATCAGGCTGTGGCAAAACCACGCTGGGCCGTACCCTGCTGCGGCTCGTGGAGCCCTGGGCGGGACGGATCCTGTTGAACGGTCGTGACATCACGCGGCTTTCAAAAGACCAGCTGCGCACGCTTCGAAAAGACGTCCAGCTCGTCTTCCAGGACCCCTTCTCGTCACTCAATCCTCGCCTCACCATCGGTGACGCCATCGCCGAACCAATGCTTGTTTATGGCATGGGCAACGCAAGCGAGCGGAAGCGGAAAGTGGCCGACCTTCTCGATAAGGTTGGCTTGCCGGCAGAGCATGCACGCCGCTATCCGCACCAGTTCTCGGGTGGCCAGCGGCAACGGATCGTGATTGCGCGTGCCCTCGCTCTTGAGCCAGGACTGCTCGTTTGCGACGAGTCCGTTTCTGCTCTCGACGTCAGCGTGCAGGCACAGGTGCTGAACCTGCTGTCCGACCTGAAAAAAGAGTTCGGGCTGACCCTCCTGTTCATCTCCCATGACCTGTCCGTGGTCCGGTACATGAGCGATCGCATTGCCGTGATGCGCGCCGGGTCGATCGTTGAGAGCGGGGCGGCCGAGGATGTCTACCACCGTCCCACCTCCGCGTACACAAAGAGCCTTATCGAAGCCATCCCCACGATCACGGCAGGTTAGTCATCACCTGCCATGTCAACCGTGTAATTCCTCTCCGTGTTGTAAAACTCTTCGGCGCTATTCACTTTCGTATAGAGCTGCCGCTTGAGCGCTTTTTGCAGCTGTGTCCGCAATGGCTCGTCTTCATTGATGCGCGTGTCGGTCAGCTCTGCAAAGTTGAAGCGCTTGTCCGTGAACCGCGGGTCATCTGTACTGAGGACGGAGAACATCTTTCCATCCGCAGGGATAAGCCCTGCCACCGCGATCTTCCAGGAATTGTCCGTCTTCTTATCCTTGTATTTGAAGAAATAAAAATGACCACTCACGCGTCGATACGTGACAGGGAGACGATCGAGGTAAATAAGCGTATCCGGTGCCGCCTGGTAGCTTTGAAGCGTGGCGAGCTGTGAGCGGGCAAGAGAGACCTTGTCGTCAAATCCCTTCGGAAACTGCCCCGCTTTTTGCAGGTAAATGAGGTCCGTATAAAGCTCGTGGCGGTATTCCGTCAAGCCGGCATAATAGCGCAGAAGTGTATCGGGAAGTGGCTTATTGTGCCGCATCAGGAGATAGGCGAGGTTATACTTGAACCGCTTGTTCGTGCTGCCCAGCATCTGGTTGATCAGCTGCGGCACGGCCGGGTGCGTATCCCAGAACGGTAACAATAAAGTTGCATACAGGTTAAGGTCGGCGTTGCCATACTCACGACCGTTGTCATCATCTTCGTCTTCGTCATCCTTCTTTTGAGCGGCTGCGATCGACTTGCTCTTTTCAGAGATCGACTGCTTTTTCCATGCCTGCTTCCCTTCCAGCAAAAACTTTTGCAAATACATCTCGTAGTCTTTGCCCGTTACCAGGTTGCTGTCGATCATCTCACCGAGCAGCGACATAATGGGCTGCTTGTAATCGTCGATATTTACGAGTGGCAGGAGGTCGCGAAAGATGGTGGCAGTCAGCTTCAGCGAGTCGGAGAGGTTATCGATGAACATTCCATTCCGGTCCTCCTCTTCATCGCCCCGGTAGTTTTCTTCGTCGCCGTCCACGTTCAGAACCGGTGGATCGTTCGTCACGATGTCCCGGAAGGCCTCGTATGCATAAGCGGTCCTTTGCTGCAACAGGTTCTCGAGCACGACATGCTGGAGATCAAGAGTATCGCCGGCGGATTTATATTGTGAGACGAGATAATCGGTCGCTGCCTTCGTCTTGATCTCGCCAACCTTATTCAGGAACTGCTTCTTCACGTCGATATAAGCTCGCTCCTTCCAGCCGAGACCGGCGATACTGCGCGCAAGCCCCGGAAGGTCTGACGAGTCCACAACAAGGTTCGAAATATTCTTCAGCGCACGCCGGTGCTGCAACGTATCGCGACTGAAATATTGTTTGAAGAAGACATCGGACTTCCGGACGAAAACGTCATTGGCTGGATCACCTCCTTCCGGCATGAACGTAGCGAAGAAGGTATTGATAAATGCGCTCTGGCTGGCCGACGTGTCGATCTGGGTGATCAGCTTATGCGCGACGCCGTTGCGGTACATGAGGCGGCAACGAAACGCTCGTGAGCTCGCCGAATCAGTGATGACATAATCCCACGCGCGGATGCCGCCGGGCAGTGTCGATTTACTTTTCGATCGCACAACCCACGTATCAAGCGCATCTTCCTTATTCATGAAGTCGACCCAGCTGCTGTCCGTATCGAAGAAGTAGGGAGATGCTTTCCAATAGGCAACATAGATGCGCTCACCGGTCGTATCGGAGGCCACCATTTTATTCTTGTGCTCAGCATTTGCGACCAGTGAGTCCTCGTCATTTCGACGGCCGGAAAAATTCGCGAGGTTCACCGCATCGAACGGCAGGTCCTCGATCTCTTTCGGGACCACGGAGACTGGCGACGTGACCGAAAAATGGAGCACGGTGTCTCGTTGCGCACGTGCGGTGCCGTACCTGACCGGCACGGGCCTGAACGAGTTCAGGAAGGCCGACATGTCCTCCGATGATTTTTTGCCATGCGCGATCAGCGTGTAATAATGCGGACCCTGGATCACATACCGAACCTTTGACACAGAGCCGTCCTTGTGGAGGTAGTCGACGTCAAGCGCTGGAAACCCTGCATGTATGGACCGCTTTCGGCCCAGGGACTTGTCAATGAATTCGGAGGAAGCAAAGCTTTCATCCATGAGATCGAGGTCGATCGTATCCCTGCCAATGAAATCGTAATTGTGGATATCGGTTCGCAGCACCTCGTAGGCATTTCCATTCTTTGGATCGAGCGCCATGAACTGCCAGCTCTTCCCCTGCGAGACGAGAGGCAGCTGCGGAAACAGCGCTTCAAAACCGCCACTGGCAGGCGTGTACGTCGTCCACTCCGCGGCGAGAGGCTTCAGGCGGATGCTGTTAAAAAAGGTATCGGCTTCAGGGCCGTTGGAAATATAATCGGCAGTGCCGCTCATTTTGAAAACAAGCACTTCGAACGGCGTGACGAATACCTGGTACCGTTGGAGGTCTCCGCGGCGCGTACGGTTCGTGATGTCGAAGCCATCATAGCCGTTCCTGGTGATCGTTTTTTTCGTCAGGATCTTGCCGGGAATGTTTTCATATAGCACGCTGTCGACCTTGCGGTAGATTGCCTTGGTGTCGAGCCCCCACAATGGCGCGTCCGTCGGGACACGCGTCAGCATGTAATAGCTGCCGTTGCCCATGTCGGCATACTGTTGCTGCACGAGGGTTCCGGGAAGATGGCGGTTATCGTAAAGCGGCCCAGGCACTTTCACGGTGACAAATGCATCGGCTGTCGTTTGCGTGGCAAACGTTACGGGTACCCGGATCTTCTCGGCCTCGTCCTTGAAGCGGCTGTCGCGCTCGACCATGCGGATCGGCCGAAGCGTGTACCCTTTTTGGCGAAGCAGCTCGATCACACCGCGGTGACCGGGAAGATGAGCGGCACCAACGCCAACAAAAAGGGAGGAACCCGAGCGGATGATGGAATCGATGGAACTGGCCTGGAGAACATTGCGGAGGTATAGGAATTTTTCGTCGAAGGCCGATGAGCTGCTGTTGACCTTGTTGATCGTATCGAGCAGGTCGAGGTTGCCATTGCGGTACGCGTCCTGCAACTTCGAAAAGGAAAGGTCATCGGGGATGTCGGTTGCGCGGCGGTTGCTGTTCTTCTGCTCCTTAGCCGCGTCGATGTATGCTTCCATCATAAGCTGCATGCTGCGGTCGAAATCCTCGACACCCGCGACCCGCTTGCCCCAGCGCTTACCGGTTTGAAAGATATGCATGTCGAGATAGGTATCTTCCTGGAAGTCGGAGCCGCCATAGCCGCCTGCGCGGTAGAGGAGATTATTGATCACGGAGGGGTTGCTGCTCAGCGCCTGCTCGATGGCCTTTTCCGGGTTCGCAAATGCCAGGGTGCCGATGTGGAGAAAATCCTTCGCGGACGCCGAGTTGGCATTCAGATAGCCGTTCCCGAGCATCGGGTTGATGTCGTACCGGTTCATGTTCTTCTGCCATGAATCGGGATTGACTTCGATCGCGACGACGTCCGCGCTGCGAATGCCAAGGTAGAACGAGTCCGAAAGGTTGAAGACCATCTTGCTGCTCACGTGCATGGTGCCGAACAGGTAGGACGGCTTTTTCAGTCCCTTGCCACGGATCTCCCAAAGTAGGCTGGGGTATTTCGTAGGCCTGGCCTTGCCGGCCTGCGAGAACGAAAGTTGAGAAAGAAAGAGGCAGAGTACGGACAGGAAAAGACGACACATAGGTGCGGGACGTTTAGTTGACGATCAAATGCCTGAATATAGGGCAAAGCGTGAATATGATGAGAAGAAAAGCAGGATTCCATAGAAAATTCACCTTGCTTTTCAAGCCCGGCACGTTGCCGTATGGCGGTCGGCCCTTCACCCAGTCACCAGTCACGATCTCACCTGTCACCATTCATGTCTCACATTCGTAGTTCAACCGTAGTTCATTCGTAGTGCAGTCGTATTTCAGTCATATTTTACTCATAGATAACACATATCAGACTCATACCACACACATACCTGCTTCGGACACCCTTCGGTCATGCTTCGGTCTTCCTTCGGTGATCCTTCGGTCATCCTTCGGTGGAATAGCCCTAATACTTGGAGAAGCAATTGAATGAGAAAGCAACCCGTCCCCTACCCTATTGCGCTTCGGGATGTAGCGGCTTCCCCTATCTTCGCCCCTCAACTTCCGTTATGAAAAAAGTAGCAGTGATCGGCGCGGGCACCATGGGGAATGGCATCGCGCACGTCTTTGCCCAGTCGGGCTTTTCCGTCTCCCTCATCGATGTCTCTGCACAGCAGCTCGAAAAGGCCCTTGCCACGATCGGCAAGAACTTCGACCGCCAGGTCGCCAAGGGTTCCGTGACCGAGGAAGTAAAATCTGAGGCCCTCGGACGGATCACGACACATACGACCATCGCCGACGGTGTTTCCGACGCAGAGCTCGTCGTAGAAGCTGCAACTGAGAATGTCGACCTGAAGCTGAAGATCTTCCGTGATATTGATGCCGCTGCGCCCCAGGGTTGTCTTCTCGCCACCAATACATCGTCCATTTCCATCACGCGGATCGCCGCTGTAACCGGTCGACCTGAATCCGTTATCGGCATGCACTTCATGAACCCCGTGCCGGTGATGAAGCTCGTCGAGATCATCAACGGGTACGCAACGAAAAAAGAGGTGACCGATACGATCGTCGACCTGAGCAGGAAGCTCGGCAAAGTGCCATGCGTGGTCAATGACTACCCCGGCTTCATTGCCAACCGCATCCTCATGCCGATGATCAACGAAGCGATCTACAGCCTTTTTGAAGGCGTTGCCGGCGTTGCCGAGATCGATACCGTGATGAAGCTTGGTATGGCCCACCCGATGGGTCCATTGCAGCTCGCGGACTTCATCGGCCTCGACGTCTGCCTGAGCATTCTACAAGTTCTGCATGAAGGCTTCGGCAATCCGAAATACGCTCCCTGCCCGCTTCTCGTGAATATGGTCATGGCAAAAAAGTTGGGTGTGAAAAGCGGTGAAGGATTTTATACATACACGGCCGGCAGTAAAGAATTGGTCGTCAGTGCCGGATTCTCCCGATAACAGGTACACCCTGGCGCAGGTCGGCCGCTTCCTGGAGGAGCGTCTCGGGGAGGCCGTGCCTCTGGACGCCGACATTTTCGCCGACCTCGGCTGCACGGGCATCAGGTTTACACAGTTGATCTCCGCATTTGGCCTGCGCTTCGACGTTGACATCAGCGCCTACCGTTGGTACTTCCATACGAACGAAGACGAAACCACGATCGGGGCCATGTTCTTCAAGCCACCCTACGAGCGTGTGGAACGAATTGCCGTGACACCCGAAATGCTGTTGCAGTTTGCCAATTCGGGCTGGTGGGACATCACTTACCCGGAGCACGAGATCCCTTCATCGCGCGCAGATATCTTTATCACGATCCTCGTCATTTTCGCCGTTATCTTTCTGCTGATGTATGTCGCTGGGAAGACCTGAATCAAGGCGCCGGCACCTTGCGGACACCTATGGTACGCAGGTCCGCCAGCTTGTCCAGGCACAGGGTCTCAACCGCCTTCGGTACGCCGATCAGCATCCGGCAGAAAAGTTGTGCTTCGTTTTCTAAGATGATACAATCGAACCGCTTCACGACCATCATCACGTCGTTCATCTGTGTATAATCGAACTGCAGCTCAAAGCGACCCAGCACCGGCTTCTCCGTGATCGGCGTCAGCTGCAACGCAAGCGACGTGGCGGTTTTGTACGCATTGATCAGGCCGGGCACTCCGAGCAGGGTTCCGCCAAAATACCTGACGACAATGACTGCGGCATTGGTGACGCCTTTGCTGTCCAGTTGCCCCAGGATCGGTTTACCCGCAGAGCCGGCAGGCTCGCCGTCGTCGCCTGCGCGAAAGAGGTTGCCATCCGTTCCGATGCGATACGCAAAGCAATGATGGGCAGCCTTACCGTGCTCCTCTTTCAGTGCCTTCATGCGCTTCTTGAAGTCGTCGACTGCCTGGATCGGAAACGCATAAGCAAGAAAACGGCTGCCGCGGTCCTTGTATTCAGCGACGGCCTCCTTTTCGATCGTATGATAGACGTTCAAAGTGCGGTTGATTTTGGCGGCAATTGCGCAAGGCTTGCCGGGTTCTGGTAATAACGGATGGTGTCGTCAAGGACCGCTTCGCGGCGAACGAGGGGATAGCCGCGCATGACCGGCGCATCGATACCGGGCCCAACGATCGTGTTCTCCGCGGTTATAACACGTGCTTCATCCCAGAGCCCCGCATCAATGAAGGACTGCAGCAGCTGGGCGCCACCTTCGACGAGCAGGCTCTGCACATTCATGCCTCCGAGTGCCTTGACAATCTGCGGCACCAGCGGCCGTGACGGATCCAGCCTGTAATACGTGAGGTTGACATGCTCGGTGTCCTGACGCGTGTTGAAGACGATGGTCCGGTGCTCACCGTCGAAGAGTCGCAGTGAAACGGGCAGTCGCAGCTGCTTGTCAAGCACAAGGCGGAGCGGCGACGGACCGGGCCACAGCCGCGTCGTCAGCGCGGGGTCATCGAACAGCGCTGTGTTGGTGCCGACGAGAATGGCGGCGTGTTCGCTGCGCCAGGAATGAACGAGGCGGTTCGTCGCGCCATTGCTGATGAACGTACGGCGGTTGACGGCAGCGATGCGTCCATCGGCGCTTTCCGCCCATTTCAGGGTAATGTAAGGCCGTTGCCTCGTGTGATAGGTGAAGAACGCACGGTTCAGCTGCAGGCATTCCTGTTCAAGCAGTCCAACCACCACATCAACGCCGGCAGCGAGCAGCTTTTCGATCCCCTTCCCCGCCACGCGGTAGAACGGGTCCCGCGAGCCAATAACGACGCGCCGGATCTTCTGCTCAATCAGCAGGTCTGCGCAGGGTGGCGTCTTTCCAAAATGCGCACAGGGCTCAAGAGACACGTACAGTGTCGACTCCGGTATGAGCGCAAGGTCTTGCTCAGTCACGGATGCAAGGCAATTCACCTCGGCATGCGGTCCGCCATACTCTGCGTGGTAGCCCTCCCCGATGACCCGATCGTTATGGACAAGCACGGCTCCCACAAACGGGTTGGGAGACACCCTTCCCTGGCCCAGGCAGGCCAACTGAAGGCAGCGTTTCATATATGTTTCAGGAGAAGACAAGGAATTTCGTGCGTGGGCAAAAATAAAGAAAGGATTAAGTTTGGCTGATGAAAATCGGGGAAGCGGAAAGCTGGCTCGCTGCAGGCCTTCGGGGTCTTTATGGCGAGGGAGAAAGCACAGGGATCGGGGCGCTCCTGATGGAACATCTTACCGGGATGGACCGTGCCCGGCGTTCGATGAGCCGCGATGCTGCGCTCGACGCTGCGCAATTGCAATTGCTCACGAAGATCAGCGCCCGACTGCAGGCAGCCGAGCCTGTTCAGTATGTCCTCGGCGAAGCGTGGTTTGCCGGGTTACGTCTTTTCGTCAACCCAAACGTGCTTATTCCGCGCCCGGAGACCGAAGAGCTGGTCGATTGGATCGTACGCGACCTTGCGGAGAAGGGACTGCCGGTCTTTGAAAAGCATCCGACAGACGCGGACGAAACGACAAAGTTGAAGATCCTCGACGTGGGCACGGGCAGCGGCTGCATCGCGCTGGCGCTGAAGCACCGCATGCCGCGCGCCGAAGTGTGGGGCTGCGATGTCAGTGAAGAGGCCTTGAACGTTGCCCGCCGCAATGGGGCCGAGCTCGATATCCGCGTTGATTTCCAGGGCATCGATTTCCTTGACGAAGAAAGACAAAAGCTGCTGCCGACCGTAGATGTACTGGTCAGCAACCCACCCTATATTCCCCGCCGCGATGCCGGGCTGATGCACGCCAACGTGGTGGATCACGAGCCGCATCTGGCCCTGTTTGTGCCGGATGAAGACCCGCTGGTTTTCTACAGGGCCCTGGCGCGGTTTGGCCACAAGCGACTGTACAGCGGCGGCTTGCTGTATGTGGAGATCCATGAGGACCTTGCCGATGATGTCAGGGAGCTGTTTTTTTCAGAAGGCTATGGCCCCATCGACGTCCGGGCCGATATGCAGGGGAAAGAGAGGATGGTAAAGGCTGGAAAAAAGGTGTGATCTCAGAATTCCAATCCAGGATCCAAAATCCAAAGTATTCATTTCTGATCTCTGATTGTTCAGGCGACTTTCCCTCCTCCAGGGGCCGCGGACAAAACACGCTGCCTTCATTCACCACTGACGATTCACGATTCACTATTGACTATTGACTATTGACTATTGACTATTGACTATTCACTATTGACTATTCACTTCTCACCACTCCCCTCTACTTCACCAGCGCCACCACCTTTGCGTTGTTCCGCTTGGCGATATTCATGATGCGGTAGACCTCGCCATAGAAAGCGGATGTGTCGGCATTGACAACGACTGACGGAGTGTCCACCGAGCGGCGGTGGTTCTCGATCTGCACTTTCAGAAGCGTGTCGACCTGGCCGATCGGAACGGCCTGCGTGCCAATATAAAACTGGTGATTCTTGTCAATCGTCACTACGATATTCTGCTTCGCCTTCGTATCCTTCGAACCCTTTGGATTATTGACACGCACCAGGTTCGGGTTGGCCAGCGTTGCCGCGATGAGGAAGAACAGCAGCAGGATGAACAGGATATCATTGAGAGGACCCGTATGGATCTCGGTATGCGCTTTTAATTTTCGGCGGATGTTCATGCGTGACAGATTGTTTACGGACGCGGTTAGCGGGTCGGTTCCTGGAGAATGTCGATGAACTCGGCGCTGGACGCTTCCATCTTGTTGGCCGTCTTGTCAACCTGCGTTGACAGGTAATTGTGCGCGATATAGGCTAGCAGGCCGATGATCAGGCCGGATGCGGATGTGATCATTTTCGTGTAGATCCCGTTCGCCATCGTCTGGATCGTAAAGTCGCCTGTTGCAGCCAGGGTATAGAACAACTTGAACATCCCTACGATCGTCCCAAGAAATCCGAACATGGGAGCGATGCCCGCGATCAGGGATAACACCGAAAGGTTTCGCTCCATATGATAGAGCTCCAGCTTGCCGACATTTTCCATGCTTTTCTCGATGGTATCGATCGGCTTGCCAAGACGCTGAATGCCTTTGTCGATGATGCGGGCAACCGGGTTATTCGTATTCTTCGCAAAGCTGCGGGCGGCCGTCACATTACCGTTCACGATATGATCGCGGATGATATTCATGAAATTGCCTTCGATCCGGGAGGCCTTGCGGATGGCGATCAGGCGCTCAAAGAAAACAAAGATGGTTGCAACGAACAGAACGGCCAGCGGGAGCATGATCCAGCCGCCGAGCGTCAGCAGTTCTACCAGGCTGATATTGCCGTCCTTATTGGCATCTGTGGCGGCGGCGGCAGTTTGGGCTACGGTGTCGGTTACCTGGAGAAAGTAGAACATATCTGTTTCGTCTTTAAAGGTCGTAAATATAGTACAACGTCAGAAACGCTGCCCGGTGGTGAATATTGTTTGCAGCCTAGGAATGAAAAAGGCCGCCCCTGTTTAAGAGACGGCCTTCTTTTGTTCTATTTTAACAGGAATGGTATCAGGGAAGAACGCGAAACGCGGTCCCCATGCCTACCTGCGGTTATTCTGCTCGTCGCGCTGAGCCGGGTCACTGAAATCCGTGCCGGCATGTTTGACCATCAGGGCCTGGATCTGCTTCATCGTCTTCTCCATGCCGTCAGCGCTGCCGTCGAGGAAGATGACATTGCCTTTTCCGTATTCTGCAAAATTCTTCACTGCCTCTGTCCACATGCTGAAGAGGATCACGTTGGTATCCAGGTTGGCCTGCTTCATCTGCTCGGCAGCTTCGCTCATTCCCTTGGCAACTTCCTGGCGGAACAGCGCAACACCCTGCCCGCGCAGGCGTGCTGCCTCACGCTCGGCTTCAGCAGCGATCTTGATCGCGTTGCCTTCTGCCTCGGCACCCTTGGTCTTTGTAATGAGGAGCGCCTGGCCTTCGTTCTCGGCGGCAGCCTTAAGGTTATTCGATGCCACCACCTTGCTCATTGACTCCATAATGGCCTTGTCAAACGTGATGTCGTTGATCTGCAGGTCCTGCAGGTGATAACCCCACTGCTCAAGCGTGTGATCGATCTGGTCCTTGACATAGTCAACAATCTCCTTGCGTTGCCCGAGGATCTCGCTCTGGCGCTTCGTTGCTACGAAGGCGCGGATCGATCCTTCAATGGTTCGCGTCAGTGCCTGCATCAGGTCGCGGTCGCTGATGAAGACGAAGGCCACGCGCTTGATCGTCTCCTCATCATGGTTCTGCACCGAGTACAGCAGCATGCTTTTGAAATAAACATTGGCCTGGTCGATCGTCACGGCCTGGAATTCCATTTCCACGGAACGGTTTTGCACCGATATTTTTTTCATGACCTGCTCCAGCAGCGGGATCTTGAAATTCAGTCCCGGCCGCGCCGCGCGGCGGTATTTGCCGAACATCGTGATGACGCCGACATAGCCTTGATTGACAGTGAAGAGGCCGCTGAAAACAATGAAGAGGATAACGATCAGCCACCAGTAGTGGCCCAGGAAATAAATGATGCCGGTGGTCTGGTCGGCCTGCAGGATAAACATAAACAATAGTTTGGTTAACCCCTTAAAGATACCGCGGATCGATAGCCGCGGCTTAAAACTTATTCACGCCGGTATAAATAGATCTCCACGCGACGGTTCTTCCGCCGCCCGGCAGGCTGGCGATTGTCTGCAACCGGTTTGGCCGGCCCCCACCCCCGGCTCACAACCGGGGCCGATAGGGAGTATTCGATATATGTTGCAACGGACGCCGCGCGGTTCTCCGACAGCTTTTGGTTCGTCTCCGTGCTTCCAAGGTTATCGGTATGCCCTTCCACAACGATCGAATCGAGGCGGTACGACTGGTGCATCCGCAGAAAGCTGTCAAGAAGCAGCAACGCATTCTTGTCAAGCGTGAAGCTGTTTGTTGCGAACAGGATATCGGGTACAACCAGCGTATCGATCTTGAGGATCTTCGTTGGATCCAGGCGGACGACGACCGGCGGCTGCTTTTTTCCCCAGCGCATTTGCCGCTCCTGGTACTCATGGCGCTCGTTCTGCGCATAGATCTCCTCCTTCGCCTGCTTCCATGTATTGCACAGGGCTTCGCCGGGATCGAGAGGCCGAAGCGACAGGTCGTCGATGTACACAAAATATTTGTTCTCGAGCGCGATGCCGGTCGGGCCGCGGAGGTCGCCTTTGCGAAAATTGCCAATTGCCAGGAAGGTCTCATCGCCCCGCGCGGTCACGTCGATCGTAACACGCTGCCAACCGGTCTCGCCGCGTCGCGGCTTCTCCAGTGCATCCTGTAAATAAGCGGTCGGCACAATCTTCTGGTAAACCTGCTTCTCGAACAGGAAATCATAGTCGGTAAAGTACACGCCGACGCTGTCGAGGACAGGGTGGCGCGACCGCACAAAGAATTGCAGGCGGTACTTCTTCCCCGGCCGCAATCCACACAGCAGTCGCGTTCGGACGAACGTACGATAATAGGGCTTCTGTGAATTGGCAGCGATCAGTCCTAAAAAATAATCGCCGCTGTGCGCCTGGCCCGGGTCCTTGAAATAATAATTGAACGACGGGACCGTATACATCCAACCCTCCGGCGCGCAATCGACCTTGTACTCCTGGCAGATGTTCACTTCCTCGAAGCCGCCATTCACCAACAGGTTCTGCGTGAAGCCACGCAGCGGAAAACAGGCAAGCAGGAGAAGGAAATAACGCATCTGGACAACCGTTTTTTAACGAGCAGGGTCAGGAGCGCTCGGCCCAGATCGCACAAAGGTGCACGATCGCTTGAACAGCCTTGTTCATATCCTGCACGGAAACAAATTCCTTCTTTGAGTGAATGCCCTGCATCCCGGTGAACAGGTTCGGGCAGGGCAGGCCCATGAACGACAGCCTGCTGCCATCGGTGCCGCCGCGGATGCTCTCCGTCTTCACCTCCAGGCCGCATCGCGTGATCGCTTCCCGCGCATATGATACCACCTCCGGGTGCTGGTCAAGCACTTCCTTCATATTGCGGTACTGCTCGGTGACGGTGAACTCGTAACGCGCGCCCGGATGCTTGTCAACCACCTTTTTTACCAATTCTTCGAGAAGTGCTTCCTTGTCGGCCAGCTTAGCCGTAACGAAATCGCGCACGATGAAATCGATCGTGCATTTTTCAGAAATGCCGTCAACGCGTACGGGGTGAACAAAGCCCTGCTTGCCCTCGGTGCCTTCGGGAGACAGATCTGCCGGCAGCGCCGCCAGGATCTCGCCCGCGATCTTCATCGCGTTGACGAGTTTGTCCTTTGCATAGCCGGGGTGCGTGATGACGCCATGGATGGTAACGGTGGCAGCATCCGCGCTGAAGGTCTCATCTTCCAAAGATCCGGCCTCACCGCCATCAAGCGTGTAGCCGAAGCGCGCGCCGAGCTTTTGCAGGTCGACCTTGGCAGTTCCGCGTCCGACTTCCTCATCGGGAGTGAACAGGATGCGGATCGTTCCATGGGGCACCTCGGGATGCGTGATGAGATAGTGGGCGGCGTCCATGATCTCGGCAACACCAGCCTTGTCGTCGGATCCGAGCAGCGTCGTGCCGCTCGCTGTGATGAGGTCATGACCAACCAGCTTTGAGAGATAAGGATAGTCTTCTTTACGGATCACAATTGACGCATCATCGGGAAGCGTGATGTCCGACCCTTTGTACTGTTGGTGAAGGATGGGCTTTACGCCCGTACCGCTGGCGTCCGGCGCTGTATCGACATGCGAGCAGAAACAGATCACCGGAACATCCTTATCGGTGTTTGATGGGATGGTCGCATACACGTACCCGAATTCATCCATATGCGCATCGGCCAGGCCCATCTCGCGAAGCTCCCCGGCAAGAATGCCCGACAGGTCTTTCTGCTTTTCGGTAGTTGGGTGGGAAAGCGAAAGCGGATCGCTCTGCGTGTCCACCTGGACATAGCGCATGAACCGATCCGCCGCCGTAAAATGATAAGAATCAAACATGAACCAAATGTACGCGATCCGGGCGTCGATTGGAACCCCGGCCACATCCGCCTACGGCATGATGATGCGCGACGTCGGAACGATCTCAACGAGCTCAAGGTCGAAGATGAGATCCTGGCCTGCGAGGGGGTGATTGGCATCGAGCAGCACCGTATCTTCCTTCACATCGACGATATTAACCGGGAACGACTGGCCCTGGCCGTTATTCATCATCAGCTGCATGCCGACCTCGGGATTCATGTCCGGGGGAAATTGCGATTTCGGAAATTCAATGACCATCTCATCGTTCTTCTCACCATAGGCATCTCCCACCGGGATCTCGACGGTCTTCTTTTCACCGACATCCATGCCTGTCACGCCATCGTCAAAGCCTTTGATCACCTGCCCACTGCCGATCGTGAACTCGAGTGGCTCGCGGCCTTCGGATGAATCAAACGTTTCGCCACTGCGGAGCTTTCCATGATAGTGTACCCGAACCTTGTCTCCGTTCTGTGCTTGTGCCATAACTTCCTTGTGTTTTTTGTTGTCAACAAATGAATAAAACTGATCGTCCCTTGCGACGCTCCGTTCGTCTGCAGTAACCAGGTGGGGCAAAAGCAGGCAGCGTATCAAAGCAAGCCGTGAAGGTACAATCTTTCACTTTTCAGATACGTATATTTACAGACATTTGAAGCAGCACAAAACGGATACCATGTTTTTAAAATCCATTCTTATCGGCTCTTCGGTAGCGCTGCTCAGCTTAAGCTGTACAGGTCAGAAAATGAAGTCGAAGACCAAGATCAAATCAGCCCAGTCAACGTCCGCAGCAAAACCTGTCAGCAATATCGTTCCCGGCGCGGACCAGCTGGACAAATACCTGCCCCTGCTGAAAGGCAAGCGGGTGGCGCTTCTTGTCAACCATACGTCAACCATCGGGGGCGCCCACACAGTTGATGCGCTCTTGAAACAAGGGGTCGACATCAAGGTCATCTTCGGCCCCGAGCACGGCTTTCGCGGTGACGCACCCGACGGTGCGAAGATCGAAACCACTGCCGATGCGAAGACCGGCATTCCGGTCGTTTCGCTCTATGGAAAAAAGAATAAGCCTGCACCTGAAGACCTCAAGGATGTCGATATCATGCTCTACGATATCCAGGATGTCGGCACACGTTTCTATACGTTCATTTCGTCGATGCAGTACTACATGGAAGCGGCGCTCGAGAACAACATTCCTCTTGTCATCCTCGACCGCCCGAACCCGAACGGCTTTTACGTCGATGGCCCCGTGCTCGATCCGAAATTCAAATCGTTTGTCGGCCTTCAGCCGGTTCCCATCGTTTATGGCATGACCATCGGCGAGTATGCCAACATGCTGCTGCAGGAAGACTGGCTCGGCAAGGAAGCGACCGAGGCCCACCACCGGCTTGCCACGCAGCGCTACCGCGAGGGCGCGCGCTTCTTCCAGCTCACGGTCATCCCCTGTGCCGGATACACGCATCAAAGCAAGTACGTGCTGCCGAAAGCGCCATCCCCGAATCTACCCGAGATCCAATCAGTGTACTGGTACGCCACAACCTGTCTTTTCGAGGGCACGGCACTTAGCGAAGGCCGCGGAACGCCAACGCCATTCCAGGTATTCGGACATCCGACTCTCCCCCAGACCCTGTATAAATTCGTACCGACGGGCACACCGGGCGCACCGAACCCGAAGCACAAAGACCAGGCATGCTACGGCTGGAACCTGCATGGGACGCCTGGTGAGGTACTCGCGGCCATTGACAACCGTATTCAGCTGAAGTACATCCTGGACGCATACCGGCTCTTTCCTGACAAGGCAAACTTTTTCAAGGAAGCCGGGTTCAACCGACTCGCCGGCACCGACGAGCTGATGCAGCAGATCCGCGATGGAAAGACCGAAGCCGAGATCCGCCAGAGCTGGGAGCCCAGGCTAAGCGCCTTTAAGGCGATCCGCAAGAAATATCTTCTCTATCCCGACTTCAACTGATGCGCGCTTGGCAGTTGGCCGGAATTGCTTGACTTTTGCACCTCAATTCCAGCCATGAACCTCACGCAGCTTCGCATTGTCTTCATGGGCACGCCCGACTTCGCCGTGTCATCCCTCGACGCACTCATGGCAGCTGGATGCACGATCGTCGGTGTCGTAACGGCGCCAGATAAGCCCGCCGGGCGCGGGATGCAGCTACAGCAAAGCGCAGTAAAAAAATATGCTGTCGACAAAGGACTGACCGTACTGCAACCCGAGAAGCTAAAGAATCCTGACTTCATCGCCGAGCTCGACCGCCTTCGGCCGGACCTCCAGGTGGTCGTTGCGTTCCGGATGCTTCCCGAGATCGTGTGGAGCAAGCCGCCATTGGGCACCGTCAATGTACACGGCTCCCTCCTCCCCCAATACCGCGGCGCTGCACCGATCAACTGGGCGGTCATCAATGGCGAAACCGAAACCGGCGTGACAACCTTCAAGCTGCAGCATGCCATCGATACCGGCGACATCCTGCTGCAGGAACGAATGCCCATCGCACCCGATGAAACGGCAGGCGAGCTTCATGACAGGATGAAGGAAACCGGTGCACAGCTTCTTGTCAAAACGGTGACGGCACTGGCGGAAGGATCTCTGACACCAAGGCCCCAGGCTTCGGCAGGCGCTGGCGAGCCGAAGCATGCACCCAAGCTTTTTACGGATACCTGTCGCATCGACTGGACCGCTTCCGTTGCGTCGATCCACAACCTGGTGCGAGGCCTTTCGCCTTTCCCCGGCGCGTTCTCAAATCTTCATGGCAAGACACTCAAGATTTACCGCAGCCGCACTGAACCCGCTGTCGTTGCAGAGCAGCCGGGCGCCGTTCTTACGGACGGACGGACCTTTTTCAAATTCGCGTGCGCCGATGGTTACCTGCATCCGCTGGAGATCCAGCTGGAAGGAAAAAAACGAATGGCGGCGACCGACTTCCTCCGTGGTTACCGGTTTGAATAAAAAAGGGAGAACCGAGTCCTCCCTTTCCCTGGTATGGTTATCGATCAATAATTCACTTTCACGACGAATTTCTCAGTGTCTTTAACCTCGAGCACGGAAGCGGCCGCATTGCTGATGCGGACGTCGAAGCCCTGGTTCTGGCGAATGCCGGCCATACCGCCAAGCACCTTTGCATAAATGGCTTTATTATTTGTGGGATTGACCACGCGCACAATCGTGCCGGGATCCACGCCATCAACGAGCACATAATACTTCGTGTCCTGCCAGCCGCTCGCCGTCTTGAAAATGCCGGCGGCTGCTGTCATGTCCCGTCCCGTACTACGGTTGGACTGCTGCTCGAACTGGGTGCGGAAATAA
>JAQBNP010000018.1 GCA_028288515.1 Flaviaestuariibacter sp. | reverse complement strand
CCAACACTTTTTGGAAACGACGGTCAAGGGCGCCATCTTTTTCAATGTGCATACGATATTCATCCAATGTGGATGCACCGATGCATTGGAGCTCGCCTCGGGCTAGGGCTGGCTTAAAGATGTTGGAAGCATCCAGTGAACCGGAAGCGCCACCTGCACCTACAATCGTATGAATCTCATCAATGAAAAGAATCACGTCGCGGTTTTTTTCCAACTCGTTCATGATCGCTTTCATGCGCTCTTCAAACTGACCACGGTATTTGGTACCCGCTACTAAAGCGGCGAGGTCAAGAGAGATAACGCGTTTTTCAAACAACACACGTGAAACCTTCCGCTGCACAATACTCAAAGCCAGGCCTTCCACGATGGCGGTTTTACCCACACCCGGCTCACCAATGAGAATCGGGTTGTTCTTCTTGCGACGGGAAAGGATCTGCGATACCCGCTCGATCTCTTTCTCGCGACCTACAATTGGATCCAGCGTTCCGCTTTCTGCTAATTTGGTAATATCCCGTCCAAAATTGTCCAGCACCGGCGTCTTGCTTTTGGCTTGCCCGGCGCCACGTGATTTTGCTCCCGAAAACTTCTTTTCTTCCTCAAAATCGTCGTCGTTCTATTCCTGGTACTCAGCACGAACATCATTTGATTTTTCGATGCAATGTTCCTGTCTGAATAATTCATAGTCCACGTCAAACTGATTTAAAATTTGTGTAGCAATGTTTTCTTTATTCTTCAGAATCGAGAGCATCAGGTGCTCTGTTTCTACGGTCGGGCTTTTCAACGCTTTAGCTTCCAAAACGGTCACCCGGATCACTTTCTCTGCTTGTTTGGTCAGCGGCAAGCTGTTTATATTAGCAATGTTTTTACCGGTCTTGTCTTTTACCGCCAGCTCAATCTCTTTTCTCAACTCATACAGGTCGACGCTAAAGCTTTTCAATATGCGTACGGCGGTGTTGTCACCTTCCCGGATCAGTCCTAAAAGCAAATGTTCTGTTCCTATAAAATCATTCCCTAATCGCAAGGCCTCCTCCCGACTGAACGAGATGATCTCTTTTACCTGTGAGGAGAAATTATTATCCATTTGATTATTTATTCTGTTGTTCAATAATAACGAATATTTTCATGCAAGGTTTACGCTTGATTTGTTAATACTCATCGTTTCGATCACATATGGAAGTCAAAACTAGTACCAAAGAAAAATTTCATGTCATAACGGTGAATACCGAGCATTTACCTGTTAATATGACAGAGGACCTGTGCCGTCAGCTGTCATCGTTCCTGAACCAGGAACCGCGCAATGTCGTTCTTCGTTTGCCAGGTGTTCAGCAGATCGATGAAGAGGGCGCCGAGTGCCTGGTCCGCACCCAGCAGCAGTTCTACGAGGCTGGTGCGTCCTTCGTCATTTGTGAGCTCGAGCCTTCCCTGGAGGCGACTCTCGACAAGCAGGACCTTCTCGAGCTGATGAATGTGACACCGACGGAAAGCGAAGCCTGGGACATCGTTCAGATGGAGGAGATCGAACGGGAGCTGCTCGATGATGAGGATGAGCCGGCCTGATGAACACAGATGCGAAACTGACATCAACTCCATTCCCCCGAACATCCCCTGAGTGTTCACGAACCGACCCTTCACCCCCGCATACTTTTGAACGATGCTGCCGGATTCGCTGATCGATCATCTCAAGCATCATCTGGGTACGACGCACCTGCAATTCGCCCGGGTTGCCGGCGGCAGCATGAGCAACGCATACCACGTCGTTTCTGGAGATGGGCGCCATTGGTTCCTGAAAACGAATTCTGCCACCAAATTTCCCCACTTGTTCCGCTGCGAAGCTGCTGGCCTGAAATTATTATCCGGAAGCGGCGCCCTTGCTATTCCCGCTGTTAACGGAGTTCTCGAAAACCAGGATTGGCAGGCGCTCCTGCTGCAGTGGCTCGAACCGGGCGAACGCAGTCCTTCCTTTTGGACCACTCTCGGCTCCAGCCTTGCCCGCCTGCACCGATCCACCGGCGACTGCTTCGGTGGTACGGATGACAATTACATGGGCGCCGTTCCGCAAACAAATCGTTCAAGCACGTCCTGGGCAGACTTCTTCCGCGAGCAGCGGGTTGAGCCATTGTTGCGCCAATGCATCGATGCGGGCCTGTTGGCTCCGCGTGCAAGTGGCTGGTGGAATGTCGTAGCGGCACGACTTGACGATCTGTTTTCCCCTTCCCCTCCTGCCCTGTTACACGGCGATCTCTGGCATGGCAACGTGATGTGCGGACCATTATCTGCGCCGTTCCTGGTCGACCCCGCCGTGTACTATGGACACCCGGCTATGGACCTTGGCATGACGCGGCTCTTCGGTGTTTTCGATGAAGCTTTTTATGATGCCTATTTTGGTGAGTCGATTGCCGGGATCATCACTCCTGAAGGCGAGTCGATTGCCACCCTGTACCCTCTGCTGGTTCACGTCCATCTTTTCGGCCGTATGTATACGGCGAAGACCGAGACCGTGCTCAGGCGGTTTGGATGAGAGGGATCGCCGGAAAGTTTTTCAGCGGGCGGCCTCTTCCCCGTAATTTTAGCGCATGTTATCGGTGACGATCCTGGGAAATAATTCCGCCGTACCTGCCTTCAACCGCCACCCGACCAGCCAGGTTGTGACGCACGACGGCACCAACTACCTTGTGGACTGCGGCGAAGGGACCCAGATCCAGATGATCAAGTACAAAGTACGGCGCGGCCGCATCTCCCATATTTTCATATCGCACCTGCATGGCGATCACTACTATGGTCTTGTCGGGCTGATCAACTCGTTCAACCTGCTGTCCCACTCACAGCCGCTCCATGTATACGGCCCCGCTCCGCTGCAGGCGATCATCGAGATGCAGCTCAAGGTTGCCGATACCCTGACCTGCTACGACCTGCATTTTCACACGCTCACAGAAGCGGGCGTATTGGTTGACAACGACAAGATCAGGATCTCCTGCTTTCGCACCAACCACCGCATCGAGTGCTATGGGTTTGTGTTCGAGGAGAAAGAAGGAAAACGAAAGCTGCAGATCGAGAAAGTGCGCAAGCTACATATCCCGATGACTTTTTACTCAAGCCTGCAGGCCGGCCTGGACTATATCACCCCCAAAGGGAAAGTGATTCCGAACGACAGCGTGACAGCGGCAGCCGAGCGCGGCAAGAAGTATGCATTCTGTGCGGACACCAAATACGATGAAAGCATCATCCCGCATATCTACGGGGCCGACATGATCTACCACGAAACGACCTACCTCGACAATATGCGGGAGAAAGCCGAGCTGCGGTTCCATTCCACCACGCGGCAGGCTGCCGAGATCGCCCGCAAAGCCATGGTGCGCAAGCTTCTTATCGGTCACTTCAGCTCGAAGTATGCCGTGCTGGATCCGTTCCAGGAGGAAGCCCGCGAGGTGTTTTCAAATACCGAGCTGGCGATCGAAGGGAATACGTACGAGGTGCATTGAGAGCGGAACATTTACGATTTTAGCCGGGGCATTGCGGATTGCGGATTTTTGGGCATTCACGATTCACCATTCACTATTGGCGATTCACCACTCACTTTTCTCTCTTCATCATCCATTGATAGAACAGCGGAAATTCTGCCTGCCATGTGGGCTCGTTGTGGCGTCCGCCAGACCTGATGACGGTTTGCATCCGGGCTTTTGACACGTGGTGCAGGCGCTGGAACACATCAAGCATATCGGGCACCATGCTTTCGCTCTCCGCCGTGCCGGCGTAGAAATAGATCTTGCCTTTCACTTTTTTTCCGCGCTTCGAAACGGCGTCGCGAATCGCCGGGGCGATCCAGAAAGCCGGGGAGAACACGCCCGCGCCACCGAACTTTTTGGGATATTTGAGGATGGCGTATAAGGAGATGAGTCCACCCATGGACGACCCGGCAACAAAGGTATCGGCCGCCCGCCGCGAGGTGCGGTAATGCCTGTTCATGAAGGGCTGCAGCGTCTTCACAAGAAAATCAACGTACCGATCTCCCTCGCCTTTTCCGTACTTCGCCATATCATAAGGTGAGTATTCGTTGAGGCGCTTGTCGCCCCCATGATCGATGCCGACGACAATGCACTCGCCCACCCGCGGTCCGAGTGTATCGAGCGCTTCATCTACACCCCACTCACCGCCAAATCCGTACAAGGCGTCGAAGACATTCTGGCCATCGTGCATATACATGACAGGATAGCGTTTTCCTGACGTCGCATAACCTTCCGGGAGATAGATCCAGATGCGTCTCGTCCGGTTCAGCTGCGGAATAAAAAAAGCGGTGTCGATGATCGTTACATGGCGGTTGGCCGTGCTGACACGCGGCGTGGTTGGAAAATGATCGGACCAGTCACGGATGGTAACGCGGACAGTTGTGTCGCTGTACACCTCGAGCACCCGGTTGTCAATGCCGGCAGCGCTTCCGGCGCTCTCGCCCTTGTCCCACCCGCCGCGCGTAAACTTGTACTCATAGCGCCCTGCAGGCAGGCTGATGTCAACGGCATATCCGCCAGAGCCGTCCTGGTTCAGCGCATATTTCGGATTGGCAGGGTTCCAGTTATTAAAGGAGCCCGCAACGAAGAGCGGGTCCATCTTCTGGTGATAGGCAGGCAGGGACGTGACCAGGAAGCGGACCTTGTATTGCGCCCGCAGCATTGACGCGCAGAAGAAAAACAGCAGGACGAGGCAGGCCTTACGCATGCCTGTTTGTTTGCCGGAGATTTTGCAGGTAAGACCTGACACCTTCGTGGATGGGCGCACTCAGTGGCACGAGCGGAAGCCGGAGATGGTTGCCGATCAGGCCGAGCTCGGCAAGAAACGCCTTCACCCCGGCAGGGTTGTTTTCCGCAAACAGAAGGTCATAGCCGTCCAGCATCTTGTTATTAAGCGAACGTGCCGTTGTGAAATTGTCGTCCATGGCGGCACTGACCATTTCCGAAAAATCTTTCGGGAAGCAGTTTGCTGCCACGCTGATCACGCCCCGCATTCCGCAGGCCAGCTGGGCGAGGGCGAGGTTGTCGTCCCCGCTCACCACGAGGAATTCCTCAGGCTTATCCTTCAGGATCTGCATGCATTGCGCCATATTGCCGCTTGCCTCCTTGATGCCGCAGATATTGTCGAAGTCGCGCGCCAGACGAACCGTCGTTGCAGCGGTGAGGTTGCTGCCGGTGCGGCCGGGTACATTATAAAGAATGATCGGCTTCGTCGTTGCCTGGGCCATTGCTTTGTAGTGCTGGTAAATCCCTTCCTGCGATGGCTTATTGTAGTAGGGGCTGGCCGAAAGAATGGCCGCTGCTTTATCGATCGGGTATGTTTCGAGGTCCTTCAGGATCTCTGCTGTGTTGTTGCCACCGATGCCGATCACGACGGGCACGCGGGAGGAGACGGCCGTGAACGTCGTTTGGATGACGGCAAGCTTTTCTTCCTTTGACAGTGTCGGGGTCTCGCCGGTGGTGCCCAGGGTCACCACGTACTGGACGCCGCCTTCGATGACAAAGTCGATCACGCGCACGAGGCCTTCATGGTCAACCGACCCGTCCGCCTGAAAAGGCGTGACGAGCGCGACACCGGTTCCTTTCAACAGATCACGTACAGACATAGGCAAAGATTGCGGGTTCTCTTGAAACGTTATTGACTATTCACTATTCACAATTGACTGTCCACTTCCTCGCTCTCCTCCTCCCAAAAGCCCATCTTACCGAATTTTTCGATCCGGTTGTTGATGCGTTCCTCTGGTGAAATGTCGCTGATCTCGGAGAGCACTTTGACGAGATGGTGCTTCAGGATGGTGGCGGCCTCGGTGTAGTCCCAGTGCGCGCCGCCGGCGGGCTCCGGCACGATGTCGTCTACGAGTCCGAAGCGCTTCATATAGTCCGCTGTCAGCTTGAGCTGCTCTGCGGCGATCTCTTTCTGGGCCCAGCTGCGCCAAAGGATGGTACTGCAATTCTCGGGCGAGATGACCGTATACCAGCTGTTCTCCATCATACAGATGCGGTCGCCGACACCAATTCCCAAGGCGCCGCCGGAAGCGCCTTCTCCGATGATGACCACGATGACGGGCACCTTCAGGCGGATCATCTCGTAGATATTGCGTGCGATGGCTTCCCCTTGTCCGCGCTCTTCGGCTTCGAGGCCGGGGAAGGCGCCGGGCGTATCGATGAGCGTGATGATGGGCTTATTGAATTTCTCTGCGAGCCGCATCAGGCGCAGGGCTTTGCGGTATCCTTCGGGGTTGGCCATCCCGAAGTTGCGAAGCTGGCGGGTTTTTGTGTTGATGCCTTTTTGCTGGCCGATGAACATGCAGGTCTGTCCTTCAAGCTGTGCAAATCCGCCAACCATGGCTTTATCGTCCTTCACGTTTCGGTCGCCATACAGCTCCACGAAGTTCGTGGTCATTTTCTCGATATACTTCAGTGTGTAGGGACGGTCGGGGTGCCGGCTCAACTGCACTTTCTGCCAGCTGGTGAGGCTTTTGGTGAGTTCCCGTCGGCGTTCCAGGATCTGCTCTTCAAGAAGGGCGATCTGGTTTGAGTAATCGATCTTTTTCTGCTCCCCGGAATTGCGCAGCCGTTCGATCTCGTCGATGAGGTCCTTGATCGGCTTTTCGAAATCCAGGAATTGTCTCGCTGCGTTCGTCGGCATAGGAATAAATCTGGCGCTAAAAGTAAGGAGGAATCAGGAATCCTGACTGGCGAATCGAAAGTGGAGGGCGCGGCGGGTTGGGCGGATCCGGTTGAACCACCAGCCGCGAAGAGCGCAAAGGAGCACAAAGGATTTTCTTTGCGCCGATCTGGGACCTTTGCATGGGCTCATGGCTGGTGCAGAAATGAGGCGATATCGGCTGTCCAAGCTTCCCGATAGAGTCGCAGGTAGTTCTCATGCCGCGCTTCTGGATAGATGTGAAGCGTCTTCGGTCCGGGAAGATTGCTGTAGATCGCATCGGTCTCAGCCCGGGTCACTTTTTCATCGCGTCCGCCACAAAGCAGCAGCGTCGGGCATTGCATGTGGCGTGCATATTCCTCTGGGTTGTGCCCGAAGGCCCAGAATCCGTTCTCGACGCCGCCCCAGAAGACGAGGAGGCCTGCCATTGGGAATACGGGCGCGCCTTGCGTACGGAACCGGTTGCACACCGTTTTGTACATCGTACCGAACGGGCATTCGATGATGGCAGCCTTCGGTTTCAGACCAAGCTCTCCCACGGCCCGCATGAGGGCTGCGGCGCCCATCGAGGTTCCGAACAGGATCAGGTTTGATTCTCCGCGCGTCGCCACCCACTGCGCCCAGTCCATTACTTCGTCTGCTTCCTTGTAGCCGATGGTGCATTGCACCCCGGCAGATCCGCCCGCACCATGGAAGTCCACAAGGAGGGTATTGAACCCGAGGCTCTGGAAGACGGCTGCTTTATCGAGCATGCCGGATTTTTCGCCGCCGTATCCGTGGAAAAGAATGACCGTTCCCCGCGCTGCTGGTGTCCTGATCATCCATGCTTCGCTTATTCCATGCCTTCGGATCCGCTCGTAGGCGACAGTTGGAGACTTCTTGTTTTCCGGTCGCGGGTTGTCGATACCGGTGAGAGCCAGCATAAGCTTTTGCCCGAAAGAAAGGTGCTCGGGCGTCTTCGCAGATTTGTCTTTTGAGAAATGCGTGAACCGATACGCGTGCATGATCGCCACTCCATTGAGAATCAGGAAGAGGATGAGCAGCGTCCAGGCAATACGGCGGAGGATTGTTCGGCGGCGCATGACGTTGAAAGTAGAATGAATATCGAATAGTGAACAGGGAATCTTAAATTTCCTGCAGGTAGCGGGTTGTTTCAACAATGGGACAAAGTCAGCAAAGACGTTCCTCCGGGCCGCCATCCGGCAGGGACCCGAAACCGGGGATGGCGCAAAATTCCAGTGTCTTTTGAACGGAACACAGACCTCTTCGGATGGTTTCAACAAGCTTCTGCATGGTTTTCCACTTCTCTTCGAATCGTTTCCAACGGTCTTCGAATCGTTTCCATTGGTCTCCGAATCATTTACAATGCCTTCTGAATCGTTTCCATTGGTCTTCGAATCATTTACACTGGTCTTCGAATCGTTTACAATGCCTTCCGAATCATTTACACTGGTCTTCGAATCATTTACAATGCCTTCCGAATCATTTACACTGGTCTTCGAATCATTTACACTGGTCTTCGAATCATTTACAATGCCTTCCGAATCATTTACACTGGTCTTCGAATCATTTACAATGCCTTCCGAATCATTTACACTGGTCTCTGAATCATTTCCATTTGGAGGATAACGCTCGTAAGGGGCTCATTTTCAGCGCGACAGCTGTTTTTGGCCAAGCGGCGCGCTCAGGTCGTGGACCGCAGGGGCGCGGTGTCCCGAAGGTTCGGGTTGCGGTTCGATCCGAATTCCCAGGGCGTGAACGCGGGCGGGGCCCGTTTCAGATGCTGCGGCATGGCAGCCTGGAGGTTCGGCAGATTGCTTCGTTCCCGACCTCACGTCGATCGTTCAGACGCCCCCATTCACCAGTCACCTCACGCCGTGATCCTGAACTCCCGCGGCTGCGGAACCCGGCTGCGGATATGACGGCGGAAGGTCCAGACCTGTTTGATCTTCGAAACCGGCATGGCCACCTGTGGGCAGGCCTCTTCGTTGTCGGAGATCAGCACCCATTCGGACGGACTCTTCTGGTAAATGCGTTTCACCAGCAGTTGTTCATCGGTGAGGATGATATAGACACAAAAGTTTTTCACGTCCGTCCAGTCTTCGTGTGGAAGCATAGACGCCAGGATGATGTCGCCGGCATACAGTGTCGGCTCCATGCTTTCGCCATCCACCTCGAAATAACTCCAAACCGCACCGGTTGGATTGACG
>JAQBNP010000005.1 GCA_028288515.1 Flaviaestuariibacter sp. | reverse complement strand
CTCCGCACGCCGCTCAATTCGATCCTGCTCCTGTCGCGGCTGCTGTCGGAAAACAGCGAGGAGAACCTCAGCACCGACCAGGTGGAATATGCGCAGGTGATCCGGAATTCCGGTACCTCCCTTTTGTCGCTCATCGACGAGATCCTCGACCTGTCCAAGATCGAGGCAGGCAAGATGGAGCTCGAATATGCGACGGTCTCCATCGCGGAAATGGCGGAAGGCCTGCGCTCACTCTTTGCCCCCGTCGCGAAGGATAAAGGAGTGGAGCTGGAGATCAGGAAGGAAGCGGCCGTGCCGGTCACACTTGAAACGGACCGCATGCGGCTGGAACAGATCCTGAAGAACCTGTTGTCCAATGCCCTGAAGTTTACCTCCAAAGGATCGGTCACACTGGAAGTGACGCCGGAGCCGGGCATGCCTGACAAGCTCGCGTTCACGGTTCGCGACACCGGCATCGGCATCGCGCCGGAGAAGCAGTCTCTCATCTTCGAAGCATTCCAGCAGGAGGACGGCTCAACCCGCCGCAAATACGGTGGCACCGGCCTGGGCCTGTCCATCAGCCGCGAGCTCGCCCGGCTTCTTGGCGGCGAGATCCGCCTCAGGAGCGAGCCAGGCAGCGGCAGCGAGTTTACGGTTGTGGTTCCTGTGACCAGGCCCGCGGAGAAGCCGGCGCCGAAGCCCGCACCCATCGCGTATGCTGTGCCCGCACCGTCCGATGAGCCTGCGCGCAAGGAAAGGCCAAGCCTCCGGACCGTCACCATACCCGCAAGCGTGCCGGATGACCGCGAATCGATCGGTGCCGCGGACAAGAGCATTCTCATCATCGAAGATGACACGGCATTTGCCCGCGCCCTGCTGGACTTCACCCGGAAGCAGGGCTACAAAGGTATCGTGGCCGTGCGCGGCGATGAAGGCATCGAGCTCGCCCGGCGCCACAAGCCCGCCGGCATTCTCCTCGACATCCAGCTCCCCGTGCGCGACGGCTGGGAGGTCATGGACGACCTCAAATCGAACCCCGCCACCCGCCATATACCCGTCCACATGATGTCTTCGCTCGAATCGAAAAAAGAAAGCCTGATGAAGGGCGCCATCGACTTCATCAACAAGCCGGTGGCCTTCGAGCAGATGCATGAGGTGTTCCGGAAGATCGAGGACGTTATCGGAAAGACCGACAGGAAGGTGCTGATCGTTGAAGAAAATACAAAACACGCCGTAGCGCTTTCTTATTTCCTTGAAACATTCGACGTGACCGCGCAGGTGTCGACCTCCATCAAGTCGAGCGTGGATGCGTTGAAGAGCGAGGGCGTCGATTGTGTCATCCTCGACATGGGCATACCGGATGCGAAGGCTTATGAAACACTGGAGGAGGTGAAGCGGCAGTCGGGTCTCGAGAACCTTCCGGTGATCATCTTCACCGGCAAGAGCCTGTCGCTTGCCGAGGAGTCCCGCATTCGCCAGTATGCAGATTCGATCGTGGTGAAGACAGCCCATTCCTACCAGCGCGTTCTCGACGAAGTGTCACTCTTTCTCCACCTCGTTGAGGAAGGCCGGAAAGACGACCCTGCCGTCAAAGCAGGCAAGAGGCTGGGCGCTCTGAGCGAAGTGCTGCACGGGAAAAAGGTGCTCGTCACCGACGACGATGTGCGCAATATCTTCTCCCTCACTAAGGCGCTCGAGGCCCAGGGAATGGAAGTGTACAGCGCCATCGACGGGCGGGAAGCCCTGCACCAGCTCGAGGAGCACCCCGACCTCGATGTGGTTCTGATGGACATGATGATGCCGGAGCTCGACGGCTACGAAACGATGCGGCAGATCCGCAGGAACCCGAAGCACCGCCAGCTTCCGATCATTGCCGTGACCGCCAAGGCGATGACGGGTGACCGCGAGCGATGCATTGAGGCCGGCGCGTCGGATTATATATCGAAGCCCGTTGATGCGGACCAGCTGCTGTCGCTGCTGCGCGTCTGGCTTTATGAAAAAACTGTTTAAGGGAACGAGATGGCCGACAAAAAGATCATGATCATCGACGACGACAGGCGCAACATCTTTGCCTTGAAGGCAGTGCTGAAGTCCCGCGGCTACACGGTTCTTTCGTCGATCGATGCGCTTGAAGGCATCGCGATGCTGGCCGGGGACCCCGCGATCAAAGTGGTGCTGCTCGATATGATGATGCCTGAGACAGACGGATACGAGGCCCTGCGGCTGATCCGCGCGAACGCTGCGATCGCCTCCACCATCGTTATCGCCGTCACGGCCCAGGCAATGGTGGGTGACCGTGAAAAATGCCTCGCGGCAGGAGCCGACAATTACCTGGCAAAGCCGGTGGATATCGATGCCCTGGTGCCCCTGTTGGAACGATACTTAAATTAAGAAGCCGTGGAATTCAATGGTCTTAGGGATGAGGAGCTGGAGCTGGTGGTCAATGACCTGCTGGATGTGTACGGCTATGACTTTACAAACTACGCGCGGGCATCGCTGAAGAGACGGGTGAACCGCCTGCTGGTGCTCGATCGCTTTCCTTCCTTCGCGGAATTCCGGTATCGTCTCAAGAGCGACAGCGCCTACCTCAAGCGCTTCGTGGAAGAAGTCACCGTCAATGTCACGGAGATGTTCCGCGACCCCGCTTTCTACCGCAAGCTGCGGCAGGATGTGCTTCCCGTCCTGGCCACCTACCCGCTGATCCGCGTGTGGCATGCGGGCTGCTCCACCGGAGAGGAGGTCTATTCAATGGCCATCATTCTGCACGAGGCCGGCCTCCTGCACAAGTCGCTCCTGTACGCCACCGACCTCAATCCCGATGTCCTGGAATCCGCCCGTTCCGGCATTTTCCCGCTCGCGCCGATGAAGCAGTACTCGGAGAATTACATCAGCAGCGGCGGTACCCGCGAGTTCTCTTCTTATTACACGGCGCGCTACGATCGTGCGCGGTTTAAAGATTCTCTGAAGGGCAAGATGATCTTCGCGACGCATAACCTGGTCTCGGATAATTCCTTCAACGAGTTCCAGCTCATTCTCTGCCGCAACGTCCTGATCTATTTCGACAAGGACCTCCAGGAAAAGGTGCTGAAGCTGTTCGACGCCAGCCTGGAGTCCCTGGGTTTCCTGGCGCTCGGCTCAAAAGAAACGATCCGTTTCTCGCGGATCGTGTCCCGCTACAAACAGCTGGAGGGTGAAAAAATATGGCGCAAGGTCAACTAAATAGCTGCCGCCTCCTCGTGATCGGCGGGTCGGCCGGTAGCCTGGAAGTGTTGCTCCAGGTACTTCCCTACCTGCGCGCCGACATGCCATTCCCCATCGTGCTGGTCATGCATCGCCGCAGCGCCGCCGAGTCAACGCTCGAGGAGTTGCTTGCCAGCCGCACGACACTGCAGGTACGCGAGGCGGGCGATAAGGACCGTCTCCGGCCCGGCTTCCTCTACGTCGCTCCCGGCGATTACCACCTTCTCGTCGAGCGCAACGGACGACTGTCGCTCGATGTGTCTGAAAAGATGCACTACTGCCGCCCGGCCATCGATGCGACATTCGACACGGCCGCCGACGCCTTCGGCAGCTCCCTTGCCTGCATCCTGCTGTCAGGCGCGAATGCCGACGGCGCCGACGGACTGCGCAAGGCACATGCACTAGGCGCCCGTGTTTTCGTCCAGGATCCCGCCACGGCCGACGTGACGGCAATGCCGGAGGCGGGTCTTGCAGCCGTGCCGGGAGCAACTGTCCTGCTGCCACAATCGATGGCCGCCCTCATTAACGATCTCGGCTGATCACAGGCAGGGATTGGCTACATTCGCGGGAACGACTCAACCTACCGCTATGACAAGACTACTCCTGATCGCCCTTTCTGTTCTCACCCTCGGCGCCTGCCAGCCCGGCACGAATGCGTCCCAGGGAACAAAGGTCGATACAAGCCTCGCCACGCTGCTCGACAATTACTATAACCAGCGGATGGCGCTGTTCCCGGTAGAAGCAACCTGGAATGGAGACACTCGGTTCAACGATCAGCTCTATCCCGACTTCACTGATTCATACCGCGCGAAGCTGCGCGATTTCTATACGAAAACTCTTTCCTCCCTTCAGGCGATCGATCGTGGCGGCCTCAACGAAAACGATAAGATCAGCTATGATTTCATGAAGGAATACAACAGCCTGCTCCTGCACGAGCTGGACTTCCATTTCAACCGCATCCCGACAGACCAGATGTGGGGAATGCACCTCGGTCTCGGTCAGTTCGCATCAGGGTCCAGCGCGCAACCCTTCAAAACAGTTGCCGATTATGAAAACTGGATGCGGCGCGTGGACGCGATGGATGTGTGGGTGGACAGCGCCATCGCGTATTTCCGGAAAGGAATGGCCGAAGGCATCACCCTGCCACGGCCGCTGGTGCAAAAGATGATCCCGCAGTTCGAGGCGATGGTCACCAATGATGTGAAATCAAACCTGTACTATGGCCCGATCAACGCCATCCCTTCGTCCTTCAGTGCCGACGAGAAGCAACGCCTGACGAATGCCTACACGGACATGATCACGAGGAAGGTCATGCCGATGAACCGCCGCATGGCCACCTTCCTTCGGACAGAATACCTGCCTGCCGCGCGAACGACGACAACGGGTGTCGGGAGCCTGCCGGGAGGCGCGGAGTACTACCGGCTGAAAGTGCGTCTCAATACGACAACAGAAAAAACGCCGGAGGAGATCTACCAGACAGGCCTCTCTGAAGTGGCGCGCATCCGCAAGGAAATGGATGCGATCCGCGCCAGTGTTGGCTTCACAGGGACATTGCCGCAGTTTTTTGAGCACCTGAAGACGAGCCCCCAGTTCACGCCATACAAGTCTCCTGCGGATGTCCTGGCCGCATTTGAGGCCATCCACAAGCGCATGGAGCCACGCCTCAGGGAGCTTTTCGGCACGGCGCCGCGCACGCCATTCGAGATCAGGCAGACAGAGGCCTTCCGGCAGGAGTCGGCATCGGCGGAGTACAACCCATCGTCCGATGGTGTGAAGCCTGGTGTCTTCTATGTGCCGATCATCGATGCCCGCCAGTTCAATATTACAAGCGGCATGGAGAGCCTGTTCCTTCACGAGGCCATTCCGGGTCACCACTACCAGATCAGCCTGCAGCGCGAGAATAAAGCGCTGCCGCTCATCCGCCAGCACGACGTTTTTTCAAATGCTTATATCGAAGGATGGGCGCTTTACTGCGAAAGCCTCGGCAAGGACCTCGGCCTGTATGCCGATCCATACCAGCACATGGGCGCGCTGGGGGACGAGATGCACCGCGCAGTTCGACTGGTTGTGGATGTCGCGCTGCATTCGAAGGGAATGACACGCGAAGAAGCGATCAGGTATATGATGGAGAACGAGCCGATCTCCGAGCAGGGAGCAACGGCCGAGATCGAGCGCTACCTCTCGGGTCCCGGCCAGGCGCTCGGGTACAAGATCGGGGCCTTGAAGATCCGCGAGCTTCGCACGAAATATGAAAAGGAGCTCGGGGCGAAGTTCAGCGTTTCAGCTTTTCATGACGAGCTGTTGAAAGACGGCAGCATGCCCCTCACGACGCTGGAAAGCAAGATGGACCGCTGGGCTGCATCCATCCGGTAACTGGCCGCACAGGATCTTCCATGAGGCCGGCCGGGCTTCAAAGCTCGGCCAGGAGCTCGCGGATATCGATCTCCGCCAGGTAGGGCTCGAGCAGGTCAGTATCTGTGAAGCTCCGAACCTTGACGATCGCTCCCGACCCACGCATGCGGAAGATCTCGGAGTAAAAGTCATTCAGTCCATACAGGAGTACTGTCATATCGCGCGAAACGCGCTCGCCGAGAAATACACCCAAATGCTTCACCGTGTCTTGCTGGGCCTGCTGCGACAAGCATTGAAATCGCTGGAGTGTCATGGCTAATGAATTAATGCGCTGATTGCTACAAATGCAATACCGCCGGCCTAATGAACTGCGACGCCTGCTTGTTTAACTTGTTGCGGTTATATTTAGGAAACATCTTGCACAAATAGGACACGGAACTGTACAAGAGCGCATGGTACGCTTTTTAGCACGGTCCTGCTTCGGAAGACCTGGAATGCAGCAACGCCACGGAGTTCAGGTCCGGGATCGATCACCGGAGCGAGTAATAGCCGGGCTTTGAGGGCAGGGCAAAAAAGAAGGGCTACCAAGAATGGAAGCCCCGTTAAAACCTAAACCGTCCGACAAAAAGTATGTTAACGCATGCGCGCTGTGTTCAAAGGAGCGGCCTGGTGAAGGCCGCTGATGTTTTTATAGGTTAGCCCCGGCTCAGCCAAAAGGGTTATAAAAAAAGGACACAAAGCATTGCATTTTCACTCGTCACACATCTTCAATCTCACTCGCATTACGTTGTGTCCCTGATCTGTGTAAAGAATTGAAAAGATGGTGCCAAAAAATGCAAACAGTCTTTACGGTCGTGCTTACCCGGCATAGATTACCCGATTTGCGAAAAACATCGGACATGCTGCGGACACCTGTCCTTCTTTCGCGACGGAAAGCAATTCCACAACGGGACCATTTTGGGTCAAACTCTGTACACGAGCGGGTTTTGGTGGCATGCGTTCTGCCTGTGATCCAGGCAAATCAATCAACAGCAACATGCCGGATCAGCAACACTTTGAGGAAACAGCCGCGTTTATACGGGAGCACAGGAGCAATGAACTGAATTTTGAAAAGCTTGCAGCACGCCTCGAAGAGGAGCGGAGGGCAGGCCTTGACCCGGAGCTGGGGCCGGTGATGGAAACCGAGGGTGCCGCCTATCGCCAGGCGCGGGAAACGCGCGCGTCGGCATGGCCGGAATTCGAGCGGTTTGTTTCAGCGTTTGAAAAGGCGGTGCTCGCGGCCGCCCGCTGATATCACATCAGGCCCTGCTGTGGCAGCGGGAGCACGATGGTAAGTACGCATCCATTGCCGGGCTCCGAATCAAGCGTCACCTGGCCGTCGAAGACCCGCGCGCGGCTGATGATATTGTTGATGCCGATGCCCGGCCGCTGGATGGACGTATCGAAGCCAATGCCATTGTCCTTGATCGTTAGTTGCAACGCCGTCTCCGCTACGGTCAGCGCCACCAGCACTTTTGTTGCGCGCGCGTGGCGGATCACGTTATTGAGCTGCTCCTGGACAATGCGGTACAGCGCCAGCTCCTGTTCCATCGGAAGCTGCCCGAGGTACAGGTGGTGGCGGAAGGCAATGCGCAGCCCGCTCGATGAGCGGATGACCTCCAGCAGCGCATTGATCGAATCGATCAGTGAGCGCGTACCGAGAGTCGGTGCGGAGAGGTCGCGCGAGAGCTTCCGTATCTCGTTGATCGAATCCATGACATAGCGAATGCTCTTCGGCAGCAGCTCTTCACGGGCCGCTTTCTCGGTCAGCGCCATTTCGAGGTAGAGCTTCACGGTGGTCAGCACCTGGTTCACGTTGTCATGAAGCTCGCGGCCGATGACCGCGCGCTCTTTCTCCTGCGCATTGATCACCTGCTCCGTGACTTTCAGCTGGTATCGTTCCTGCTCATCGAGCAGTTGCTGCTGAAGCTTTTTCCGCTCCGTACTATCACGGATCATCATGGTGCATTGCATGCGGCCCGCTGCGTCGCGGTAGGCGCTGAAGCTGGCCTCACCGGTGAATGTGCTGCCATCCTTACGGCGGAAAAGCAGCTCCCCGCGCGCCTTCCCTGTGCGCTGGTGTTCCTCAAGAAGATGGGCGAGCTCACTCTCGCTCCCCTGCGTGAGTCCACCACGCCCGATGGCACGGATCTCACGTTCAGTCATGCCAAAAAAGCTCGATGCGGCCGCATTTGCAGCGAAGATCTCGCCTCCCGGCGACGTGATCAGGATGGCGTCCAGGCTGCTTTCGAAGAAGGAGCGGTACTTGGCTTCTTCCGTCTTCACGCGCTCCTCGTTTCGCTTGTAGAGCATGAGCAGCGAGGCAACGAGCGCAAAGAAGGAGAGCAGCAGCAGGCAAA
>JAQBNP010000281.1 GCA_028288515.1 Flaviaestuariibacter sp. | reverse complement strand
CATCGATGGAAAGGCGTTCCTGCGCGCCACCCATGGCAAGTCGGAAACCGGTCATCACCTCATCGAAGATGAGAAGGATCCCTTCTGCCGTGCAAAGCGCTCGAAGTCCTTCCAGATAGCCGGGCTCTGGAATAATGCATCCCATATTGCCGGCGACCGGCTCGATGATGATGGCGGCCACTTCATCTTTATGCGAATCGACGAGTTGCTGCACCGCTGCCAGGTTGTTGTAGGCGGCTGTGAGCGTATCTGCGGCCACGCCCGCCGTGACGCCGGGAACGGTCTGGATATTAAACGTTGCGACGCCACTGCCGGCCTTCACGAGAAACGAATCGGCATGACCGTGATAGCATCCTTCGAACTTGATGATCTTGTTGCGTCCCGTATATCCACGGGCGAGGCGGACCGCGCTCATGCAGGCTTCGGTGCCGCTGCTTACCATGCGGATGAGGTCGACGTTTGGCACCATGCTCTTCACGAGCTCCGCCATTTCCACTTCGAGTTCCGTAGGTGCGCCAAACGATGTGGAGTCAAGGGCCTTCTTTTGGATGGCTTCCACCACCGGCTCAAAGGCATGGCCAAGGATCATCGGTCCCCAAGAGTTGATATAGTCGATGTATTGGTTATCGTCAACGTCGTAGAGGTAGGCGCCCTTCGCCCGCTGCAAAAAGATCGGGTTGCCGCCGACGCTCTTGAAAGCGCGGACGGGTGAGTTCACACCGCCGGGGATGGACTGCTGGGCACGTTCGAAGAGGCGTTGGCTGTTGGAAATATTCATTGAAGTCAAAATTCAAAAGTGATCAGTCAAAATTCAGCCGTCTTTATCTTGAATCCTGACTTGAAACATCGGTCCAGGATCAGGAGAGCAATCGCACCGCGTCCTTTGCAAAATAGGTCGCGATCAAGTCGGCCCCGGCACGCTTGATGGACGTGAGCGTTTCCAGGATTGCCTTGTTCTCATCGATCCAGCCCATTTTGGCGGCTGCCTTGATCATGGCATACTCGCCGCTGATATTGTAGACGCTGACCGGAACATCGACGGCATTCTTCACCTCGCGTACAATATCCAGGTAGGGGAGGCCGGGCTTGACCATCACGATGTCGGCGCCTTCCTCAACATCCATCAGCGCTTCCTTCACCGCTTCTGTGCGATTGGCATAATCCATCTGGTAGGTTTTCTTGTCGCCGAATCCCGGGGCCGAATCCAGTGCGTCGCGGAACGGGCCGTAGAAGCACGACGCATACTTTGCGCTGTAAGCCATAATGCCGGTGCGCGTGAACCCATTGTGCTCGAGGCCCTCGCGGATGGCGCCGATGCGCCCGTCCATCATATCGCTGGGGGCAACCATGTCGGCGCCCGCCTGCGCATGAGAGACGCTCATCTGCACAAGGGCTTCTACGGTCGGGTCATTTACGATCTCCCCGTTCTCAACGATGCCGTCATGCCCGAAGGACGAGTACGGGTCAAGCGCGACGTCCGTCATCACGTACATGCCGGGCACTGCCTCTTTGATGGCCCGGATGCTGCGCTGCATCAGCCCGTTGGGGTTCCAGGCCTCACGGCCTGTATTGTCTTTCAGCTCGTCCTTGCACTTGATGAACAGCAGGACGCTCCGGATGCCGAGGCTCCAGAGCTCTTTCACTTCCGCGACAGTGCCATCGATCGAGCGGCGGAAATAATTGGGCATGGAAGCGATCTCGGTGACAACGTTTTCACCCTCGTCGATAAAGAGCGGCGCAATGAAATCGCTTGGGGTCAATATCGTTTCGGCAACCAGGCTGCGGATGGCGGGGTTGGCTCTGAGAATCCTATTTCTTCGTTGCAGGTACATCGTTCGTTCGTTTAAGATCAGGAAAGAGGCATTTGTAAAAGTAGGGAACCTTAGCAGGAGTTCGAGCGGCGTGCCCATTCGGCGCGCTCTTCATCGGATAAAGGCGTTTCAAGCCAGTCGCGCGGATGCAGGCAGGCCTGCAGAAGGTCGTCCTCGGGACTACCCGGGGAGGGCCGGTGATCATATTCAAACCGTACGGTCGGCGGCAGGCTCATCAGGATGCTCTCGATGCGACCACCGGTCTTCAGTCCGAACAGGGTTCCGCGGTCGTGCACCAGGTTGAACTCGGTATAGCGGCCGCGCCGGATCTCCTGCCAGTGGCGGTTCTCATCGGTATAGGGCATCTCTTTGCGCCTGGCTACGATTGGCCCGTAGGCTTCGATAAATGCGTCTCCGCAAGCCATGCCGAAATTCATCCAGAATTCTGTCGGCTTGTCTGGCGTTGCGCGCTGGTAATCGTAAAAGATCCCACCGATGCCGCGGCGCTCGCCGCTGCGGTGCGTGTTCACGAAGTAGTCGTCGCAGGCTTTTTTGAAGTTGGGATAGAAGGCCGGATCGAAGCGGTCGCACACATCTTTGTACACGCCGTGGAAATGTCGTGCGTCTTCGTCGAAGAGATAATACGGTGTGAGGTCGGTGCCGCCACCGAACCAGCGGTCGGTTACATGGCCGGCGTCATCGGACAGCTCGAACATGCGGTAGTTGCAATGAACGGTGGGCACGAAGGGGTTGCGCGGATGAAGCACGAGCGACAGGCCACAGGCGAACCAGTTGGCGCCGTCGATCCGGAGGTGGGTGCGCATGGCATCTGTCACGGGGCCGAACACGACAGACGTATTGACACCGCCTTTCTCGAAGACGGCGCCGTTGGCGATCACGCGGGTGCGGCCACCGCCACCTTCCGCACGCTGCCAGGCATCCTCATGAAAGCGTGCCTGCCCGTCTTCGGCTTCGAGCGCTGCGCAAATGCGGTCTTGCAATCCGTGTATGTAGTCGATCCAGGAGGTGCGAAACATGTGGTGGGGAGTCAATAGTGAATGGTCAATCGTGAATACTGATCGTGATCAGGCCCTGGCTTTGTATTCTTTTACGGCGTTCACAAAAGCCCTGGCATGGTCCACTGGAACATTGGGCGTGATGCCGTGACCCAGGTTGGCAATATAGTTCTGCGTGCCGAAGCCATCGATCATTTCAGTAACCCAGCGGCGGATCTCGGGGATGGGCGCCAGTAGCTTCGCCGGGTCGAAATTACCCTGAAGCGTGATACGGCTGCCCGCCATCTGCCGCGCCATCTGCGGTGTGATCGTCCAGTCAATGCCAATGCCCGAGGCACTGCTGCGACCGAGGTCTTCCAATGCATGCCATGTGCCTTTCGGGAACAGGATCACCGGTGCCGCTGGCGAAACGGCGTCTGCGATCTGCAGCAGGTAAGGCTGCGCGAAGGTTTTGAAATCGGCCGGTGACAGGGCGCCGGCCCAGCTATCAAACACTTGCACCGTATCGGCGCCGGCTGCCACCTGTGCTTTCAAATAGTCGATCGTGATGGTTGTGATCTTTTGCAAAAGGGCATGGGCAAGGTCGGGCTGGGTGTATGCAAATTGCTTTGCCTTGTCCCAGGTCTTGCTTCCCTTCCCTTCCACCATGTAGCAGAGGATGGTCCAGGGTGCGCCGGCAAAGCCGATCAGGGGCACACGGCCGGCAAGCTCACGCTTCGTGAGCGTCAGGGCATCGAGAACGTATTTAAGATGGTGTGCGGCGTCCGCAGTATTGAGCGCATCGATGTCGGCAGCCGTCGCGATTGTCCTGGGCAGCGATGGTCCTTTGCCTTCTTCCATCAGTACCTCGAGCCCCATGGCCTGCGGGATCACGAGGATGTCGGAAAAGATAATGGCCGCATCGACGCCAACCTGGTCGATGGGCTGGAGCGTGATCTCCGTTGCCAGCTCGGGTGTCTGCACGCGTGTGAAGAAATCGTACTTGGCTTTCAGCTTCAGGTAGTCGGGCAGGTAGCGGCCGGCCTGGCGCATCATCCATACGGGCGGGCGTTCGACTGGTTCGTTCCGGAGGGCCCGCAGCAGCAGGTCGTTCTTGAGTTGGCTCATTTGTTTGTATTGATGCTGCCGGCGATCCGGCAGGGTGGTTTACGATGCAAAAAAGGCGATGGCCTCGCGCGCCAGGTCAACCTTGCCGGTTGCATGTGCCACGACCACCTTCCCGTTCCAGTGTGCGCGGATGGCTTCCGACGTGGTCTTGCCGATGGCAAAGAGAACGGTTCCTTTCGCAGGCTTATTCACGCGGAAGAACGCTTCCACAGCGCTTGGGCTGAAGAACAGGATGCCATCATAGTCCCGTGTGAGTACGGACGGCGTTTCGTGCGTCTCGTAAACGACGATCTCCTCGATGGCGATCTTCTCGGACCGCATTTTATTCGGCAGCTCATCGCGCCGGATATTGCCGCAGAAGAATACGATGCCGCTTACCCCGTCATCGATCAGGCGCTCGCCGAGCCGCGCTGCGTTTTCGGCAGTTGCGACGATCGTCGATGCGGGCAGCTTTTCCGACACGAGCTTCTCCGTTGTATGTCCGAGAGCATACACGCTCCACGAGGCACCCGGAGCAGCAATGGTGGCAACGGCTTCCACGGCATTCATGCTTGTGAAGACGGCCGTGATGGGTTTCGATGCCAGCTCGGCGATGCGCTTCGTGACGCCTTCATCCGCAACTGGCTGGGTCTGGATAAAGGAAAGCTCTTCGATGGCGATACCGGCAGCGGCAGCTTCGTCAAGAAGGCTTTTCGGCAGGGGTCGCGTGCTCAGTATCGTTCGGTTAGTTGCGGGCATGATGTATCTCCTGAACAAGTTTACGGGCAGAAGGTTGTTGCAATAATTCCTGCGCGGCAATGACGCCGAGACTATTGGCTTCCGAGATCGCCACTGCTTTTTCAATGGGAAGGGATGTTGCGCCGTCGGGTGAGCAGAGGTTGCCGCGGAAGACGATCTGTGCGTGGTCCATCACTGCCAGCGCGCTGATCGGGGTGGAGCATCCGCCCATGAGTGTTCGGAGGAAATCGCGCTCGATACGTGTGCACAGTGCCGTTACCGGGTCATTCGATGCATGGCAGGCATCATAGGCAAAGCGGTCTCCTTCGCGGCAGACGATCATGATGGCGCCCTGTGCCGGGGCGGGCAGCATCCAATCGAGGTCAACCGACCGGGGAGGGCGCAGGTTGATGCGCTCCAGGCCTGCCGCGGCGAAGATGGCCCCGTGCCAATCGTTCTCCTGCACTTTGCGCAGGCGCGTGTTGACATTGCCGCGGATATCCTCAACCTTATGATTGGGGTAGCGGTGCAGCCATTGCGCGATGCGGCGAACGGATGATGTGGCAATGGTCGCCACCGACCCGGGGTTGTCGAGAAAAGATGCGTCGTTCTTGTACACAAAGATGTCGCGGTACGAGGCGCGCTTGAGGACAGCGGCCTGGCAGATGCCCTGGGCCAGCTGCGTTGGCACATCCTTCATGGAGTGGACGGCAATATCGATGCGGTTGCTGAGGAGGGCGGCATCGAGTGTCTTGGTAAAAACACCCTGGACACCGAGAGCATACAGGGGCGTGACAAGATCGATATCCCCTTCGCTTTTAATGTAAACAAGCTCCGAGGGGACGCCGATCTCGGCCAGCTGGTCTTTCACCAGTGTCGCCTGCCATACGGCCAGCTGGCTGTCCCTTGTCCCGATGCGTAAAGCGGTAGCCATTAATTTTTTGCGCTTATGAATTCCTTGAGTGCGGTGATGTACTGGCATCCACCGGTGTTCTGCTCCTTGATGCGGCCGGCCGTTTCATTGAGGACCTTCTGGATCTGCGTATCGCGGACCTTCGGGCAGGCCGGAGAGATGAGCCCGCATTCGGGATGTGTATATAACGTGTTGAGCTTTACTTTAAGATCTTTCAGCAGCGGCACGTGGCGGCGCATGTCAACCCACTCGTCGAATTCGGCCATGACGCCGGCAATGATCGAACGCGCTTTCGGCACTTCACCCTCGCGCATGCGCAGGGTTTCATCCTTCATCCTGGAGAGCTCGTCCACGTTCACCAGCTGCACGTTGGGCAGTGCCTGGGCGGCGGCTTCAACGTTGTAGGGGATCGAAAGGTCGATGATCCATTTTTGTCCCTGTCCTTCGAGATGCTCTTTGAGGATGGTTGGCGTGGCGGCATTGGTGGCCACAAGGATAACGTCGGCAACGGCGATCTCGGCTGCGAGCTCTTCGATCGGTCGTGCACGCAGCCTGAGCTCGCCGGCAAGCCCCTCCGCTTTTTCAGGAGAGCGGTTGATCAGCGTCACGTTGCGCGTGCCGAGGTAGTCGACAAGGTTCTTACAGGTGTTGCGGCCGATCTTGCCGACACCGACGAGAAGGATCTTCTTGTCGGAGGGGTTGTCGATCATGCTGCGGATGTATTGAACGGCGGCGAAAGAAACGGAAACGGTTCCGCCACTCAGCTCTGTATTGTTCTTGATGGATTTGGAGGCCTGCAGGACCGAGTTGATGAGGCGCTCGGTGAACGCGCCGACGAAGCCAAGTTCTTTTGCAAACTTCACGGCGGTCTTCAGCTGGCCCACGATCTCGTAGTCGCCGAGGATCTGCGAGTCGAGGCCGGCGCCGACTTCGAACAAATGTTCGATGGCGTTTGTTCCCTGCCGGATATAAGCTGACGCTAAGAAGGTATCTGTATCCCCGACGGTCTCGGCACAGAGCAGGTCCACCAGCTGGCGGCTGCTGTGCGCGAATCCATAGATCTCGGTGCGGTTACAGGTGGATACCACAAAGATCTCATTCAGGCCCTGGAGGGCGGCCTTCTCCAGAAGGGTGGCGTATTGCGGGGAGGATAGAGCGAACTGACCACGAACCGCGGCATCCGATTTCTTATAGTTGATGCCGGCGACGAAGAAGTTCGATATGGTTTTGAAATAGTGTGGATCCATTGATGTGGCGGTCAGCTTTCTACGCTGAAAAAGTAAATGGCGGACAGCCCCCCGTCCGCACGACTCTGTCACACCTCTGTCATTTGCCCACCTGATTTTCATCAGTTGCTTTTCGGCGCATTGAATTGATCTTTTTGCCGGATGGCTTGTTGTGCTGTTTTACCTTTGCCACCATTCACGCCCCATTTATGAAGAGAGCCGTCATTCTCATGAACCTTGGTTCACCCGATTCCACATCGATTCCCGACATCAAGGCTTATCTCGACGAGTTTTTGATGGACGAGCGCGTCATCGACAAGCCCTGGCTTCTGCGCGCCCTTCTCGTCAAAGGCATCATCGTTCCTTTTCGCGCGCCGAAGTCGGCTGCCGCTTACAAGTCGATCTGGACGAAGGAGGGCTCACCGCTGATCACCATCAGCCGCCAGCTTGAAGCCGCCCTCGCGCGCGACGTCGAGCCGCCTGTTGCCATTGCCATGCGATACGGGTCGCCGTCTCCGAAAATGGCCTACGACGAGCTCCTGCAAAAGAACCCCGACCTCGACGAGATCCTCGTTGTGCCGCTCTACCCGCATTATGCCATGAGCAGCTACGAGACCGCGGTCGAATACGCAAAGGAGCAGCACCGCAAAGGAGGCTATCGGTTCGCACTCACATTCGTCAAGCCGTTTTACGACGACGCTGACTATATCAGTGCGCTCTGCGAAAGCATCCGGCCTCACCTCGATAAGCCTTACGACCAGATCGTTTTTTCCTATCACGGCATTCCCGAGCGCCACGTGACCAAGTGCGACCCCACCGGCAAGCACTGCCTCAAGGTTCCGAACTGCTGCGAGGTGCCTTCCCAGGCGCATGCCTATTGCTACCGCCACCAATGCTGGACAACCACGCAGCTCGTGGCCGACCGCCTCGGCATCCCGGCGGACAAGCGCGGGTTCTCGTTCCAGTCGCGTCTCGGCCGCGACCCATGGCTCAAGCCGTATACGGCCGTTCGCCTCGCCGAGCTGCCCAGGGAAGGTGTGAAGAAACTGCTGGTCGTGTGTCCCGCATTTGTTTCCGACTGCCTTGAGACGATCGAGGAAATGGGGGAGGAGGGCCGCGAGATCTTCCTGCACGCAGGTGGTGAATCGTTCGAGCTGATCCCCTGCCTCAATGTGCACCCACTGTGGGTTTCGACACTGGCAAAATGGGTGGCCGACTATGCGGGCGGAAGCCGCGCGATGGTATTTGAACCGGCAGGGAAGTAGTATATTCGAGAAAACTGCTTATGAGAATCCCCATTGCTGCGGCCATCCTTGGCCTTTCCCTGATCGTCGCGTTCGCACTGGCGGGCGCTGCCTTCAAGTACCGCTCCCGGTCAGGTGAGACCATCGTGGTGACCGGTTTGGCGGAACGTAATTTCGTGAGCGACCGTGCCGTCTGGCAAGGCTCGTATGCGCGCAAGTCGATGGACCTGCAGGCGGCGTACCGCGACCTGAAGAGTGACGAGACCACGATCCGACGCTACCTCCAGGGACGTGGCGTTTCCGTGGTTGAGATCGTCTTTTCGGCCGTGCAGATCAATCGTGAGTTTTCGCCGCGTACCAATGAAAGAGGCATGGAGATCAGCCAGGAGTTCACAGGCTACAGCCTGTCGCAAACGGTGAAGGTGCAGTCAAACGACGTGAATAAAGTGGAGCAGCTGTCGCGGGAGGCCACGGACATTATCCAGAGCGGCATCGAGTTCAATTCGTCCGCGCCGGAGTATTTTTATTCGAAGCTTTCCGATATCAAGGTCGATCTCCTCGGGAAAGCGAGCAGTGACGCCCGCCTTCGTGCGCAGACCATTGCGAAGAACGCCGGCGGCTCGCTCGGCGATCTAAAGAAGGCCAATATGGGTGTCTTCCAGATCACTGGCCAGAATAGCAACGAGGACTACAGCTATGGAGGCGCTTTCAATACAACCGACAAGAACAAGACCGGCTCCATTACGATCAAGATGGAATTTGCCATCGACTAGAACGTGGCAGCCAGTGATGTCCTCCGGATCGATATTGGTTGTTGAAAAAGCAAGCCAGCTGCCCGCCACTTTATTGCTCTTTGCTGATTGACAGCATACATCTCCGGTCGGCTCACGCGGTTAACGGGCGCAACGATTTGCGTATTGACTATTTTTGTCTCCACATGCTGTACGATTACCTGAAGGCCCTGCACATTACGTTTATCGTGACCTGGTTCGCCGGGATGTTCTACATCGTGCGCCTCTTCATCTATAACACCGAAGCGGCCGCAAAGCCGGAGCCCGAACGCTCGATCCTGCAGCGGCAGTTCACGATCATGATCCGGCGTCTCTGGCTCGGCATCACGTGGCCGTCTGCCGTGCTCACATTGATCCTGGGTCCCTGGGTGATGCTGAAAGGAAACTGGGACAGGATGCTGGGCGAAGATGCCGGTCGCTGGCTGCTGGTGAAGCTCGCCTTCGTTGCCGGTCTTTATGCATACCATTTCACGCTGCATGCTCTGTATAAGCAGCAGAGCCGCGGCGCGTTCCGCTATACTTCGCAGCAGCTGCGGATCTGGAACGAGGTTGCCACCATTTTTCTTGTCGCCATCGTCATGCTGGCGACCGTCAAGCAATCGCTGTCGTTCGTGTGGGGACTGGCCGGTTTGGCGGCTTTCGTCATCGTGCTGATGAGCGCGATCAGGATTTACAAGTCCCTTCGCAAGGATTGACCCGCCTTCTTTTTCTTCCGCTTGCGGTTGAGCCACATGATCGTTCCGGTAACGGGGAACGAAGCGCCGAGCAGGCACACGACAAACGCAACAACCTTTGAGGGGAGTCCCCAGATACTGCCTGTATGCACCGGCTTAAAGGTGGAGCGGGCGCGGGCCCCGGCGCTGCGCTCGCTGTAGCGCAGGGTTTGCAGGACGGCTCCCGTGTACCGGTCAAGGTAAACGGCATCGGTCGCGGATTCGTGAACAGCCCTTTCCGGAAGTGCGGAAACCAGAAGCGGGTCAGTCGAATCCTTCGGGATGGAGATGGAAAAGAAGACTGCCCGTGGATATACGGTTGATGCCGTTTCCAGAGCCCTGTCGGGCGTAATGGGCGGCACGCCGGCCTGGTACGCCGACGGGGGCGGCGGCGGCGCTTTGAGGGGCGAGCCCGTGACTTTATAGATGCCGTTGTTGAACCATTCGAACGACCAGGGCAGGCCGGTGAAGGCAATCACGAACAGGAAGATCGAGCTGTAAAAGCCAAGCACGATGTGGAGATCGTGTGTGAGCCGCTTCCAGCCGCCTGCCCATTTTACGCGGAGCCTCCCCGACAGGATCGCGCGCGTCTTCGGCCACCAAAGGATGATTCCTGTCAGGAGGATAAACAGGAAGATCAGCGTTGCGATGCCAACGATCATCTTGCCGGGCCCTTTGTCCGTTCCCAGCAGCCATCGGTGCAGCGCGAACACTTTGTAAAACGCGGTTTCGCGGTAACTGTATTTCTGCAGGACCTCCGCCGTATACGGGTTGACAAAGATGGTGAAGGCGGGCGCACGCTCGGCGGAAGTCGCTTTTTTTGCAACCGGCGCCTTCGGAAAAGCAATTGTCACCTCCACTGTCCGCCCGGGGTCGGTATAGACCTTGACGCCTGTGAGCGTTCCGGCCGGGAAGCTGTCCCTCACGGCATCGGCAAGCACGGCCAGCGGCTGCCGGACGCCCTGCGCCTTCACAAAATAGCGGTGCGGGCTGGTGGCCTGCTGGAGGTCTTTTTCAAAAACGAGCACAGCGCCGGTAAGGCAGGCGATGAGGATCACGAGGCCGGCAGCGAGGCCGAGATACAGGTGGATGCGGCGAAAGAAAACATGCATGAAAAAAGGTTTTGAGCTGCGCGAAAGGCAGCCGTACGAATGTTCCGGTTTTAGAATTTATATGAGACCGTGGCAAGCGCCTGCCGCGGCGGAACCGGGTTCACGCTGTAGTTTTCATGCACCAGATAGTTCAGTGTATTTGTGACGTTGGAGAGCCGGGCGAGGAGGGAGATCTTCTTCCAGCTATAGCCTGCAGACAGGTCGAGCGTGGCATATCCGCTCACGGCGATGAGCCGGTCGTAGGCCTGCACCTGCCCAACCGTATTGTTCCAGCCTGCGTTGCGCTTACCCGTGTAGAACCCCGCCATGCCCAGCTTCACGCCTTTCAACGCTCCCTTTCGAACAGTAAAGAATGCACTGGCATTGGCCGTATGAGCCGGGTTGTTGACCAGCCGCTCGCCGGTTTTGAAGCTGCCGATGGTCGTATCGGTTTTCGTGTAGCGAGCGTCGTTATAGCTGTAACCGCCGCGGATGTCAAGGCCGGTGACGGGCTGCGCGGCGAGGTCGATCTCGATGCCATCCGAGGTTACCTGGCCGGTGAGCTGTTTGATCGAGGTGTTGTTGTTCGGCGTCACGCCATCGCTGGCGAAGGGAGCTGTTTGTGCGAGGTTATTGTTGACGATGCGGTACAGGGTGACATTGGCGGAGAGTGCGCCGCCGAACAGGTCGTTCTTCACGCCCAGCTCGAACTGGTTGATGATCGACGGAGCCAGCGACCGGCCGTAAACGTCCTGCCCCGTATTGACGGTAAAAGAGTTGGCAAACGACGCAAAGAGAGATGTTGATGATGTAGGCTTGTAGACGAGGCCGGCTCGCGGCGAGAACGCCACGTCTGAGCGATCCGGGCCCGTCCGGACAGCGCCCGTGAGAAGGTTCGTAGAGTCAATGCCTTTTGTATCGACGGTTGTCCAGCGGATGCCGGCGAGGAGGTTGAGCTTGTCCGTGATCCTGGCGAGGTCCTGCACATACACCCCGTAGCGGGCGGAGGGGGCGATACGCCGGCGCACACGCGTGGCAACCGGCATATCGGTGCGGGCCGCGTATTTCGAGGGGTCGAGGATATTGATCTTGTCATAAGAACTGGCGGGAAGCCCGGTTACAGCGGGAAAGGAGAAGTCGATATTCTTTGTCGCGGTGCGGTCGGCATCGGCCCCCGCGAGGAGAGTGTGCCCGATCGAAGCCGTCCTGATCGTGCCGGTCAGGTTGGCCTGGACCGTTGCATAGCGCTCTTCGAGATCGACCCGGCCGAGGGGCCGCACCCAATCGCCATTGGCAGCGGCCTGGATACGCTCTGTCGAGAAATAATCGCGGCTGTAATACTGGTAGGCTGCGGAGGCATTGAGCTTCCAGCTTCCGTGGAGTGACTGCCGAAGGGTGGTCGACGCGCCGCCCTGCTGGGTGAGATTGTACTGCCAGGGCGTTCCGAGAAAGCGATTGCGTGGCAGCGGCGCGATCTGTGTATTGCCGATGCTGCCAATGCCGAAATCCGGTGTGAATGCGTGCTTGAGGTAATCGCCTTCCACCAGTAGCTCCGTTCCTTTCCCGATCCTGACGAGGAAGGAGGGGTTGACGGCATAGCGCTCGGAAGAGACGCCCTGGCGAAAGGACCCGGCGCTTTCGAAGCTGCCGTTGACGCGGGCTGCCACGGTTTTCGAGAGGGGGCCGTAGAGATCGAAGGAGGGCTTGCACAGGGCGAACGAACCAGCCCGGAAGGCGAATTCGCCGCCCCTGTTGAACTTCGGTTGCCTGCTCACGAGGTTGACGATGCCGCCCGGCGCCACCTGTCCGAACAGGATGGCGGCACTTCCTTTCAGGACCTCGACACGCTCAAGGCTCCCGGTTTCAGGCATCGAGCCGCTGTTGATGCGTGTGCCGTTGCGAAACAGGTTGGTGGATCCGAATGCATAGCCGCGCGCGCCAAAGCTTTCCTGCACGGCGCCGCGGGACGTCGTAACATAAACGCCGTTGACGTTGCGGATGGCGTCGCCGAGGCGCTGAACCTGCTGGTCGCGCAGGGTGCCGGCCCCGATGACCGCGAGGCTTTGAGGGAGATCCATCGGATGAATGGAGACCTTGCCAATGGCGATGGAGCGGTCGTTCAGTGGGCGGCCGCTGGTCACGGTGATCTCGGCGAGCTGAAGGGCATCCGTGGGAAGGACGATGGCGAGGGACACGGTGCCGGATGCCGTCACGGTAGCGGACTGCTCCAGCGGTGCGAGGCCTGCCATGGTGATGATGAGGGTGTAGTTGCCTTCGCGGAGATTCCGGAAGGAGAAGCGTCCGTCCTCACCGGCCGCCGTGGCGCGGCCGGTGCCCTTGAGGGTAACGGTAACGAAGGCCGCGGGCTGCCGGTCTGCCGTGAGCACCTGGCCGTAGATGGCTCCCGTAAAGGCATCACTGGCAGGTATGGTGGGTGCGAGTGCAGGTTGGGCGAGCGCAGGCGCCGACAGAAAGAGGGTGGCAACGAGAAGGATCGTGGTCGAGGTGCGATTCATGGCCGCAAAGAGACACCGCCGCAAATTCCCGGCAGTGCCGGATCGGGAAAAAGGGGTTACGGGAAAAGGAAAAGAATGGTGAATCGTGAGTGGTGAGTGGTGAGTGCTGCCGTCTTCCCGGGCGTAGCGTGGGAGCCCCTGCGCCCCAGCGCTTAAAGAGAGCCTGGGCCACGAAGCCGCGAAGAACACGAGGTGGCACAAAGGAAAACCCGTTCGCCTCCTTTCGCGCTTTGCGTGAAACGGTGTTCAAAAAAAGTTGGCCGCTATTTAAAATATCATCGTAATATTGCGATAGATATGGGAGCCACGAAGAATGAAGCCTTTCCGGCGAAGGCAGTCCGGCTTGCGGCCTACGCCAAAGCGCTTGGACACCCGGCGCGCATCGCCATCCTGCAGCTGTTGGCCGGGCGCCAGACCTGTGTCTGCGGCGATATCGTTGGCGAGCTGCCGCTCTCGCAAAGCACGGTGTCGCAGCACCTGAAGGAGCTCAAGGAGGCGGGCCTGGTACAGGGGGAGATCGATGGTGCGAAAGTGTGCTACTGTATCAACCCCAAGGGATGGAAAGAAGCACAGGCCGCGCTCGGCAACCTCTTCAACGCATATAAAGGAGGCAGCTGCTGCTGATTTTTTTTGACCACATTTATCGTCATATTACGATCAATTAAAAACAAAAGACAATGAACCCCACTACCGATTCGATCAAGGACATGGTGCGTGAAAAGTATGCGTCGATTGCGCTGCAGGACAAGGACACCAACGCGGCGGCCTGTTGCGGCTCCGGTTGCTGCTCCACAGAAGTGTATACGATTATGGCGGACGATTACACATCGCTTGCGGGCTACCATGCCGATGCCGATCTCGGGCTCGGCTGCGGTCTTCCAACTGAATATGCGCGGATCAGCCCGGGCGATACGGTCATCGACCTAGGCAGCGGCGCGGGCAACGATGCATTCATTGCCCGCCACGAGACAGGGGACAGCGGCCAGGTGATCGGGATCGATTTCACGCCGGCCATGATCGAAAAGGCTCAGGCCAACGCAAGCGCGCGGGGCTACACCAACGTATCGTTTCGCCAGGGTGACATCGAGCAGATGCCTGTTGCCGATGACACCGCGGATGTTGTGGTGAGCAACTGTGTCCTGAATTTGGTTCCGAACAAAGAGGGCGTGTTCAGTGAGATCCGCCGCGTTCTGAAAGCGGGCGGCCATTTCAGCATTTCGGACATCGTGCTGGTCGGCGAGCTGCCCGACGCGATCCGGAATGCCGCCGAGATGTACGCGGGTTGTGTGGCAGGCGCCATCCAGAAGGAGCGTTACCTCGGGCTCATTCAACAGGCCGGCTTTGTGAACATGGCCGTGCAGAAAGAAAAGGAGATCATTCTTCCCGACGACATCCTCGCACAGTATCTTTCCGATGGGGAGCGGACCGGTTTCAATGCCTCCGGCACAGGGATCTACAGCATTACCGTTTATGCCGAAAAGCCGGCGGCCTGCTGCGGTCCGGCCTGCTGCAGTTGAATGGCAGGCAGCTCTCATCTTTGTTCCATTCCACCACCATGAGACGATATTTTGCAGAATGCCTCGGCACTTTTATTCTTGTTTTTTGCGGCACGGGCGCCATCATGATCAACCACGAGATGGGTGGCATCATTACGCATCCGGGCGTAGCGGCGACCTTCGGGCTTGTCGTGATGGTCCTGATCTATACCCTGGGCGATGTCTCCGGCTGTCATATCAACCCTGCGGTGACCATCGCTTTCACAATTGCCGGTCGCTTTCCACCGGCGCGTCTCCTGCCGTATATCGCCAGCCAGCTAGCCGGGGCGCTCCTGGCAAGCCTCCTTCTCCGTGCGCTGTTCCCGGCGAACGCAACACTTGGCTCGACCCTTCCGGTGGGACCAGCTCTTCGTGCCGGCATCATTGAATTTTTTCTCAGCTTTTTTCTCATGCTGGTGATCATGCGTGCCGCTACCGGGAGCAAGGAGCAGGGGCTGTTTGCCGGCGTTGCGATCGGGGCAACCGTGCTGCTGGAGGCCTTATTTGCCGGCCCCGTTACGGGTGCGAGCATGAACCCGGCGCGTTCGCTGGCGCCGGCCGTCATCAGCGGGCATACCGAATATCTCTGGCTATACCTTGTTGTCACTACTGCGGGAATGGCCCTGGCCGTATTTGCCTGGAAAGGGCTTCATTTGAAAACGGGAGGGAAATGAAACGGATTCTTGTTCTCTGCACCGGAAATAGTTGCCGCAGCCAGATCGCGGAAGGATACCTGCGGTTTTTCGCCGGCGATCGGGCGGAGGTCTATAGCGCCGGTATTGAAACGCACGGTGTCAACCCACGTGCCGTGAAAATCATGCGTGAGGACGGCATCGATATCTCCGGCCAGACGTCGAACCATATCGACGAGTATCGTTCAATCGGCTTTGATTACATGATCACTGTGTGCGACCACGCCCGCGAGAGTTGCCCGTACATTCCGTCACAGGCAGTCACCTTCCACCGGGATTTCCCAGACCCTGCAAAAGCAACGGGCACCGACCAGGAGATCGATGCCCGTTTCCGAGCGGTGCGGGACCAGATCCGGTCCTTTTGCAGAACCTTTGTCGACGCGATGGTGGGAGGGTGACTGGTGAATGATCCTGAACCACGAAGGCACGGAGGGCGCGAAGGAGCACAAAGGGAAGTTCTTTGCGGTTGCTTTGCTTCTTTGCGCTCTTTGCGTTTCATGTAGTTTTTTGCTTTTTGCCTTGATGCTAAAAGGTCAGGGCAATTGGTGCCGGAACTGATGTTTGCCATATGGAGCGATATGCGTTGGATATGGGTTGGGTATGCGTGCAGTATGCTTCTGGTATGGGTGTGATATGGGTTGGATATGGGTGCGATATGAGTACAATATGGGTTGCATATGGGTTGCATATGCGTACAATATGGGTTGCATATGGAGAATATATGGAAGATATATGGAGAACATATGGAAGATATATGGAAGAA
>JAQBNP010000234.1 GCA_028288515.1 Flaviaestuariibacter sp. | reverse complement strand
GTAGGGATTATGTTGAACCGGGATCGTTGACGATGCAAGATGGAGGATGTACGATATACGATTTTAGATTTTAGATTGGTGTACATCGATGCGCCTGTTTCAAAGCGCGGGCGGCCGGCAGCGGCTGTTCATTTGATCATTGATCGTTGAAAATCGAGCATCGAATAGTCAATATTCAACGCTCTATTTTCAATGCTCTGCCGCCACTCTCCGCCCTGCCCCCGCCAAAACAAGAAACCCCGCCGGGGCGGGGTTTCCATGTATTTGCGAGAGAGTCGCTTACGCGATCTCAACGTCAGCACCAGCTTCTTTCAGCTTGTTGGCGATTTCGTCGGCAGTTGCTTTGTCGACACCTTCCTTAACAGGCTTGGGAGCGCCGTCAACGAGGTCTTTCGCTTCTTTCAGACCGAGGCCTGTCAGTTCTTTCACGATCTTAACAACGTTCAGCTTGGAAGCGCCACCTGATTTCAGGATCACGTTGAAAGATGTTTTCTCTTCAGCAGCTGCCGGAGCATCGCCGCCACCGGATACAACAACAGCAGCAGCAGCTGGCTCGATGCCGTATTCGGATTTAAGGAAATCAGCCAGTTCCTGTACTTCTTTGACAGTGAGACCGACCAATGTTTCTGCAAGATTTTTAACGTCTGCCATGTTACTTAAATTTTTTCCCCCTTCATGGTTGATAACTCCGGAGGATGGTTTAAAAAAATTTGCCTTTGCTCTTTAAGCCCTCAGGCCTGGGCTGTATCGATTGGCGATTGCAGATTTTTGGGCTGCATGCGCGTTTCGCGAATGATTGTTCATCGATGCGGCGGAAATCTCAAAAATCTGAAATCGCCAATCCGCACTCCCCCGCTTATTCTGCTGCTGGTGCGTCCGTTGCCGGTGCATCAGTTGCCGGAGCGTCGGGTGCTGACGGTGCTTCCGCTGTTGGTGCTTCCGCTGTCGGGGCAGCTGCCGCGTCATCGGAGCCGGGCTGGTTGACAACGCCGCCTTTCTCGTGGTGGTGCAGAAGGGCTGCAAGCACACGCTTGGCGGGAGACTGGAGCAAGCCGATGACCTCTCCGATGAGCTCGTTCTTCGTCTTGATCTTCGTCAGGTTCACCAGGTTGTTGTCGCCGGTGTAGATGTCACCGTTGATGAAGGCCGCTTTCAGCTCGGGGCGCTCGTTCTTGTTTTCTTTGCGGAAAGAAGACAGGATCAGGGCGGGCTCCTTCGGGTTGTCGGAGAACATCAGGGCAGTCACATTATTGAGCGAATCAAAGACGCCGGCATATGTTTCGTTGCCGAGCGACTCGAGGGCCTTGCGGATGAGGGTGTTCTTAGCCACCTTCATTTCCACCTGCTTGTTGAAGCAGGCGCGGCGGAGATTGCTCACCTGGGCCACGCTCAGGGATTCAGTATTGGTAACATAGAAGTTGCTGTACTGGGAGAACTTCTCCTTCAGCGCTTCTATTACTTCATTCTTTTGTTCTTTAGTCATTGTCGTAATTTTTTAGATGATGATGGAATCGATCACCTGTATTAATGAACAAACCCTTTTGTGTCGACGGTGATGCCGGGGCTCATCGTGGCTGCCATGGTCAGGCCTTTCAGGTAGGTACCTTTCGCGGTTGACGGCTTTGCCTTGATGATGGCGTTGATCAGCTCCTGGCTGTTGGCAACAATCTTCTCCGGGGAGAAGGACACGCGACCGATGGAGGCGTGGATGATGCCAGCCTTGTCAACCTTGAACGCGATCTTACCGCCCTTCACTTCGTTCACCGCGCCGGCGACATCGTTGGTAACGGTACCGGTTTTGGGGTTCGGCATGAGGTTGCGGGGTCCGAGGATCTTACCGAGACGGCCGATCTTGGGCATCACGGCCGGTGTGGCGATGATGACGTCAACGTCGGTCCAGCCGCCGTCGATCTTGGCTACGAACTCGTCGAGGCCAACGTAGTCGGCGCCGGCGCCTTTCGCGGCAGCTTCCTGGTCGGGACCGCAGAGAACGAGAACGCGCTTGGTTTTACCGGTGCCATGAGGCAGGGTAACGGTTCCGCGGATGGCCTGGTCGGCCTTCTTCGGATCCACACCGAGGCGGACGTGCAGGTCAACGGAGGCGTCGAACTTGGTTGTATTCACTTCTTTCACGAGTGAAGAAGCATCTTTTAAAGAATAAGCCTTATTGGCGTCAACTTTGGCGTTGACCGCTTTTCTTTTCTTTGGAATGAATGCCATTGTGATCAGTTTTTTGTGGTTCAATCCCGCCGTGGGGGCGGGACCAGAATTATTTTGCCGGGCCTCCTTCAACTGTGAGCCCCATGCTGCGTGCCGTACCGGCCACCATGGAGGCAGCGCTTTCCAGGGTAAAGGCGTTCAGATCAGCCATTTTGTCTTTGGCGATCTCTTCCACCTGTGCCCAGGTGACCTTGCCTACTTTCTGGCGGTTGGGCTCTTTTGAACCACTTTGGATCTTGGCGGCGTCCTTCAGCTGGATCGCGGCGGGAGGTGTCTTGATGACGAAGTCGAACGACTTGTCGGAATAAACGGTCAGGAGAACAGGAAGCACTTTTCCCATCTTGTCCTGTGTGCGGCCGTTGAATTGCTTGCAGAATTCCATGATGTTCACACCTTTGGAACCGAGAGCGGGGCCGATGGGCGGTGCCGGGTTGGCCTGGCCGCCTTTGCACTGCAGCTTTACATAGCCGGTGATTTCTTTTGCCATTTTTGTTTGATTTATTGGTTCAAGCGACCGGCCATCTCCACGACGGCCTGGTCTCCCAAATTCCTCATGTTCCCTTGCGGGGTCTCGAAAGAACTACTTTTGGGAGCGCGAAGGTACAAATTTTTTGGAATCCGACAAAAGACGGGGCAAAGAGAATTGTTAAGGGATGGGGGGGGCCAGGGAGGAAGAGGATATTTTAGATTTTAAATTGACGATTTTAGATTTGTGGACACTCTGCAACTTTCGGACTGTCATCCCGAGCGCGAAGCGAGGGAGCCCGTGCACCTCCAGACTCTCCGTCATTGCGAGGAACGAAGCAATCTCCTGCACTTCCAAGATGTCATGCTGACGCATGTCAGCACCTTTCCCTGGAAAGTACCCGCATCTCCCCGGCTGTCATCCCGCAGGGACCCGAAACGTACTCCATCAACCTGGTTCCCGAAGATGGCCAAACAGGCCAGTGTCATCCTGTACTGTCCCTCATGGCGAGCAGCGAAGCGATCCCCCGCACCTCGAAGCCTGTTCCACGCAAAATCCCCAAGCTTCGGAAGCAAAGCAGTATGTGAAAGAAAAACACCCCTTTTGCCTTTTTAAGCTTTGTTTCTTCAGTAACACCCGCCCGAACCCCTTTTAACACCCGCCGGAACCCCTTTTGACACCAGCGGGACGCTGTTTTGACAGCAGCGGAACGGCCATCGACACCAGCGGGACGGCCATCGACACCAGCGGGACGCCATCTGACAGCGTCGGGACGGTCAGTGACAGCCGCGGAATTGCCATCGACAGCAGCGGGACGCCCATTTACAGCAGCGGAATCGTCATCTACACGCACGGAATGGTCATCTACATGCACGAAATTGCCATTGTTCCACGCAATCCTTCTTTGTGCTCCTTCGCGCTCTTCGTGGCTTCGTGGTTCAAATTCTCAAAGCGCACGTTTCGGGTCCCTGCGGGATGACACCTTGAAGTGCAGGAGATGGCTTCGTTCCTCGCCATGACGGACAGGCTGTGTGGTGCATGGGCTCCCTCGCTTCGCGCTCGGGATGACAGTCCGAAAGTCTAGTCTCTTCAAAAATCTGAAATCTAAAATCCTAAATCCCTCCTTGTGCTCCTTCGCGCTCTTCCTGCCTTCGTGGTTCAAATGCCTCCCGATCAATCTAAAATCGTCAATCCTTTGGCGCTTTCTTCCGAAATCAGCACCTTACACCCGATCTCACCTGATCCTCTTTTGTATGCACGAATTGAAAACACCACGCATCACGCTCTCCTATGCTGCCCTGACGGCGGCAGTCGTTCTCCTTACCTGGGTCATTCATGAGGCGGCGCACTGGGCGGCCGGAGAAGCCCTTGGCAACGCAATGTATATGTCGCTCAACGCATCCGGTCCCGTCAGCGGCACCTACCATGCCGCGACGGACGAAACGCCGGTAAGCGCGGCCGGCCCCCTCATCACGCTTGTCCAGGCGGTGCTCGCCTTTGCGCTGCTGCGGCGCGGCGCCTCCCTCCGCTGGGTGCCGGTTTTGTTTGTTCCCGTCTATATGCGGGCGCTCGCAGCCGTGCTCAACGTGATCAACAAGAACGATGAGGGCCGCATCAGCGCGGACCTCGGTCTCGGCACCTGGACGATCCCCGTGCTGGTCACCGGCTTCCTCGTCGCGCTGGCCTGGGTCATCATTCGCCGGCGCGCGCTGCCCACGCGGTTCGTGGTCGGGACCTTCCTGCTGATCATGCTGTTCGCATCCGTCATCGTGCTGGCCGATATGGCCTGGAAGCCACACCTCCTTTGATCCAGTCATTGCCTTGCCGCACTGACAACGAATCTCGCGAGCCGAAGATTGATCAAAGATCATCGAACATCTGTCATTCAGCAAAAGAAAAAGCCACCGTCATGGTGGCTTTCTTCTTATTTCTTTCTTCCTTTTTTGAAGTCGAGGTAATCGAGGTAGTAGACGATCTTGACCGACAGCGTATTGTTTTGAGGCGATGACACCACGCGGCTGATGCTCTTGAAGTACTTGTCCGACCGCTCGTAATTGTCGGCGAATCCTTCATCCTTATACACCACGTAGATAAAGCTTCCGGGTGCAAACTGCAGCGTGTACTGCGCGTCGATATTAAAGATGTTGAAGTTCGAGTAGCCCGACGCTGATCCTGTCGACGACAGCGACCCGTCAGGATTGAGCTTGTACAGCTCACGGTTCTCGACGCGGCTCCAGTAATGGCGCGCGCGGACGTTGATACCGGATCGTTTGGAGAAATTGTATTTCGCGGTCAGCGAGTTCTCCGTTGTGAAGCGATTCCGGCGGGAGAACCTGATATAGTCGATCATCCTGTCTCCGTTGGCATTCAGGATCGGGTTTCCGGCCCCGTCAACGATGTACTGGAAGCCATTGAAGCCATAGTCATTGTAAAAGGGGTTGAGGGCATACTCGTGTTGCAGGGAGAACTTATCGTTGAAGCGGTAGCCATGCCAGAAGGAGATCTGGTGGTTACGGCTGTTGAACACATCGCGGAGGCCGACGAAATAGTTGAAGCCGAAATGGTATTTCTTGGCGGAATTGCTTTCGACCCATCCCTGGAATTGCACGCGCTCGGTGGACTTTACAAACCGGCCGCTATCGCCCATATGACTGATCGGGTCGTTGACGCGGGTCTCGTAGAAATCCTGGCCTGCCGGCTGATAGCCGACGAACAGGCCCATGAACCAAAGGTTCTTGAACTGCATGTTGCCATTGATATTCGTGCTCAGGCTTTGGAACTTCGAATCGGAGAACTGGTTGTGAAACTTCCGGAACGCCTGGCTGTGGTAGATGTTGGCGTTGAGGCGGATCTGGTTGTACCAGCTTGTCGGCTTGATCCACTTGTATCCCATCCACCCGTAATGATCGAGGTAGTTATTGTTGTAAATGGCGCCCAGGTCGTTGATGTCGTACTTGTCGTCCGCAAGCTCCTGCCCCACCTGGAAGTTGAAGCGGCCGCCGGTTTTGGCGAACCCGAGATTGTGGTTATAACCTGTCACGTTGCCGCGAACCGGGTCGAAGACCTGGCTGATCGCCACCTTGCCGTTCCAGTTATACGTGTTCTTCTTATTGTTGATATCGAAGAGGCCGGCGGTGACGTTGGCATCGCGCTCGGCACCGCTGCGCAGGACGTTCGTGTTGATCAGAGACACGGAGGAGTTGTTCTTCAAGGTCTGGTCGAACACGACGATATTGTAATTGGTAAGCGGGCTAGTCTGCACTTTCTCGCGGTTGCCGGAAGCGTCTTCCAGCACCGCGTACATTGGCTTTGTAACGGCGTTGAACACACCGATGCCAAGTCCTTTCTTCGTACGGCCCGATACCTTCGTGGCGTTGACCAACTTGGCCGCTTGCGGATTCTCCACAACGTCGACGTGCTTGGCGTCGGCCCAATCGTAGACATCGCCGTAATGGAGCGGCACATCGCCGACGCGGCGCGAGTAGAAAAGGTTTCCTTTATTGAACAGCTCGGTGCCTTCCGTGAAGAAAGGTCGTTGCTCGCCGTAGCGCTGCTCAAAGGGTCCGAGGTTCAGCACTTTGTTATCGCTGCGCACCTGGCCGAAATCGGGCACCAGGGTCATATCGAGCGTGAAGCTTTCGCTGATGCCATACTTCACGTCCATACCGCCGTTGAAGGCCGTCGTCCAGTCTTTTTCTTTGGAATCGCCCGTGACTTTCTTGTAGGGATAGTGATTGACGTAACCGGAGAGATACGGTGAGAAGGACAGGCGGATGGGCGACTGGATCTTGCCGATGCCGGTCCACTCCCCTTCCTGGTTGATGAAGCCGTTCTTGTTCGGGTCAACCGGGTTCCACATGAACTGCTGGCCGGTCTTGTTGCGGCGGCGCGTGATGTTCAGTCCCCATGTCTGGTTCTCGCGGCTCACGAAGCGAAGCGCGGAGTACGGGATGCGCATCTCGAAAGACCAGCCGTCATTGTGGATCTTTGCTTCGCTGCTCCAGACAGCATTCCAGGAGCCGTCCTCACCGTTTGCGCTGGAATACTTGGCGTCGTACTGCTCGCCGTACGGGGTAACGTAGAAGCCGGCCGCATTGATCTTGTCATTATAGGTATCGATGATGACACCGACGAAATCGTTCACACCGACGGCGTCACGACCAATAAGCTCGCGCGAGATGCTGTCGCGCGTCTTCTCATGGCAATAGCCACCGACATAGATCGACGTGTTGTCATATAAGATATAAATTTCGGTCTTGTTGATCTCGCGCGCGCCGGCGTTCGGCCGCCATTCAATGAAGTCAGTTGCAGGCACTGCTTCTTTCCAGGCCGCTTCGTTCAGGTCGCCGTCGATCTTGAGCGATGCTGTTGTTCGTTTGGCAGGAAGCTGGCGAACGGGATTCTGCGCTGACGCGGAGGCGGTCAGCACGAGGCCGGCGAGGAGCAGAGTGAGGAAGCGCATGTGGTAATGGTTTATGCTGAATACGAAATTAAACGTACCAGCGGGCGATATGTTACCGCTCATCAAAGGAAAATTCATTTCTGATTTTCTTAACAGGTTTATTTCGCGAGGTAATCCTGGAAGATCCGTTGCTGCAGCGCCTTGCCAGCGGTGATGGATGCAGATGTCGGGCGGCCGTCTTGTTCAGTAATCATACGCCCCGTGTTGTCGAACAGGAAGGCGCTCCCCGGCTGAACGAACCCAAATGCGTTGTTGAACGAAAAGAAAGCCCAGGGTTTGGGGTGCGGCGCAAAGAGGTTCCGGCTGAACGGGAACACGCGTGTATCCAAGCCTGCCTGCGCCGCGATCGTTGCGGCGATATCGAGCTGCGAGACGATCGTGTCGATGGTTTGGGAACGTTCAGTCAGAGCACCGCCGAGAAGAAGCAGGGGGATGCGGAATCGATCGAGCTCGCGGCCGGTGGCCGGCAGCGGGTGGCCGTGGTCGGCAACGATCACGACCACTGTATTGGACCACCATGCCTGTCCCTTGCAAAAGGAGATGAACGAGCCGACGACGGAATCGGTGTAATGGAGCGTATTGAGGAAGCGGCTGGTTTCGTCGCTGCCGGGGATGACCGTCGGCACGGGCGTTTCGAAGGGCTCGTGGCTGCTGAGCGTGAGCCAGGTGGCCAGGAACGGTTGGTGTGAGCGCGCCAGGTCGGCCTGGAGACGCGCCGCTACCACGCCATCATGCGCGCCCCACTTGGAGTTGCGGTCTGCCTTTGCAAACTGGTTGATATCGACGATCGGCTGGCAGCCGTGCTGCAGCAGGTAGGATTTGATGTTCGCGAATTCCGTCTCGCCGCCGTAATAGAATGGCGTGCGGTAACCCAGCTGGCCGAACAGGTGCGGGAGACTTTCGATCCGTACGGATTTGCTCGGGGTCCGGATGATGGACGTTTGCGGCAGCCCCGGGTAGCCACTGAGGACGGCAGGAATGCCCCTGTCGGTCCGGTCGCCGCTGGCCCAGGCATTGCTGAAATAGATGCCTTCCGATTTGAGCGCGTTGAAGGCAGGCGTCACCGATATGCCGTTGATGTTGGTATGTGTGGCCTTTTCGGTAAAGCTCTCCCAGATGATGACGATGACGTTCGGGCGTGCGCCGCTCAATACGGCGCGACTCGCTCCGGTGCCGGCGTACAGGCTATCGACGACCTGCGTTGCGCGCGACGGCGCCATGTAGTCGTAGGGATTGCGCGTGTTGGCGGTTTCATCCATGAGGCCATAGAGGAGGTTCCAGGAAGGATTGATGGCCGCCTGGTTTGCATAATTGTTTTGAGAAAAGTAGACGCCGCTCTGGTTCATGGGCGCCAGCTGCAGGCCGCCACGAATGGGCACGATGAGAGCAATGGTGACGATGACGATGGCGAGCGCGGGCAGCCAGGGGCGCGGCGTGGGGTCCAGCAGGGCGGACCAGCGGCGGAGCAGCCGGCAGGCCAGAACGGAAAGGAAGCCAAAGACGATGAGGAAGCCGAGCAGGATCCAGAAGACGGGCAGGTGGCTGACGGATGCCCATGCTTCGCGCGGCGACGCCAGGTATTTCAGCGGGGACGCGTCGAGACGAAAGCCCCAGGCGCGGAAGGCCTCGAGATCCGAGACGGTGATCAGCAGGAAGAGAAACAGGAGAACCACGGAATACATTTGGTAGGTAATGGGGCGGCGAAAAAAGGGAATGAACAGGCTTGCCAGCACGAGCAGGCAGACGGGTACCAGGAGGTAGGCTGCCATGGAGAGGTCCATCCGCAGGCCGTGCCACAGGCTGCCAAAGGCAGTCGGCAGCGGGAGAGCATGCGCGTTGCCGGTCCGGAGCAGGAAGAGCACGCGGGCGGCCTCGAACAGGAGAACCCAGCCGAGGAAATACTGCAGGAGGAAGCGAATGCGTGCCATGCGTAATGATAATAAAAAAAGCCACTCGGGAGAATGGCTTTTCAATGGATTTGTCTATGTGGTCTAGCTGATCTTCTCGACCTGCATGTAGTTCAGCTCGACCGGTGTGGAGCGGCCGAAGATCTTGACCGTTACTTTCAGTTTTTTCTTTTCGTCGTTCACTTCTTCGATGGTACCGTTGAAGTCGTTGAATGGTCCTTCGATGATCTTGATGGTTTCACCGACGATGAACGGCTCGCTCATGGTGGCGCCGCCGGCCTCGGCCATTTCGTCCATCTTGCCGAGCATCTTATTCACTTCGGCTTTGCGGAGGGCAATGGGATTTTCCTTGCCGAGGAAGTGGATGACGTTGGTGGTGTTCTTGATGATGTCGCGGAGGTCGTCGTTCAGCTTGCCGTCGGCGATCTCGATCATGACGTAGCCGGGGTAGTAGTTGCGCTCGCGCATGACCTTCTTCCCGTTCTGGACCTTGTACACTTTTTCTACGGGCAGGAAGATCTGCTTCACGACGTCGGCCCAGCCGCGGGACACCTCTTTATCGAGGTATTCCTTGACCTTCCGCTCTTTGCCGCTCACCACGCGCAGCACGTACCATTTGGTATTGTCCTGCTGCTGCGGCTGCTCTGTGCCTTGTGTCACTGTTTCTTCCATTATCGAAACTTTGTGTAGATAAAGTTCAGGCCGTTGCCAGCTACGAAGTCCATCAGGCTGACCAGGGCCGTGATGACAAGAGTGGCTGCCAGTACGATCATGGTTGATTGCTGGAGTTGCTCCCAGTTTGGCCAGGTCACTTTTGTTGTCAGCTCCCGGAAGGATTCGCTGAAATAATTTGATACTTTGTTCATGTTAATACTGTTGCGTTGTGGGGCGGCCGGTGGGGCTTTCGTCACAACTGTTGCTGTTATTAGCACGGGCACTAGGATTCGAACCCAGATCAAAGGTTTTGGAGACCCGTATGCTACCGTTGCACCATGCCCGTATGAAAGCTAAGAGCTATTAGCGGTTAACTAATAGCTCCTAGCAATATGCTGCAAATATAAGAACCATTTGCGAATTGAGCTGAAGCTTACTTCAGGATCTCGGTTACCTGTCCGGCACCTACCGTACGGCCACCTTCGCGGATCGCGAACTTCAGACCTTTCTCCATCGCAATTGGCTGGATCAGGGTAACATGAAGGTTGGTGTTATCGCCAGGCATGATCATCTCGGTGCCTTCTGGCAGGGTGCACTCGCCGGTTACGTCCGTTGTACGGAAGTAGAACTGCGGGCGGTATTTGTTGAAGAACGGCGTGTGACGGCCACCTTCTTCTTTCGACAGAACGTAAACTTCTGGTTTGAAGTCGGTGTGCGGCGTGATCGAACCGGGCTTGCAGATCACCATACCACGACGGATCTGGGTCTTTTCAATACCACGGAGGAGCAGACCTGCGTTGTCGCCGGCTTCACCTTCGTCGAGGAGCTTACGGAACATTTCAACACCGGTGCAAACCGAGTTGAGGGGGTGCTCGATGAGACCAACGATCTCAACGG
>JAQBNP010000225.1 GCA_028288515.1 Flaviaestuariibacter sp. | reverse complement strand
GAATAGTCAATAGTGAATAGTGAATGAGGCGTTGAAGGCGCTGGACCACATTTCATACAAAGAAGCAAAGAAAACGACAAAGGAGCGCTGCTGAGCGCTCCTTTGTCGTTCCTGGTGTCTTCGTGGTTCAGATGTGCTCGTCGCACTCTGAACGACCCTCTCACTATTCACTATTGACTATTCACTATCCACTCACCACTCACTTCCCTGCTTCTTCACCTGCACACAAGCCCATGCCGTAAACGGCAGCAGCGCCAGCAGCGCGAAGCCCCACCAGCCTGCGACGAGGAGTCCCAGGGTTACCACCAGGACCAGGTACAGCGGGTAAGCCATCATCAGCGCCGTTGCCACCACGCTGTCGAAATGATCGTTGTTGAACCGCGCCAGCGTGAACGCCTTCACACCATAATAGAGCGCCGCATGCAGCAGCCAGCCGAGGGCTGCCGGCAACGCGAGCAGCACCTTCTTCATGAACGGAACCGGTACATGGAGCTGTGCCTTCTGTGCCGCCAGGTCGTTCTTCGGGATCTCGTAGACAAGCTCCCGCAGGCCGGCTTCCAGCTGCGCGTTGAAGGCCAGGAGCTGGCGTCCCTCGCCCTGTTCGCCCAGCACGCGGTCACGGTCGAGGGGCGGGCCGAAATTCAAAAAGACGTTCTTTCCAAAATTTCTGAACGCGTTGTAATTGAAGCCCAGTGGAACCACGGTCAGGTCGATGCCCTTCTCCCATGTGCCGATGGCGAGGCGGGCCGTTCCTTTGCGCAGCGGGCGCAGGTGCCACTCGTTGATGCAGCGTCCCTCGCTGAAGATGATGACCTGCTTTCCGTCCGCAAAGACCTCCTTGCACGCCTCGAACGTGCTGTAGTTGTGCACGAGGTTTTCCGGTCCCTCGCTCGGGCGGTATACCGGCAGAAGGCGCAGGCGGTGAAGCCAGCGGCGGGCGCGCGGGTTACGGAACACGTCGCCGCGGGCAAGCGAGTACAAAGGAGCGTCGAGAAGGGTGGTGAGGATGATGCCGTCGAGGAAGGAGTTGGGGTGATTGGCCGCATAGAGCACGGGGCCCGTTCGCTTCAGCAAGTCAGGCTGGTTGACGATCACGCGGCGGCAATAGATGCGCAGCGCGAAACGGGCATAGGCTTTCAAAAGGCGGAACAACACGGCGGCAAAATAGGCGAATTCGGGGAGGCGGGGAGGGGAAAGTCAAAAGTCGAAAGTCAAAATGGGTCTCCCTCATTGCGACGAACGAAGCAATTTCCAACACCATGAACTGCTTGCCCCGAAGACGCAACGGACTTTTGACTTTTAGCCCTTCCTTATGGAATTGCGCGCCCGCCGCATCTCACCCCAAAACCAAGGTTTATGAAACGATCTTTTCTCATTCTCGCCCTCGCGCTTGCCGTCGGCAGCGCCTCGGCACAAAAGAAGGCCGCCGGGATGGACGACTTTCTCAAGCGCAACCCGTCCGCCCAGGGCATCTCCTGGACCCGGACCGGCAACACCGTCGTGATCCGCCTGAAATCGGGTAAGACCGAAACGTTCAACCTGGACGACCCCGCCCAGAAAGCAAGCCTCGCCGAACGCTACGGTGCCTTGCCCGCGCCACCGCCGCCACCACCTCCACCCCCGCGTGTCGTGAAGGCCACGAAGAATGGCAGGAAGCTGCCGCCACCACCGCCGCCAAAGGTCCGGGGGCAGAAGGTGCCGCCGCCACCACCGCCCGCCATCGAGCCGCCGCCCCCGCCGAAAGTAGCTGCGCCCGCAGCACCATCAGCGCCACCACCGCCACCGCCAAAGACCAGAAAGCACAAGGCGATGAAACATTCCGCAGCATAAAAAAAGGGCTCCAATGAGCCCTTTTTCTTTAATCTATCAATGCCGGGAAACTTTGCGCTCCTTCGCGCCTTTTTTTCTTCGCGGCTGTTCTCTTTCTTCCCTGGTTCAAATTCTCACCATTCACCATTCACTACTCACCACTCACCGGATCGGTTCATAATCCTTGAACAGATTCACCCGCGTGCTCTCCACCTGCTGGCGATAGTCTTTCCACTTCGTTGCATAGAATGCATTGACGCGTTCAACCGTCTGGTTGATCAGCAGCGCGGCATTGTTTACCAGCGCGTCTTCCTGCGGACCGGGCGCTACGCTCTTGGACGTGATATAGCTCTGCGCCGTGCCGATCATGCTGCTCACCGTCAGCTCCTGCGGCCGCGACAATCCCTGCTTCTCCGTTGTGCGTCCATTGATGAACTCGCGGATGGCCTTGATCGAATCCTGCATCACCGTCGTGGCCTTGCGCAGCGAATCGAATTGCTTGCCCTCGAGGCCGCGCAACTCCGTGGTGATCTTGGCCAGCGTCTCTTCGGATTCCGTCAGGCGGTCCGTCGCTTCGATGAGGCGGTCCGTGCTCTTGCGCAGCTTCTCCAGCATCGCGCGCTGCGCCCGCTTGGCCTCGTCCGATTTGTTGAGACGGGGATCGTCCTTCAGCGTCACCATCGTGGAGTCGCTGTCCTTGCCCAGTGTCAGCACCACCTTGTATGTGCCGGGAAAGGCCTGCAGGCCCGGTGTTTCCGGTGATCCCGGGCGCGGGCGCGGCGCGTTCGGTGACCGGTAGCCGCGCTCTTCCATGCCCCACCACTGGCGGTTGAAGCCGGTGTCGGCCTTCCACTTCAGGTTGCGGATCACTTCATTCTTGTCGTTGTAGATCCTGACCGTTACACTGTCCGACTTCGTCTTTGCGGACGTATCGGTGCGTGTTGGCGTCACGTAGTAAGAAACTTCTGCGCCACGGCGGCGGTTTTCGGCATCCCACAATCCATAGGTGCTCCATTCGTATCCCGTGGCGGCACGGTAGGTTGCCTGGTATGCATCGGGGGAGGCAAAGGCAGTCAGTTTCTTATCGAACGACTGCCCATTGGCGCCGGCGATCTTGCGCAGCGGGCGGATATCATCGAGGATCCAAAGCGAGCGACCGAACGTAGCGATGGCGAGGTCGGCCTCGCGCTCCTGGATCGCCAGGTCGTACGTGGAGATATTGCCGTAGCCGTTCTTCCATTGCTGGTACGTGGCCCCGTTGTCGAAAGAGATCCACAGCCCGTGCTCCGTGCCAACGAACACGAGGTTGGGAACGGTCGGGTCCTGGAGGATCGTCAGCGCATAGCCGCGCACCTTGTTCTCATCGACCATGCGTGTCCATGTCTTTCCGTAGTCGGTGGTGCGGAAGATATACGGCTTGAAGTCGCCGCGGCGGTAGTCGTTTGCTACCACGAAGGCTTCGGCGCCATTGTAGCGGCTGGCGCGGATCTGCGGGATCCAGCAGCCGACGGGCATGCCGGGGATCTTGCCGCGGAAATTCGTCCAGGTCTTTCCGCCGTCGCGGGTGAGCTGTACGTTACCGTCGTCTGTGCCGACCCAGATCGTGCCGCGATCGATGGACGAGGGCGCGATGGCGAGTATGGTTGTGTAGTTCTCGGCGCCGGTGACGTCCAGGGTGAGGCCGCCGTTCTCATCCTGCTTTTGCTGCTCCTTGTTGTTTGTTGTTAGGTCGGGCGAGATGGTCGTCCAGCTTGCGCCTTTGTTCGTGCTCTTGTGGAGGAACTGGCTGCCGTAATAGATCGTGCTGTTGTCGAATGGATCCTGGGCGATGGCCGCGTTCCAGTTGAAGCGGTACTTCTCGTTGAGCACTGTCTCGGGTGGCTTGGTGTACCAGCGCTCGCCGGTCTTGTAGTTCTGTCGTCCGAGGCTGCCCCCCTGGCTCATCGAGAAGACCCAGGAAGGATCGTCGAGGTCGGGCATGACGTCGAAGCCGTCGCCGCCGCCGACATTGTCCCAGTAGTAGTTGCGGATGCCGCCGTTGGTCCAGGTATAGGCGGGTCCGTGCCAGCTGCCGTTGTCCTGCATGCCGCCCATGACGTTATAGGGGATCTCGTTGTCGACATTGATGTGGTAGAACTGGCCGACGGGAAGGGCTTCGCTGAAGTTCCAGCTGGCGCCGCGGTCGCGGGTGATGCCGAGGCCACCGTCGTTGCCGTCGAGGATGAAATTGGGATCGTTTGGCGAGATCCACCAGGCGTGGTGATCGGGGTGGATGCCGGAGTAGGGCAGGAGGGTGCGGAATGATTTGCCGCCGTCCTCGCTCACCTCAACGATGTCGTGTATGCTGTAGATGCGGTTCTCGTTCTTGGTATCGACGGCGATGTCCTGGAAATAGAAGGGACGGTTGGTGACGATGCGCGGGTCGGCCGTGACGAGCTCCCATTTGAAGCCGCCGTCGTTGCTCATGTAGAAGCCGTTCTTCGTTGCTTCGATCATGGCGTAGACGCGGTTGGGCATGCTGTGCGCGAAGGCGAGGCCGATGCGACCGTAGTTGCCGGCGGGCAGGCCGTCTTCCTTGCCAAGCTTTTTCCAGTTGCGTCCGCCGTCGGTGGTGAGGTAGAGGCCGCTGCCCGGGCCGCCGCTCTTGAAGCTCCAGGGCGTGCGGCGGTGCTGCCACATGTTGACGAGGATCTTATTGGGATTGGACGGGTCCATCACCATATCGCCGACACCGCTGGTGTCGTTGGTGTAGAGGATGCGGTTCCAGCTTTGGCCGCCGTCGGTGGTCTTGTAGACGCCGCGCTCGGGGTGCTCCTCGTAGGGGTTGCCGATGACGCCGGCATAAACGATGTCGGGGTTGGTGGGATCGATGAGGATGCGGTGGATATTCTTTGTTTTCTCGAGGCCCATGCGTTTCCAGGTGCGGCCGGCGTCCATTGTTTTCCAGATGCCTTCGCCGATGTTGAGGGAGTTGCGCGGGTTGCCTTCGCCGGTGCCGGCCCACACGATATTGGGGTTGGACTGCTGGATGGCGAGGGAGCCGATGTTGAGGGTCGACTGCTCGTCGAAGACGGGCGTGAAGGTGGCGCCGCTGTTGGTTGTTTTCCAGACGCCGCCGGAGGCTGCGCCGACATACCAGGTGTCGGGGTCGCTGAGCACCACGTCGATGGTGGTGATGCGGCCGCTCATGCCGCTGGGGCCGATGTTGCGGGGTTTCCAGTTCTTGAATTGGTCGAGGGAAACTTTTTGTGCGGAAAGAGAGAAGGTGCAGGCAGTGAGCGCCAGCGCTGTGAAGAGTCGTCTCATGAAACAGTGGATTAAGGTTTAAACTTAGTTCATTTCTCGCCACAAAGGCACGAAGACGGAAAGAAGCGCAAAGGAGACGACGACTGGTTTGAGTCTTCCGATCTCCTTCGTGTTTCTTCGCGTCTTCGGGGCCTGAAGTATCTTCGCTCCCATGTCCTCCAACGATCCCCTTCACGGCAAGACCCTCGAGTCCATCCTGCACTTCCTCGTCGACCGATATGGTTGGACAGGACTGGCAGACCGCATCCCTGTCAACTGCTTCCGCAGCGACCCCAGCATCAAGTCGAGCCTGACCTTTCTGCGCAAAACGCCGTGGGCACGGACGAAGGTCGAGGAGCTGTATGTGCGGTCATTGTGAGCATAGCAGTGCCGGGGGAAAATGAATATTGAATGTCGACTATTAAATGTCGAAGGCGAAGTCGTCGACCGATGGTCAATGTTGCACTACCGCATGACACCCAACGCAGCGCCCGCTTCATCTACCAGTCCCCGCCTTCCACCTCTCACTCGCTGCCACCACGCCACTTAACAATGCAGGTAATGCTCCCGCCCCACCATTCTTTTCCCCCACTTTTTCTATATTCGGCCTTTCCGCAACCAAACCTCACTGACCCATGGAAACGCAGCACTATTTCATCCTCGACCAAAACGTCCGCAAAGGACCCTATACCCTCAACGACCTTCGCCAGCTTCCCATCGCCGAGAACACACCCGTATGGACCCCCGGCGCAGGCGACTGGCAAGCAGCCGCCACCATCCCCGACCTTGCGGCCAACCTCGTTCTCCTGCGACCACGTCGCAGCAAAGCAGCTGCCTGGATCGGCGTGATTGCGGCACTCGTTGCTGTGGCCGTTGCGCTGTGGAGCACCGGCATGTTCCGCGGAACCTCCCGGCCGGCCGTTGCCGCCGCCACCAGCCTCAACAACCAGCAGCTGTACAACCGCCTCTCGCCGGGCGTCGTGATGATCCAGCAGCAGTATATCTACGCCGCGCGGATCGGCGACCGCCACTATTATTTCAACGAGCTCTACGACGGTGAAGAAGGCACCGTCTACCTCGGCGGCCTCACCGAAGACAGCCTCGAGGCGGTCTCCCACGCAGAGCCGGTACAGGGAACAGGGTTCTTTGTATCAGCAGACGGCAAGCTCCTCACCAACCGCCACGTGGCCGTTCCCGGCGTATCCGCCCGGGAGGAAGAGGGCGTTCGCAACGCCGTGCTGCGCGACCTCCAGGACCGCACCGACGAACGCCGTTGGACCGACTCGATGAACATACAGAAGCGCGCGTACGACTCCGCGCTCGTTGCGCTCCGCCGCGATACAACCATCGACCCTGCCAGCATCACCGACCTCCAGGTAAAGATCAGCGACATCGAGACCATGCTCGAGGAGAACGATGACCAGGTTCCTGCCCTGCCTGCCGATTCCGCCACCATCGCAACCGTTTCAAAAGGCGCCGTCGAGGTCAGGAAGATCGTCATCGATCTCCGCGTCTTCCTTCCCGGCAGCACGGTCGACAACAATGGCGGCATCGCCTGCACCGTGCTTGCCACGGCCGACGAGGAAGAAGTGGACCTGGCCCTCCTCCAGACCTCGACGCATGCCCTGCCCGATACATCGATCCGCCCGTTTTCACTGAGCCGCATCCATTCCATTGCCGGCGGCGATGCGCAGCCCCAGATGAGCGAGCGCCTCGTCCTGATCGGCTACAACGCCGGCTCGGACCTCAGCTCAACGAGCGACGGCATCAAGCCGCAGCTCACGGAGGGAAAGATCAGCCAGAACACCGACAGCTACAAGCTGATGTACACCATCCCGACACTTCCCGGCTCCAGCGGTTCCCCGGTGGTGGACGAGAAGGGACGGCTTGTTGCCGTGAACTATGCGGGCATTGCCAGCACCCAGAATTTCAACTATGGCATCCAGCCGAAGCAGGTAGCGAGGTTCCTGAAGGATTGGAAGCTGTGATGCGGCAGCAGCGCGGGGAATGAACAGCACCAACGGCGACCCCGCACAGTCTCCCTCCATCGTGCTGTCATGCTGACGCATGTCAGCACCGGCACCACAGGGTTGTCATGCTGACGCATGTCAGCACCTTTTCCTCACTGCAATATCCCACAAGAGGCTAACTGCAATCGCTCACCCTCTCGCTGTCATGCTGACGCATGTCAGCACCTTTCTCTCATCAGCACCACTAACCATAATGTTCGTCATGCTGATGCATGTCGGCACATTTCCCTCAGCGCCTTTCTATTCCCTTTCTTGCCAACCAATACCCAACCAGAGAAAGGTGCTGACATGCGTCAGCATGACAGCCCTATAGTGGAAGCTCCATCGAGGAGTCAACACGACAACCAATTGAACGGAACCACCAGCCTCTCGACGCGGCCCCTCCCACGCTTCCATCAAACCCCCTTTTCTCACTACCTTTCATCACCGCAATGAAGCCGCTCCTCATCACCCTCCTCTTCCTCGCCACCAACGCACAGGCGCAATCCCGCTGCGAGAAGCAGAAGCAGCGTGATTCCCTGTTGCTGCGCTCCTTCACCAATACCTTCACGGATGCCGTCCTGCATGACGATACGACGAAGCTCGCCAGCCTCTTCTCCTTCCCGGTCACCTGCAGCTTTTGTCCGCACAGCGAGACGACTGATTACGCCACGATCACCCGCAACAGGTTCCTGCGAACCGAAGCGGCCTTCTTCCTCACGCCCTACCTGAAGGAAGTTCTGCAGGCCGACCTCTATCCCATTATCCGCGCCGACGAGTCCGTCAAGGGCAGCTGCACATACTCGTTCGGCTACCCGGTTGTCAAGCCATCGAACACATGGGAGGGAAGCCAGGCATTCCTGACCATCACAAAGAGGAAGGGGAAGTATATGATCGAATCGGCGTGGATGGTGCCCTAACCTAAAATCACGCACCTTCATGAAACCCGTTCTTGCCCTGCTTCTCCTTCTCTCATGCGGCATCGCGCACGCCCAGGCAACGCGCTTTCCCGTGCTCCCGGCCAGCGGCCGCACTGTGGCCGCCTTCGTGCCAAAGCGCTGGTTCATCAAGGACAGCGCCACCGGCGACCTCAACCGAGACGGCCTCGCCGACAAAGCCATCGTCATCGAATCGCGCGACTCGATCAACGAGCTTCGTCCCGACAGCACCATCAACAATGGCAGCCCGCGCATCCTCGTGGTGCTGCTGAAGAATTCCTCCACCGGGCGGTACGACAAGCTGCTGCAGAACAACACCTTCATCGTCCGCTGGGGCGAGGGCGGCATGGATCCCGAAGCCTATGGCGGCACCACGATTGAAAAGGGAGTGCTCAAGACCAGAGTCTCTTTCCTCCGCCAGCAGCTCGCTTACACGTTCCGCTACCAGCACGGCGACCTCTACCTCATCGGCGGCCGGTCCACCGGTGTTTCCGGCGGCATCATCGACGGCTTCGACGCCAACTTCAGCACCGGTCGCGCCCGCGTCAGCCAGATGCTGATGGACGACGAAAAGGAATACGTTGAGTGGATCAAGCTTCCGAAGAAGTCACTGAAAAAGCTGCGGAATATGCGGATGATTTTGGAATGGGAAGTGATGAAGGGGAAGTTGTTGTGAGAGCGGTTTTTTCACGCGAAGCGGCAAAGAGGCAAAGGGGCGAAGAGGCAAGAGGCAAAGCAAAGGCAAGCATCCACTTCCAGGCTGTCATCCCGCCGGGACCCGAAACGCGTCCGCCAAACCGAACCGCCAAGCCCCATGCCGTCATTGCGAGGGGCGGGCAGAAGCGCACACTCTGATGCTTGTCGCCGCGACGAAGCAATCTCCCGCACTGCGCAGTGGCCGTCATTGCGAGGAACGAAGCAAATCTCCAGCTACTGGAGGTGCTTGTTGCTTCGTTCACGCAAAACCATGTCCCGGCCTATCCTGATTGCGGATGACAGGTTTCCGAAAGGGCGGGTAACATATGCCATTGCGTTTTGGGGAACATGCCTAACTGCGATAACTGAAACAAGGAAAGGAAGGAATGCGAATGTTTGGATGGGCACGCGAAAATTCGGATATTTAATGTTGCAGGCAATCAACTACAACCAAAACCAACTGTGAAGACAAAACATCTAATCAAGTTTCTCAGCAATTCAGCACATCTTGACGCTGACTTGGAGTTTGTTGACATTCTGAAAGTCGCAGTCTCCGACGGCGCCCTAAAGCTTAATGCATCTGACTTAGTATTTGATCATGTAGTCAAGGTAAAGCATAAGAAGTTGGCCAAGCGAGCTAATACCGATCATAGCCGGAAGCTTGTGGTAAATCACCTAAAAGGGTCGATCCGAGCGGCATTTATTAAAGGCATTTACGAGGCTGCATCAGTTTATTTTCAAGATATTCTGAAAGCTGTAGTAAAGAAGGGTATTAACACTGATCGCCTATTAGGAGAGCATAATAAGAACTTCTCCTGCAAAGAGATCATTGAGTTAGGCAGCTATGCAAAGATTCAAGATGCAATTGCTTTAGCAATTTTCAGACAACTTGAGAACGAAAGGTCGACAAAGGCTCTCTTGGAGAAGATGATCAAGAAGTTAGGCCTGACCATTGCAGAAGAACTTATTACCGATGCACTGCCTTATTTCGAAATAAGACACAAACTTGTTCATGCAGAAGGAAAAGCAGATAGACAGTTTTGTGTGAATTTTCCTAATATAGAGGCAGAAGAGGACAAGCCTATTCGTCTAAGTTTTAAAATAGTCACGGAGGCGAATGACACAATTATTGCGCTTATCAAGGAGTTCGACCTCCAGATTGTCGCAAATAATCTTGTTTCAACT
>JAQBNP010000207.1 GCA_028288515.1 Flaviaestuariibacter sp. | reverse complement strand
ACCAATGAAAACCTGATCCTTCTATCTGACTACGCCAACCCGATCAATGACAAGTCAAAGTTTGAAGGCGGTGTGCGCGCATCGATCCGCAAGATCTACAGCTATACCAACTTTATCCTGTCCGGTGGCAAGTCGAGCGTGACGGAATACACAAATGAAGACCGTGTTTACGCGGCTTACGGAACGTTCTCGAACCGCGTCAAGAGCTTTGGTTACCAGCTGGGCCTGCGCGCCGAAAGCTCAACCAACGAAGGCAATGTTGTCGGCAAGCAGTCTTTCCGTACCGAGTTCCCTGTGAGTTTCTTCCCAAGCGTTTTCCTGAGCGAAAAGCTCTCCGATAACGATGACCTGCAGCTAAATTACAGCCGCCGGATCAACCGCCCGAACTTCTTCCAGCTCTTCCCCTTCACCGACTATTCCGATTCCCTGAATATCAGCCGTGGTAACCCGGCTCTGAAACCCGAGTTCACAAACTCCCTCGAGCTGTCGTACTCCCGGACGTTTGAAAACCGCGACAACTTCATCGCATCGGTTTATTTCAAGAACACGAACGACCTCATCACCCGCTACCAGGGCCGCGAGTACGACACGCTGTATAAAGGCGATGTGTTCGTATCAACTTATATCAATGCCAACCGCAGCTATGTGACTGGCCTTGAGCTGACCAGTCGCAACAAGATCACGAAGTGGTGGGACCTTACTTCAAACATCAACTTCTTCACTGCCAAGATCGACGTTGACAACCAGCCCGACCAGGAGCAGTTCCTCAGCTATTTCCTGAAGCTCAATAACAGCTTCAAGCTGCCGAAGAACTTCTCGCTGCAGCTTTCCGGCGACTATACGTCGAAGATCATCTCTTCCCCGGGCGGCAGCGGAAACCGCGGTGGTGGCGGCTTTGGCGGCGGCGGCATGTTCGGCGGCGGCGGTGGCTCGGCAGCACAAGGCTATATCCGGCCGAACTACGGTGTGGATGCAGCGATCCGCTACGAGTTCCTGAAGAACAAAGTGGCATCTCTTTCCCTCAATGTGAACGATATCTTCCGCACCAAAAAATACGATGCCCATACAGAGCAGTCCGGCCTCGTGCAGGACGCCTGGCGCCGTCGCGATGCGCAGGTATTTCGCCTGAACTTTAACTACCGCTTCGGCAAGTTCGACGCGAACCTGTTCAAGCGCAAGAACACAAAAGCAGAAGGCAATCTCCAGATGGATAACGGCGGCTTGTAAGGCGCTGGCCGATCGATTTCAAAGCCCCCGCCCACGAGGGGGCTTTTTGTGTACCGGGATGCCTATTTTTGGCCCATGGATTCATTTGCCATCATCGGCTGCGGCGTTGCTGCCGCGCATCATGCCCGCGAGATCACCAGCAAAGGAGGCCTACTGCGTGCTGTCTGCGATACCGACCACCAGAAGGCCGGCTCTTTTGCGGCGTTGTATAACGCGCGCGCCTATAGCTCACTGGAGGAGCTGCTGTCAGCCGAGAAAGAGGTAACGATCGTTTGCATCTGCACACCGAACGGCGCCCACGCCGAGCATGCGATCAAATCGCTCCAGGCCGGCAAACACGTGCTTTGCGAGTCGCCGCTCTGCCTCACCGGTGCCGCCGCGTGGCAACTGGTTGAAACCGAAAAGTTCTCCCGGCGGCGCCTGGCCGTTGTTGATCCACTTGCCGGAAGCACTGCGCTCGCAGACCTGAAAGGTCGGATCGAAGCCGGCGCAGCGACCGGCGGATCGTTTGAGCTGTCTGTCTCAACGTCGATGCCCGTGGGCTCCTGGAAGCAAACGGTCTTCCCCGGCGGAGGCTTGCTTTATGCCTCGTTTCCCGGGGCCATGGCAGCCCTCGTTTTTTTATTCGGGCCCCTGGCGTCTGTCGAAGGCGAACTTGATCAACCCAACGACACAATGGCCGAGAACGCAGGCATCGCAACGCTTTCATTCCAGGGCGGCATGCGTGGAACGATCAGATGGACGCTGTCCGACACGAATTCAGCATCGCTCAACGTCAAAACCGCTGCAGGCATAATCGAACGTTGCGACCTGCTGGCCGACGATGGAGATTCAGTTGAAAGCCGGTATGAAGCTGTCTTTGCCAACCTCTCCACCACCATTGCGCAGGGCATGAAAAAACAGTCGGATGCATTCAGCGGTCTCCGGGTGGTTGAAGCGATAGAAACGATTTACAAGGCACTTCGCCCCAGCCCTACCGAAGCGTGAAGCGCCTGTACCTCACAGTAACGAACGACCTTTTATACGACCAGCGCATGGACCGCATTTGCACGTCGCTTGCGAAAGAATATTCGGTCACGCTTGTCGGGCGCCGGTTACCCGGCTCGCTTCCACTGGCGGCCCGACCGTACCGCCAGAAGAGACTACACTGCTTTGTGCAAAAAGGAATGGGCTTTTATATTGAATACAATACCAGGCTTTTCTTTTACCTGCTCTTTCGCCGTCTCGACGGAATTTGCGCCATTGACCTGGATACGATCCTCCCCTGTTTTCTTGTGTCCGTACTAACACGGGCGAAGCGGTTTTACGATGCCCACGAGCTCTTCACCGAGATGAAGGAAGTACGGACGCGCCCGCGCGTTCGCCGCTTCTGGCTTGCCATTGAGAGGTTTGCGGTTCCCCGCTTCAGGCACTGTTATACCGTTGGGGAAGGACTTGCGGCCGAATTTCAAAAACGCTACGGCCAGCCATTTGGCGTCATCCGAAACCTGGCGCGCCTTCGCACAGAGATGCCGGACGCAAGCCCGGTGCCGTTTCTCCTCTACCAGGGCGCGGTGAACGAGGCGCGTGGGTTCGAGCAGCTCATCCCGGCGATGCGCTCCATCGACTGTCGCCTGGTGATCTGCGGCGACGGCAATTTCATGACCCGGCTCCGTGAGCTGATCTTTGAAAATGGAGTTGGCGATAAAGTGGAGCTTCGGGGCATGCTCACGCCAGCTGACTTGCGAACAGTAACACGCCAGGCTTTTATCGGACTAAATTTCACCGAGCCGGACGGCCTCAACCAATACCTCTGCCTGCCCAACAAATTCTTCGACTATATCCAGGCCGGCATTCCGCAGATCACGAATGCGTATCCCGAGTACCGGTCGATCAACGACCGTTTCGAGGTGGCGCTGCTTCTTGACACGCTTCGTCCCGATTCGATCGCGGCAGCGGTCCGACGCCTGCTCACCGACACGTCTTTATATGAGCGCCTGCAATCAAACGCCCTGCGGGCGCGGCTTTCGCTGAACTGGGAGCAGGAAGAGGCGGCCTTACTTACCATCTATCGAAACGCGTTTGCAAGCTAAGCCACTCCATATCGTGTGCCTCGATGCGCCGTCACCGCCGGATTATGGCGGTGCGATCGATATGCACTTCAAGATCATCGAGCTTGCGAAGTATCGTCCCGTTATCCTTCATTATTTCGCTTACAAAGACGGCCGTAACGCGTCCGGCCTGGAGAAATATTGCCAGGCGATCCACGTGTATCCCCGCCGCGGCATCTCCGCTCTTGCCAGCGTCGCGCCTTATATCGTTTCGTCACGGATCAATAAAGATCTGATCGAGCGGTTGAACGCAGATGACTGCCCGGTGCTGCTCGAGGGTATTCACTGCGCCGGCGTCCTTCCGCATCTCGATCGATCCCGCCGCATCGTCATCCGAATGCACAACGACGAAGCCATGTACTACCGACGGCTGATCGGGTCGGAACACAACGTGGCAAAGAAACTTTATTACCTCCTGGAGGCGCGGCGACTGACGCGCTACCAGCATCGATTAGAGAAGCGAATACCGCTTGCCTGCGTATCGCATACGGACATGGCCGTGCTCCAGGAGAAGTATGGCTTTTCGAACCTGCATTTTATCCCTTCGTTTACCTCCTGGCAGCGGGTGCAGGGCCGTGAAGGGTGCGGGCGCTACTGCCTCTACCAGGGGAATTTGAATGTTCCGGAGAACCGTGAAGCAGTGCGCTGGCTGCTAACGGAGGTTTTCTCCAGGATCGACCTTCCCTTCGTCGTTGCAGGCAAAGGCATCAATGCCGGTTTGCGGCATCTGGCGACAGACCGGGCGCAGGTATCGTTTGTGGCCAATCCGTCAGATGCAACGATGGACGAGCTCGTGCGGGACGCACAAGTGCATGTTCTGCCCTCCCTGAACAGCACAGGTCTGAAGCTGAAGATGCTTCACGCGCTGTTTCTCGGCAGGCATTGTGTTACTAACGAAGCTGGGGTGGCGGGAACGGCCTTCCGGGATACCGTAACGATCGCCGGAACTGCGGACCAATACATCGATGCGATCACGGACCTGTTCAACAAGCCGTTTACGGAAGCAGACAGGGACGCGCGTGCAGGCATTGCAGAGGTATACAGCAATGCCCGCAACGGCGCTGCTCTTAATGCATTGCTATAGAAGAATTGTCGAGAAGCTGCCCGTGCTCCGTACGAAGGACGCGCGCCGGGAATTTGTTGATGACGATATAATCGTGGGTTGCCATGACGATCGCCGTTCCATAGTCTCGCGAAATGTGAAACAGCAGCTGCATGATCTCGTCAGATGTTTCAGGATCGAGGTTACCGGTCGGCTCATCAGCGAGGATCAGCTTTGGCGAGTTCAGCAAGGCCCGCGCAACGTCTACACGCTGCTGCTCGCCACCGCTCATCTCGAAGGGCATCTTGAAACCTTTTGATTTCAGTCCCACCTTATCAAGAACATCGGCGATCTTTTCGTTCATCAGCTTTTCATCTTTCCAGCCGGTTGCGCGCAGCACGAACTTGAGGTTCTCATTCACGTTGCGGTCGGTCAGCAGCTGGAAGTCCTGGAACACGACGCCGAGGCTCCGACGCAGGTAGGGCACGGTTTTCCAGGTAAGCTGGCGAATGTTGTAGCCGGCCACCTCTCCGTCGCCTTCGCGCAGGGGCAGCTCGCCATACATGGTCTTCAGCAGGCTCGACTTCCCGGTACCGGTCTTACCGACGAGGTATACGAATTCGCCTTTGTTGACTGTCAGGTTCACGTTGCTCAATACCTGGCTATCGCCCTGGTAGATGTTTGCGTTCCGGATCTCGATGATTGCTTCCGCCATAATTATGAGTTGAAAATACGGTTAATATTCAATTTCCATTCCGTCTTTGCGGATCGAAAGGCGCGGCCCCGCTCCTGATTCCACCCTGCCGATGATCCTGCCATCGATGCCAAACGATGATGCCGTTTCGATGATGGATGAGGCGGCATCCTCTGTCGTGTAGATCTCGAGGCGGCATCCCATATTGAAGACCTGGTACATCTCGCGGTCGTCGGAATGGCTTGACTCCTGAATGATCCGGAAGATCTCGGGCGTATCGAACAGGTTGTCCTTTACAACGCGAACGTTTGCCGGCAGGTATTTGAGGCATTTCGTCTGACCACCGCCACTGCAGTGGATCAGGCCCTTGATGTCGTCGAATTGCTCGTCGAGGACCTGGCGCAGCACCGGGGCAAATGTCCTTGTTGGGGAGAGCAGGAGCTGTCCTACGGTGCGAGGCCCGCCTGCCGTTTCAACAACATCCTGAAGGCCGTGCCTGCCTATGTAGACGACGGAAGGATCCAGCGTATCGTCGAAGGATTCGGCGGTGCCGGCGTAGCGTTTATCCAGCACATCGTGGCGCGCGCTTGTCAATCCATTGCTCCCAATGCCGCTGTTGTATTCTGTTTCGTATTCTGCCTGGCCATTGCTTGCGAAACCGACAATAACATTTCCCGCAGCGATCTTTTCATTGGTGATCAGCTTGTTTTTCCTCCACCGCGCGGCCATCGTTCCATTGACGGCAACGGTTCGAACAACATCGCCGACATCGGCGGTTTCGCCGCCCAGGAAGGAAGTTGAAATACCAAACGATGACAGGTGATCGAGAAATTCCTGCGTGCCTTCGATCAACGCGGTAAGCACATCGGCCGGAATGCGGTTCTTGTTCCGATCGATCGACGACGAGTACAGAAGATTGGTGTAGATGCCGGTGCAGAGAAGGTCATCGAGGTTCATGACGATGGCGTCCTGGGCGATCCCTTTCCATACCGACAGGTCCCCGGTCTCCTTCCAATACAAATATGCGAGGATGCTTTTCGTACCGGCGCCATCGGCATGCATGACGTTGACCCACTCTCCATCACCACCCAGCACGTCCGCATAGATCTTGCAAAACGCTTTCGGGTAAAGGCCTTTGTCAAGGTTCTTCGTGGCCGCATGAACTTCCTCCTTTTGAGCCGAGACACCGCGTTTCGTATAAAGCGACATGGTGAGATTTAATATGGCAAATCTACGCCATTGCCCCTTTATCTTCGCGGTTCTATGCAGGTGCATTCGGATATCAATCAGGTGCCGCGCTTCCGAAATGGCGTGATCACCATCGGCACATTTGACGGGGTACACAAGGGTCACCAGCAGCTGCTGAGCGCCATGCGAAGGGAAGCAGACGCGATTGGGGGAGAGACCATCCTGGTCACGTTCACACCCCATCCGCGGCGCATCGTCCAACCTGAAGCGCCCCTTGAGTTGATCAACACGCTACCCGAAAAAACGGCCCTGCTTGAGCGTCATGGTCTTGACCATCTTGTCGTTGCTCCCTTCACGCCCGCATTCGCATCGCTGGGTGCCGAAGCGTATATCCGCGACTTCCTGGTAGGCACTTTTCATCCGCATACGATCATCATTGGATACGACCACCATTTCGGTGCGGGGCGAACGGGCAATTTTGCGCTTCTTGAGCGGCAGGCCCACGTATTTAAGTATCGCCTGATCGAGATCCCGCGGCATGTTCTCAATGAAATATCGGTGAGCTCGACACGCATTCGCGAAGCGCTGAAAAGCGGCGATGTCGAAACGGCGAACGAGCTTCTCGGTTATTCCTTTTCGTTTGAAGGTGTCGTCGTTCATGGCGACAAGCTGGGCCGGCAGCTCGGGTATCCGACCGCGAACCTGCAATACACCGATGCGGATAAGATCCATCTTGGGGAAGGCGTTTATGCGGTTCGGGTCCGGGTGGGCGACTCCGAATTCGGGGGGATGCTCAGCATCGGCAAGCGGCCGACACTCAACGACACAATTGAGCGTGTTGAAGTGAACCTGTTCGACTTCGATCGGGACATCTACGGCGAATCGATCGAGGTGACCGTGGTGTCCTATCTCCGCGCCCAGGAAAAATACGCAACGCTCGATGAGCTTAAAAGCCAGCTGCGTGCGGACAGGAACGATGCCCTGCGCATCATCGGTCAGTCCTGAATCATCTTCACGATCAGCTCCTTGAGGAGCAACCCGTCGGGTGTACCGGCATCGTCAACGCCAATGCTTTTAAGATTGTAGCGGTGCAGGAGGAGGATATTCTTCTCGACAGCCGCGGGGCTGTATTTGCGCGCTGCCTGCACGTATTCCTTAATCTTCCATTCAGATACGCCGATCGCCATAGCTGTCTGCTTATCCGCGCCGCCACCAGCCGTATACACCATTTGCACCTTGCTAAAAAATCCATAGAGCGACGGAAAGATCAATTGCAGGGGGCCGGCTTTCGGGTTGTGCTCGAAATAGGTGGCGATACGGATGGCTTTATAAAAGTCGCGGCGCGCAAGAGCGTCCTGCAGCTCGAACACGTTGTATTCTTTGCTGATGCCGACAAACTGCTCGATATCGTCCGGCGTGATCGTGGTGCGACCTGCCAGGTTCAAGGTGATCTTGTCGACCTCGTTGCTGAGGCGACTGAGGTCGTTGCCAATATGGTCGATCAGCAGGTGCAGGGCCTTGCTGTCGATGGAGCATCCTTTGGATTTCACCAGCGCCATTGTCCAGTCGGGCAGCTCGTTCTCGTATAGCTTTTTGGTGGTGAGCTGGACGGACTTCTCCTTCAGGGTTTTCGCCAGCTTGGTCCGGCCGTCCACCTTTTTTCCTTTGTACGCAATAAAGAGCAAGGTCGATGTCAGGGGCTTGTCGATATAGGCTTCCAGCTTATCGATATCGCGCATGGCCTGTGCCTCTTTCAGGATAATCACCTGACGTTCGGCGAACATCGGGTACCTGCGGCAGGCATTGATCACACCGGCCCAGTCGGCGTCCCTGCCGTAAAAAACGGTGCGGTTGAAGCTTGCTTCCTCCTCGCTCAGGATCGAGTGCTCGGCATAGTCGATAACGAGGTCGATGAAGTAGTCCTCCTCGCCTTCCAGCCAGTAAACAGGCCTGGTCAACCCTTTGCGCAGGTCGCCGATGATCTTTTCAGCTTTCATAAATACAACATTCGAGGCCTGCCTTTAACAGTTGGCATGGTTTTCGGTTTCTGTGCGAAATCGAAACCGGATTACGTAAATTCACATCACTTAAACCATCAGAAATGGCAACAAACACTAATTACCCGTCTGCAAATGAACCGCAGAACCGGCCTGCAAGAACGAATTCGAACGCCAAAAATATAGCTATCGGCGTATTGGCAGCAGGAATCCTCGGTTCCTGGGCATATTTCCTGAAAACAAAGAACGAAACGGAGGACAAGATCTCCGTGACGCAGACAACGGCCAACAATGCCATGTCCTCCCGCGACTCTGTGCAGCTTCTTTATAATGACGCCCTGACCCGGCTCGACTCGATCACCGGCAACAATAATAACCTTCAGGGTCAACTGAGCACCAACCAGTCAGAGATCACGCAATTAAAGAACGAGATCAACAGCATCATGCGCAAGCGGAATGCGAGCGCTGCCGAGCTGGCACGTGCCAAGGGCCTGATCGCAACGCTGAACGGCAAGATCGCCAACCTGGAAGCGGAAGTAGCGCGCCTGACCGGCGAGAACCAGGAGCTGGCATCGGCCAATACCCACCTGACTGAGGAGCGCCAGGTTCTGCAAACCAATCTTCAAACCACGACAGCTGAAAAAGAAGAGCTCGCCTCCACTGTTGACGTGGCGTCCACTTTCTCTGCATCGAACTTCCAGATCCGCCCCATCGACGAGCGCAAGAACGGTAAGGAAAAAGAAACCACAACCGCCAAGCGCGTCAACAAGCTGGTCGTCTCTTTCGACGTCGAGAACCGTGTTGCGAAGACCGGTCCGGCCGATATGTACGTGATCGTTACCGGTCCAAACGGCCAGGTGATCAGCGACCCAAGCATGGGTTCCGGTACGCTCACAACGCGCAACGAGGGTGACAAGCCATTCACGCTGAAGAGCACGCTTGAGTACGAGCAGGGCACCCGCAAGAATGTACAGGTCCCGATCCGTCAGAACGATTTCCAGACAGGCAATTATAAGATCGAGATCTACCAGAATGGATTCAAGATCGGCGAAGGTGTCCGCACACTGAAGAAAGGCGGCCTCTTCGGTTAACCAGGTCTCACAGTTCACAAAGCAGCAATAAAAAAGCCCGTATTGATCTCAATACGGGCTTTTCCATGTCAGGTCGTCTTCTTAGAAGATATTGTAGCCGAAGCTCACATAATACAGGCCGCCGACATAGGGGCTGCCGTATCCGCTCCGGTAGTAATTGTTACCAAGGTTCGTTCCACCCACACGGATCATTGACTTGGTGTTGGGAAGCTTGTATGTGATCTGGCCGTCAACCGTTGCATAAGCAGGCAGTGTACCAGTGACGAATGTTCCTTCGTAAGCGTTCTCATCCTGCCATTTCCAAACGAAGTTGAAGCCGATACCGTGGTACACGTTGTCATTGCGGACACCGAGATTGTAACGGTATTTGGGGGCATTGAAGAACGTAGAGAAGTTCGCGGGAACGTCACGCAGCTTGTCGGAGAATACGTTGCCGTAAAGCACATAGCGCTTGGCAATGGCGTATTCTGCCGTCAATCCCCAACCGAAAGCCTTTACCGTTGTGTTGGTCGTTTGGATATAAGAAAGGTTGGTCGTTGCTGTTGAGCTCGGGTTCAGCAGGCCCGCTTGTGTTCCGTCGTTGGACTGGATCACGGCGACCCGTCCGAGGAAGTTCTCGTAGCGGCTGGCATACCAGTATGCATCGAAGAACAGGCGTTTGGCGATGACACCTTTGTAGCCGATCTCGTAAGACTTCGCAGACTCAGGCTTCAGGTTCGTATACACTGCTTTCTGCAGAAGGGCCGGGTTGGCCGGGTTTGCGCGGTAAGCGGCAACGCTCTCGGCTGTGTAGCCGGGGTTGTTGACCAGGTTGTATTTTGTCTGGAAAGAAGGAAGACCGCCGATCAGGATACCGGATCCGACAACGAGGTTGATGTACTGGTCCTGGTTGGTCGGGAAGCGGTAAGCGGTCTGGTAAGAAAAGCGCAGGTTATTGTCTTTCGCAACGCGGATCACTGCGGTCAGGCGCGGCGTGAAGCGGCCCTCGAAATTCGTATGCTTGTCATAACGACCGGCAGCTGTGAGGGTCAGGGCGTCCGCGAGGAACTTCTTGCGAAGCTGCACGTAGCCACCGTACTCGGCAACCTTGATCTTTCCATTGGCATCATCGAACAGGGTGCCTTCAGAATTGAGAACGTATTGCTTCCATTGGGCGCCGGTGATCACTTCAACCATCTTGGAGAAACCGCCAACCTCGGAGAGGTTCAGCTGGCCTTCAGCAGCCCACAGGTCAGATTTGTCAAGGAATTTAGCGCCACCCTTTGAGATCGGCTTCGACTTGATGTCGTTCGCGGCAGCATTGAAAGCGGCTGTGCCTGGAACAAGGCGTCCCTGGTCGGCGAACGAGCGAGCGATCTGGTGAGCAGAGTAATCGCTGGCTCCTTGTGAACGAGCCTGGAAATAGGCAGCGGTGTACTCAGGGTACCATTGCGTGCTTGCCTTCCATGTTTCGTTGATGATGCGGCCAAGGGCCGTCGCGTTATACGAGTTGCCTGCGTTCTCCTGCGTTGTATATCCGCGGACGAACCAGTTGGTTCCTTTCACTTCAAGCTTGTGCTGGGCCATTTTCAACCCTTTGAGTGAGTAGCGGTCAGCACCTGTATAAACCGTTGTGCCGGTGCCTACATAGGAGTTGAACGATGCTTCGACGTTTGGACGGATCTTGTAGAAGAGACCGCCGGTAACTTTGAAGTTGACCGTGTTATAATCGACGAGGCTGCGCTCTTCGTAACCTGTACGCGATACGTTTTGGTTAGCGATGATATTGTTGCGCAGGCCGAAGTAAAATGGTACGAGCGTTGTCACCGAAGGCTGCAGAGCGGCCGGCAGAGCACCGATAAAGGCGCCGATCTGAGCCGGTGTCGCGTTTGCGGGGAGCGAGCCGTTCATGAGGGCCACGATATCAACCGTATTTCCGGTCGCGGCAAGGATGCCTGCGCGTGTCTGCGACTGCACGGCAAGGGCAACTGACTGGATATTGGCCGACGTCTCATCACCATACATGTTCACGCCGTCATAGTTTGGATCGCTGAGGCGGTTGCCTGGAACGACCTTGCTCAGTACGTTGGTGCGTTTCACGTTGCTGTAATCGTAGGCTTCCCAGTCGTTTGCTTTGATGAATTGAGAAGAAATCTTGAAACCGAATTTTTCATTCCAGCTTTTCGCGTAGCGAACGGTCCAGTCATAATAAGGCGAGGGGCGCTGTGCCTTATCCTGGATATGCATCACACCCTGCTTGACCTGGAAGCTGAAGCCCTGGTAGCGGAAGGGGCTTTTGCTGTTGATCAGGAGCGTGCCGTTCACACCACCGGAGCCATAGAGGGCGGATGATGCGCCGGCAAGCAGCTCGATGTTGTCTACGTCCAGCTCGGTAAGGCCGATGACGCTGCCAACGGCGAAGTTCAGGCCGGGTGCCTGGTTATCCATACCGTCGATCAATTGGTTGAGCCGGGTGTTGCCGCTCGCCATAAAGCCGCGCGTGGTAACGGTCCGGAACGTCAGGCTCGCCGTATGCATGTCAACGCCTTTGAGGTTGGCGATCGACTCGTAATAGCTGGGTGAAGGAACATTGCGCAGGGTGATCGAATTCATTTTTTCAACGGTCACCGGTGATTCCAGGATCCGCTCGGGTGAGCGTGTCGCGGAAACCACCACTTCCTGGCCGAGGGCGGAGGACGGAACCACGTCGATCATATTGTCCGACGCGCTGGTGACGGTCACTTCCTTTGTTTCAAAGCCGACAGAGCTGACGATCAGGGTAACGGGGAGACGGGAAACGTTGATCTTGAAATTTCCGTTCTCGTCCGTGAACGCGCCCTGGGTTGAGCCTTTGACCATAATGGATACAGCCGGTGTCACTTCCTGGGAGGAGATGTTTCTGACTTTACACGTGACCGTTACGCCTTGTGCAAAGGCAGCCAGCGAGCACATGGCCGCTACGAAAAAAAGGATTGAAAAGCGCAAGCTTCTTCTCATAATGAATGATTTAGTTTTGGAATGATCCAGTCCTACGTTTAAAATGATCGCCTCGCAAACGCTCCGATACAGAACTCGTTGAGGCAATGGATTTTAGGGCGGAAAAATAAGCATAAGGCCGGTTCCACCGAAATTTTTTATTCCACCCCGGCATCCCGTGACGCCTTATCCGATTTGCGTTTTACTCCATCGCCGCTTACTTTCGGGGCATGTCACTTCTTTCCTTTCCGCAGCAGACGCGCTTCTACCAGGGCAAGGTCCGCGACGTTTATACGATCGGCGCCGACATGCTCGTCATGATCGCTTCCGATCGCCTGTCGGCCTTCGATGTGATCCTGCCCCACCCGATCCCGTTCAAGGGCCAGGTGCTGAACCAGCTGGCTGCTTTCATGCTCCGCGAAACAAAGGATATCTGCCCGAACTGGTGGCTCTCCTCTCCCGCCCCCAACGCGTCCGTCGGGGTACGCTGCGTTCCCTTCCGCGTCGAAGTTGTGGTGCGCGGCAACCTGTGCGGGCATGCCTGGCGAACCTATTCCGCCGGTGGCCGTGTGCTCTGCGGGGCCGTTATGCCCGATGGATTGAAGGAAAACGATTTCTTCCCGGAGCCGCTCATCACTCCTTCTACCAAGGCCGACGAAGGCCACGACGAGGACATATCTGTCCCCGAGCTGCTGGCAGCGGGCCTCGCCACACCGGAAGAATGGCAACAGATCGAACAATATGCCCGTCAGCTTTTTGCTCGTGGCAACGACATCGCCAACCGGCAGGGGCTCATCCTCGCCGACACGAAGTACGAGTTCGGTATCTACAACGGACAGGTCATGCTGATGGATGAAATTCACACACCCGACTCGTCACGCTATTTTTATGCGGACGGATTCGAGAAACGCCAGCAGGCAGGCGAGTCGCAAAAGCAGCTCAGTAAAGAATTTGTCCGCGAATGGCTGATCGGCAACGGGTTCATGGGAAAGGAAGGCCAGGCGATCCCGGAGATGAACCACGACTGGGTCCAGACGATATCGAACCGATATATCGAATTATATGAAGCCGTGACCGGGCAGGACTTCGAACCGCAAAAATGGAGCGAGGAAGAAACCGCGGCCGCAATCACAGCGGAATTGAACCGCCTTGCTTCCTGATCAAAAGATCACAACCGGCGGATGGCCCTCGGGATGAAGGATACGGGCGTCCATGTCGAAGACATCGGCAATGATCGCGGGCGTGAGTTCCCGCACATCATCCAGGCGATGTGCCAGCTTCCCTTCTTTCATGAACAGGAGTCTGTCCGCAAATGCGATGGCAAGGTTCATGTCATGCAGCACAGCGATGACGGTCGCCCCGTTGCGGCACAGAGCCTTTGCGGTCCTCAAAAGCTGGTGCTGGTACCTGATGTCAAGGTGGGAAACGGGCTCGTCGAGAAAAAGAACCTTGCCCTGCGGTGCGCGCGGATCGATCTGGGCGAGTACACGGCACATCTGCACTTTTTGCGCTTCGCCGCCCGACAGCGTGTTGTAATCGCGGTCGGCAAATGCCTGCATCTGCATCGCTTCCAGAGCCTGCCCGCAAACGAGGCTTTCTTCCGTGGCTGGCGCCGTACCGGCATATGGATAGCGGCCCATGCTAACAAGGTCAGAAACGGCAAGGGGGAACGCAATATGATACTGTTGCGACAGCACTGCACGCCGCTTTGCAAGATCGCGCCGTGAATAGTCTTCCAGCTTCCGATCGTCCAGCCAGACGGTGCCCGCCGTTGGGCGCAGGTCGCCGGCCAGCATCCGCAGCAGGGTCGACTTACCGGCGCCGTTGGCTCCCATGACCACATGGAACAGGCCGGTGTCAAAGCCGATCGTCACAGGCGACACGAGCTCAGTCGGGCCCGCTCGAAACGAGATCCCTTCGGCTCTAAGCATAGAACCCTCCTTTATGAGAGTTGTTCTTGTAGCGTGACAGGAGGCCGAGGAAAACCGGCGCGCCGATAAACGCTGTTACGATGCCAACAGGCATTTCAGCGGGAGCGATCACAACGCGGCAGATCATATCGGTGGCGATCATGACCACCGCCCCCAGCAACGCCGAGCCAATGAGCAGGTAACGATTATCCGAACCTTTCAGCAGCCGCAGCAGGTGCGGCACGATCAATCCAACAAACGCAATGATGCCAACCAGCGAGGTCGCAACGGAAACGAGAAGCGCGTTGATCAGGATCACGGAGATCTTCAACCGTTCGGTGTTCACCCCCAGGTAGCCTGCCTCCGCGTCGCCGAGCTGGAGCGCGTTCAGCGGGCGCGCGAACCGAAGTGCCATCCCGATGCCGGCGACCGTGGAAACCCCGACAATGCCCGCCATTCGCCACGTAGCGCCAGCCAGGCTGCCCAGGCTCCAGAACGTGATCGACCGGGCCTGCGGATCGCGGGCGATATAGGCCAGGAAGCCGGTTGCGCCATTGGCGATGGCGTTCACGGCAATGCCCGCCAGGATCATGATCGATATATTAACGCGGTTGAGCGAAGCAGAGAAATAATAGACGACCGCTGTGGCAACAACGCCGCCGATGAACGCGCACAGGGGCATAACCAGGTCGCCGAGAAAGGACATGTCCGTAAAAAAGGCGTTCTTCCCCAGAACGATGACGAGAGCAGCTCCCAGGGCCGACCCGGCGGACGTGCCGATCAACCCCGGCTCTACGATCGGGTTTCGAAACAGCGATTGCATCAGGGCTCCCGAGACGGACAGCGCCGCCCCGACAAAGACACAGAGGATGGTGCGCGGCAACCGGATCTCAAAGAATACGCCGTCATGGATCGGGTTGACGGTGACCGCTGCGCCAAGCCTGTGTCGGATCAAAGCGCCGATCTCGGCAAAGGAAAGCCGTACTGCGCCCACGCCTGCAGACCATATGATCAGCGCCAGCAGCAGGACTGCCAGGGAAACGTAGATGCCGGTATATGTCAGGCGGCGGAAGCGCATCCTACTGGTGGATCAATTTTGCCATGTTGATGATGTTCTCTCCTGTGCGCGGTCCGAAATAAACGAGGTCGTGCTCTTCGATCCGGAAGATCTTGCCGTTGCGCGCGGCCGGTGTGAGGCCAATGCCGGGCAGGGTCGCAAATTTCTCAGCGCTGCCCATCCGGTCGAATCCAAAGTCGGTGGCCAGGATCACATCCGGCTGGTACCGCATGATCACCTCGGGGCTGAGGTTCCGAAAGCCGGATGTATCGGCGACGTTGATCCCGCCGGCGAGCTCGATCATCTTATGGGCGGCCCCGCGGGTTCCCAGAACGAAGTACTGGTTACGCTGCTGCCCGAAATGGACGATGAGCACGCGTGGTTTCCTGGGAAAGCCGGCAACGTAGGCGGCAGCGGCAGCAAGGTCGGTGTCGAGCTTTTTGGCGAGCCGCGCGGCGGCCGTGTCCTGCCCAAATTCCTTGCCGAGGGCTGCCAGCAGCCACTTTGCACTGTCGATCGTGCCCGCGGAGGGGTAGACTTTGATGGGGATGCCGACCTTGCTCACCTGGGGCATCACGGATTCCGGCGCGATATCGCCCTGGTGCACCACAAGGGTCGGCTCAAGCGAGATGATCCCTTCAGCGCTGAGGTGACGGTGATAGCCAACCGTTGTGAGTTTCTTCGCTTCTTCCGGGTAGGTGCTTGTCAGGTCAACGCCAACGATCTTGTCTCCCTGGTGAAGCGCAAAGAGGTATTCGGTGAGCTGCTTCGACACACAAACGATGCGGTCTGAGCCGGCGGTGGTCTTCTTTTCGCCAAAGCGGCCGCAGCCGGCCAGCGACAGGCCTGCAAGAATGATGAGGAAAATTTGTTTCATACGACTATTTAAAGGGTGCCGCCTTTCGGCGCGTCCCACCTGGTTAGAAATTGTACGAGAAATTAATGCCGCCGAAGAACTGTGCCTTCAATGGCGCCGGAACATATGCATCGGGCAGCTGGTTGATGAATACCATGCCTGGATATTGCGTGCCGGCGAGGTTGGTCGCTCCTCCAAACAGGTCGAGGTCGACATGGGTGGAAACGCTGCGGCGGAACCCGAGCTTCGCATTGACAAGGCTGTATGCTTTTGTCTTGAACTGGCCCGTCGATACGATCGGCATGGCGTCGCGGTAGCTGTAATAGCTATTCAGGTAAAAGCCAGGGTTGGTTGCCACGTCGATCCCCACGGTTGCCGTCAGTGGTGAAACGCCGGCCACTGCCTTGCCGCTGTAATCGTCTGTCACAACCAAGCCGCTCACCAACCGCTTGAACTGGAAGTTGTCGTACTTAAAATCAGAGTACGCAATATTCACGAACGGGCTCACTGTCTTAAAGAAGCCCAGAGAGGACTGGTAGGCAGCGAACTTCAGAGCCAGCTCAACGCCCGTGTGGTCCTGCTTTCCGCCATTCACGATATAATTGTACGCGGTGGTATTGGCATCGAGCGGCACGGCGACATTCGTCATCTTGTGGGAGAAGACCGCTTTGAAAAGCGCCAGCTCGAAGTTGAGGCGGCCATTGACGGTCTTGCCTTTGGTGCCAATCTCGAACTGCTCACCGATCTCCGGGCGAAGCACCGGGTTGATCTTTGCCGAAGCAGGTGCACCGCTCACGTACGGAATATAAAAGTATGAGCTCACGGGCGCTTTGTACCCTTTGCTATAGGAGGCATAGACGGAGAATTGCTTATCGAAGATCTTGTTGATCGCAACGTGCGGCGATACCATGCTGTTGTATTTCTTCCCGAAGTGCGTCGGCACCACGTTGTTCGGGCGGTTGTTCGCCGCCAGGAAGAAGCGGTCGTCAAGAACGATCTTCATATTGCTTACGCCGACACCCGCTGTCACGGAGAAATCCGATGGCAGTGCCAGGGTCCATTCCGTGAACACAGATGTGGTGGCCGTGATCGTGGCCTGGTTGCTGCGCTCCGCGAGAATGCGGTTATAGCCTGCCAGGTTACCACTGTCCGCCCCCATCGCGTAGCCGATGGTCTGCGCACGCTGGTGGGCGGTTTCAATGCCCGTGATGCCGCTCAGGGTGTTCATTCCCAGGGCCAGTCGCGACAGGAATGTTGAGCGGAGACCGAAGTTCACGGGCTGCTTATCCGTCCAGCCGCCGGCCGAGCTCGCGTTGTTGTTGACACCCGAGCCGAACAGGGTGGTCGCATTTGAAAACCGATTGCTGAACTGGTAGTTATGCGTGACGCCGGCACGAAAGCTCGTCACTTCTGAATGTGCGTTGTTTTTGATATACGTGGCATTGCCGCTGTAATTCAGTGTATCGTACTGCCCCAGCGTCAGCTCCCCCGCACGCTGGTCATAGCTGTGGCTGTAGCCGAAATACGTGTTGAGGGATTGCTTTGCATTCGCCGTGAAATCGCCCGCGAAATTGACAAAATCCTTATGTGACGCGGTGTGCACCATGAAGCCACTGTATTCCTGGTGGCCATAATTCACAAGAAGGGAGCTGCGTGCTGTTGCGGTCGTGAAATGGGTTGTGTAGCGTTCGAGTCCATTGCTGCCGAACAGGACGTCCTGTCCAACGGAGGTCTTGCCGCTCTCAGGCTTGATCGTCTTGAGGTTTACGACGCCCGCGATGGCAAGGCCATACAGGGTGCCGGCGGGTCCCTTCGTCACTTCGACCGTGCCGATGGAATTAAAGTCGATATCATCGAGGACCGTAATGCCTTCCGCATCGGTGATGGGAATGCCATTGAGATAGACCTTGGTGCCCTGCGCATCGAAATTGCTGCTGGCTCCATTCGTTCCGCGGACCCCGTTCCCGTAGCCCCGGATATTGAATTGCTGGCCAGAAGAAACGGCGCGCCGGTTCATAGTGACACCGGGGACATTCGCATTGATCGCATCATCCAGGAACAGGCCTGTGCCGCGGCGCAGCTCCTGTGTGCCGAGGCGCGTGATCGAGACCGGCTGGCTCAGCATAGAGCGGGATTGTGCCGATGTCGCGGTGATCTCCACATCGGAAAGGGTTTCGTTGAGGGCTGAGAGGGCAATGCTTAATGCCTCGTTGCAATTGCGGATCGTCTGTTGGTAGGTTGCATAGCCGACATGGCTAACGGTGAGGCGGGAGGCCTTGCTGCAGTCGACCGAGAAATTACCTTCCTTATCGGCTGAGAAAGTGGTACCGCCAAAAGTTACGGTGGCGCCGGCAAGTGGCAGGTTCGTGGAGGCATCGAAAATACGGCCGCGCAACGTGGTTTGCGCAAAGGACTGGAGGACGCCGCAGAGGAACGCGGCGACGATAAGAATTCGCTTCATGAATAAGAATTGGCTTGGAAGAAATCGGAATGTCTAGGCGGCAAGAAGCAAAACTGCCTTCGGTGGCGGCACCTCGATCGGGTGTGGGCGGGTTGGAACTTCGTCGCGCGTGACCGGAAAATCGACAAGCAGGCTTGTCACGCAAAGCGGTTCCGCAGTTCCGTTATGAGCAATGAATTGAAGGGCCAGCATTTTGCCGACCGAGTGATTCTTTGCCGATTGTTTTTTGATTCCGTCAAGAAATGCAAGGAGAAGATTTGTTTCATCACGATCCGAAATGCAGCGGATATGAACAGAGTCTGTGTTAGTGGTTTTCGAGACGACATCGAACAGCGCTCCGTGCCAGGAAAATTCGCGGCCATCTTCCTGCCAGTCAATTTGGGAAGCCTGGGCTTTTGACAGGTGAAGGGTTCCGACCTCGCTGGCGCGTGCCGTCCGGAGGTAATCCCTCATGGAGCTTTTTGCTTCACGCGCCATCACGTAAAAAACGAGTTGGTAACCCAGCACGGTAAAGGTGAGCAGGACGAGAAACAATATGGCAGCAGGTTTCCTCACGGTCGATGCCACGCAAGATAGGATATTCGGGTCAATCCCTTAGTCCGCGCCAAGCCTCGGCCGGAGCCGGCTCCGGGATTTGTGGAACACGTTGCGTCCCTTTTCCACTCCCTTGCGCAGTTCCTTGCGCTCGTCCTCCGGAAGCAGGGTGAACTCGTAGCAATCCGCGCTGCAGGTGCCGGCCCATTTGTCGCGGCAGGCATCGCACTGGATGAACAATAGATGACAGGCTTCGTTCGCGCAGTTGACATGGGTATCGGCCGGGCTGCCGCATTGATGGCATTTTGCAATGATCTCGTCGGTGATCCGCTCTCCCATCCTGTTGTCGAAGACGAAGTTCTTACCGTGGAATTTGTTGGCAAGCCCCTTCTCCGTTACTTCATTTGCATAGTTGATGATGCCGCCTTCCAGGTGGTAGACGTTTCGGAATCCGCGGTGCAGCATGTAGGCGCTGGCTTTCTCGCAGCGGATGCCGCCGGTGCAGTACATGATGATGTTCTTGTCAACATCGTCTTTCAGCATTTCGGCCGCCATTGGGAGCTGGTCGCGGAATGTGTCCGAGGGCACTTCCAGCGCGCGCTCGAAATGACCGACCTCGAACTCATAGTGGTTGCGCATGTCGATCACGATCGTTCCGGGATCCTCCGTCAGCTCGTTGAATTGCGCAGCATTGACGTAGCGGCCGCGGTTCTGCATGTCGAACGACGGGTCATTGATTCCATCCGCGACGATTTTCTCGCGGACCTTGATCTTCAGGACCCAGAAAGATTTGCCATCGTCATCAACCGCGCGGTTGAGACGAATGCCCTTTAGTGCTGGAATGGAATGAAGATA
>JAQBNP010000017.1 GCA_028288515.1 Flaviaestuariibacter sp. | reverse complement strand
CATCACCCTGAAGCGACACGCTGCGGCACTTCTGGATGCGGTTGATGAGGTCATCGTTTCGCTCGACGGCGCCGGCGACACCCACGATGCCATCCGTAATCTGCCAGGCGCTTTTGCCAGGCTATCGGACGGTGTCCGCGCATTGAAAGACATCGACTCCAGGTTCCCCGTGTCGGGCCGGTGCGTCATACACAAATGGAATTTCCGGAGCTGGCCATTGATCGTTAGCGCAGCGAAGGAGATGGGTCTCGATTCGATCAGCTTCCTGCCGGCTGATGTCAGCAGCGAGGCATTCAACCGTGCGGGCTCATGGCCCACCGACCGGCAGGCAGACGTCCTGATCCCGGAAGAGGAGCTGCGCGATCTGCTCGGCGTCATCGAGACGCTGATTATTTCGGGGGAAGATGATTTTCGGCGCGGCTTCATTCTTGAATCGCCGGCCAAGATCCGGCGCATCGGCGCCTATTACCTTGCCGTGTATGGACGCGCTGCTTTCCCGGCGAAGAAATGCAATGCACCGTGGGTGTCTGCTGTCGTTGAGCCCAATGGCGATGTAAGACCCTGCTTCTTTCAACCGGTCATCGGTTCGATCAGGGACGGTGACCTTGAAACGGTGATCAACAACCGGAAAGCAGTGGCTTTGCGTAAGAGCCTTTCTGTTGCCGATGACGAAACCTGCCGCCGCTGCGTCTGTGCGCTTCACCTGCCACCCACGAAACGACTTGCCATCCCATGATCAACAACGGCCCCATCTTTGTAACGCATTCCTATTACCTGCGGAAGGACCCGAAGCAATGGAAGCTCGCGCAGCCCTACGCGCCGCTCGGGACCCTCCTGGCAACAGCCGTACTGCGCTCGGGTGGCTTTGACGTTCACTTCTATGACTGCCTGTTCGACGAAGGCGCTGGGCGCTGCCTGGCCGCACTGGAGGAATCGGGGGCACGTGTCTTCGTGATCTGCGACGACGGCTTCAACTATCTCACCAAGATGTGCCTCACCAATATGCGCGAGGAGGCGTTTCGCATGATCTCCCGCGCCAAAGAGGCCGGCTGCGCGGTGATCGTCTCAAGCTCCGATTCAACAGATCAGTTCGAGCGCTACCTGCAGGCTGGCGCTGATTATATCGTCATGGGCGAACCGGAGCAAACACTGCTGGAGCTGGTGACCCGGCTCAATGATCCCGATGTTGATCCGCAAAGAATACCCGGACTTGCCTTCCAGACAACAGGTGGTTTTGTCAGGTCGGCCGTGCGCCCGGTTCTGCGCGACCTGGACCTTCTCCCGCTGCCCGCCTGGGACTTGCTCGATCTGCAACCTTATCGCTCCATGTGGATGAAGAGCCAGGGATATTTTTCAATCAATCTGGCAACGACGCGCGGATGCCCCTTCAAATGCAATTGGTGCGCGAAGCCGATCTACGGCAACCGGTATAACTCAAGATCGCCAGAGCATGTATTGGCCGAGATCCGGTTGTTGCAGACCTTGTGCGATTTCTCGCATATCTGGTTCTGTGATGACATCTTCGGACTGAAGCCCGGTTGGGTAGCTGCCTTTTCCGCCCTGCTCAAAAAGGCCGGCGTGAAGATCCGCTTCAAGATCCAATCGCGTGCCGACCTTCTTCTTCAGGAAAACTATGTGACCGCACTCGCCTCGGCTGGCTGTGAGACCGTCTGGATGGGCGCTGAGAGCGGCTCCCAGGCGATCCTCGATGCCATGGACAAAGGGATCACAACGGGCCAGATCGCGGAGGCAACGCTGATGTTGCGGCGGCACGATATCAGGCCATGTTTCTTTATCCAGTTCGGCTATCTCGGCGAAACGATCGATGACATACGCGCCACCATTCGCATGATCCACGACCTGCTCCCGCACCAGATCGGCATCTCCGTCTCATATCCGCTGCCGGGCACCTCCTTTCATGCGAAGGTCAAAGAGCAGCTAAAGGCAAAGGCAAACTGGACGGACTCAGACGACCTAGCGCTGCTGTTCAGCAATAGCCAGCGGCCGGCGTTTTACAAACAGCTGCACCGGTACGTTCACAAAAGTTACCGGCAGCGCATCGGGATCTTACAGGTCCGCGAGCTGATCCGCAAGCCATCGGCAGTAAGCCGCACATCGGTGCGCCGTGCACTGTCGCTCTTTTATTATGCACCGGCAAGTCTTGTTGCCAAGGCGAGACTGCTCGGACTAATGCAGCCGAAATGAAGGATTCGCTGACACATGTCCATGAGCAACAGGCGGCGCAAGCATTTTCGCGGCAGTCTCTTGTCTTCGACCAGATCTACGGCGCGGACCCGATCATTGCCTACAAACGCAGGCGCGTTCGCGAGCTTGTGCTGAGCTATCTTCCCGGCCATGCGTCAATCATCGAGCTGAACAGCGGCACCGGCGAGGATGCCCTGTTCTTTGCCAGCCAGGGTCATCGCGTTTACGCCACCGATATCTCCGAAGGCATGCAGAAGCAGCTAGGTGAAAAGGTCGCTGCTGCCGGCCTCGGCCACCTGGTCACGCCGGAGCTGCGCTCATTTCACGACCTCGATGAGCTCCCTGCGCGGGGCCCCTATGACCTTCTATTCTCCAATTTCGGAGGATTGAATTGCACCAACAGGATCGGCGAGGTGCTTCAGGATGCCAAGGAGCTCGTGAAGCCGGGCGGCCTGGTGGCTTTGGTGATCATCCCGCCCTTTTGCCTTTTGGAATTTCTACTACTTCTGAAGGGAGAATGGCGCACGGCCACGCGGCGCCTGTTCAGCCGCGGCGGGAGCATCGCGCGGCTTGAAGGCACAAGCTTTCGTTGCTGGTACCATACACCGCGGCAGGTGCGGCGTCATCTTCAGCCGGAGTTTTCCCTGGTTGCACTGGAGGGGCTTTGCACCTTCGTCCCGCCCTCTTACCGCGAAGGGTTTGCTCAAAAGCGCCCCCGCCTGTATCGTTTCCTTCAACGGGTAGAAGAGCGCCTGAAGGGACGGTGGCCATGGAAACTGGTCGGCGATTATTTTATCATCATCCTGAAGAAAGCTCCCTGATCCTGGCCGCCTGGTAAGGATTCTCGTGATGGCTTTGCTTCGTTGCATCTGCAAGGAAGCGATATTTCTGTTTTGTATAGCGATAGGTCACCGAGGCAAGGAACCAACCTGTTTCGCCGTCAAGAAACCCAAGCTGGAAGACGAAGGATTTTACAGCGTTGAACATGGGTGCGAAATAAAGCTTGGTTAACGAGGCCTGTTTTCCCTGTGTCGCATATTTGTCTGCGCTCAGCCGCGCATAGCCTTCTTTTTTTTCGAGGAACGTGTGCTTGTCGCCGATTCCGTAATGCTCGATTTTGCCGCGAAGGGTCGCTGTATTGCCCCGGCCGATCAATGTTTCATGGACAGGAACCAGGCTCCACGAGCAAGCAAGCCTGTTATAAAGACGGGTAACGGATTCGTTGCCCAGCGTACCGAAGCGGACCTCTTTTTCTTGAAAAAAATTGGTGCGTCGGAACCGGTACCGACTCACCGCATCATTCGTCACCAGTTGGCGGATCGCTACGGCAAGGGAAGCGGTCAGTCGCTCATCGGCATCGATAGAGAGGATCCAATTGTGCCGTGCGAGAGAAGCGCCTGCATTGCGTGCGTGGCCGTACCCGCTCCAGGGTTGAACCAGGACCGTTGCTCCGCAGCGTTGCGCAATAGCTGCCGTCCCGTCGATGCTTTCGGCGTCCACAACGATGATGTTGTCTGTGAGCACCGATACCGAAGCGATGCAGCCGGCGATCGTCTGCGCTTCGTTCATCGTAATGATCACAACGGAGACAGCTGCAATATCAGTATGCGGATTGAACGTTAACGGGCTCATGCGCGGCAAGATGGCTGACCTTCTTTTCATGAAGCCGCACAAGCTTTTCCTGGAACGTCGCCGGGTCGGGCTTGGCGATATGCTTGCTTGCGGACATGCTCATGACGACACCCCTCGCGTTGCGCCTGCCGCGCGTCGTTTTTTGCTGCCACCGGAACGAGGTAAGCTTCATCAGCATGGTGTCAATGAAGTTGCCGAGACCATGGTCGAGGCAGAATTCGGCGAACTGCCGCAGGTGTGTCCGGCGATTGTCTTTCACATGCGAGATGCGCATCGAGTGGTTTGGCAGAAATGTGCGCGTCCAGCCGTTATGCGCGTAAAAAGAATTGAACGCGGCGATGCCGCGCAAGGGCAGGAGCGTGACGACCTCCGTGGCTGTATAGATATTCTTTTCACAGATCTCGAGGGCTGCTTCGTCGACGAAATAATTCATGCAAAAGAGCTGTTGCTTGTTGACCAGGTAGCTCGCTTTCTTCAGGCAGTGCATGAGTGTACGGGCAAGCCACAGCCGGTTTCGCGCCGTGATGATGAAAAGATCGATGTCGGAATCGTCGTCGGCATAATTCTTCGACAGCGATCCCGACACGGCCACGCCGCGGACAAACGGAAAGCAAGCCAGGAGAGCGGCGATCCTGTCGGCGGTGGATAGCAGGCCTTTCGCTTTGCCATTGCCTTTTCTCCTCCGTGTAATGAGACAGGGCTCATCGTGCAACGTATAAAATTCTTCGAAGCGAAATATTCGTTTCTGGGCCAGGAGCGCCTGCAACGCTTCCCCGTAAGCCCGCTTGTGATGGGTGTTTGGAGAAAAAAGGACGATCTCGCTTTGCGTGAGGGGGTAATTGAAGAGGTCAAAGTAGGCGAGCGTGGACAGTATGTCTGTTTTGATACACAAGGCGCTGCTATTAAGGGAGGAGATCACTGGTAGTAAGTACGACACCGGGCTTCTGATGGTTGCTGCGAGGCTTCTTTATGCCCTTGACACCTCCAGGCGCGGGTTGCTCGCCAAGTACAAGAAGGGACAGGAAGAAGCTGAAAAAAAAGATGCCTTTGTTGACGTCGAGAATGTTTTCGGAGACGGACACGACCGCCAGGAGGACGACGAGACCAGCGCCCCACCGGCTTCGCTGCCGCCAGGCATGGCGAAAGGCGTACGTGATCGTGAGGAGAAACGCCGCAAGTGCCGGTATTCCGCCCTTCAGGAGGAGGCTCATGTATTGATTATGGGCGTTGAGCTTGTTGAGGTATGAATCGTATAAGCCTTTCCGAAAATAGCCGTCGCGAAGCAGGATAAGCTCTTCACCTGCGCCATGGCCAAATACGGGCGCCTTCTGCACCTGCTGCCATGCAATGCGCCAGCGTGCTGCTCTCGGGTCGGCGATCGAATAGCGCGGGCGCTCGTTACCCAGGTCGGTTCGAAGGCCGCTTACGATCCGGTCCTGCAGGCCGCCCGCCTTCTCCACCAATAAGGCGAAGCCTGCGAATGCCAGGATCGATAGGCAGACGAACGCCAACCTCTTCCCGCGGTCCCGGAAAGAGTGTGGCACGAGGAAGACAAGAACTAGGAAAAGCCCGATCAGCACCGCCTTGGAAGCTAGCTGCAAGAGGCCCATGGCAAGGATTGCGATGCCGGCTAGTGCCAGGACAACGATCACGTTCCGCTGTCGCTCATGCAGAAGGTCGATCAGGACAAGAATTGACAGCGCACAAAAAAGAGAGAGATAGGTTGCATGAAGCGCAAGCGGAGCGGAGAACTGGTGACTTAAAAAAAGTCCCGACAAAACCGTCGAAGCCGGCATCCTGTAAAACCGGATGATCTGAACCGCATCAGCATACAGGTAAAGAATGAGGGCGGTGATCATGACAGCGAATGCTCTCAGCAAGGGCTTTGAAAAACCCGGCCTGTCGACCGGGTTCAGCGCCAGGATCAGCGGGAAGAGAAAGATGGCGACCTGCTTCTCCCAGAACCCGAATGCGACGGTTCGGTGAGCGGTATACAGGGTGGCCAGCATTGTGGAAAAATAGACGGCCTGCAGGACAAGCACACGCGGCTGGAGGCAGGCACGCAGCCGTTCCGTGCGCAGGTGGATCATTGTGTGGATTACGAGGCAGATCAGGAGCACCTGGCTGTAAAACCTGTCAAATGGCAGGCTCATGACAAAGAAAAGCAGGAGCAGGTACGTGATCCTGCTGCGCAGGGTTTCAGGCGTAGTGCGGTGCTCGTTCATGTGGTTTCAATTTAGAGAGAAGGAGTGCGTCGTATTGAGCAACGATCCCCGGCCAGTGGTATGTAGTCGCGATCTTGCCTGCGTTTCGCGCGATCTTTTCTTCATTCCCTTCTTGCTCTTCCGTCTGCATGATGGAGGCAACCTCGGCCGGCTCGGAAAAATAAAAGGCGTCGGGACCGAGCACACTTCGGTTGAAGCGGTTGCGATGCGCCGCGATCAACGTCTTGCTGGCCATGGCCTCCAGGAGAGAGGGGTTGGTGCCGCCGACACTGTGACCGTGGAAATACAGGGCCGAGAAGGCGCGCAGGCTGTGAACGGCCGCCTGGTCGAACAAGCCGCCGGCGAATGTTACACAGGAACCGGCAAATTTCTTCTGAAGAGCGTGCCCATAGCGGTTTTCCGTCGACCCGACAACCAGCATCTTCTTTGACGAGCCGCTTCGAACATAGCCTTCGAGGATCATGTCCACGTGATTTTCCGGTTCCATGCGCGCCATCAGCATGTAGTAATCGCCTGGCTGCAAGTTGTAAGGGGTAAGATGGTCGGAATTCGCGTCTGGGCGAATTTCCGCGGCATACGGGATGAACGTGCTGTCGATACCGTATGCTTCGTCCAGGTATGATTTGATGGCCCTATTGTCGGCAATATGAGCGTGGCTGTGCTCAACCGCAAGCTTCTCAGCGTATTTCAGGAAACGTCTCACAAGGGGCGAATATTTTGAGCGCATCCATTCGAGCCCGTCCATATTTGAGACTACGATGCATCGCGGAAACAGGCGCCACCAGATGGCGCTGCTGGTATAGCCCATGAACAGCAGGGCGTCAGGGCGGTCCTTACGGGCATGCCTGAGGCAGGCAAGGTCATAGAGGAACTGTCCGGCCGTTCCGATGGTCCCTTCCGGGTCATAGCAATGAACGAGGCGGACGCCGTTCCACTCGTTTTGGCGGTAGGGGTGGCGGTCGGAGCAATAGACAGTGACCTGGTGACCATACCCGGCGAGGCCAAGCGAGAGTTGTTCGGTGATCTGCTCGAACCCACCGTAGTTGTTCGGTATACCGCGTGTGCCAATGATTGAGATTCGCATCAGTGCTTTGCTGTGGAGCTTCCAAAAAGTTTTGTCTTGATCTTCACGGCGGGGTCATAGATCCAGGCCAGGAGTCGCTTTCCGTATTGCCCTTCACCAACGTGCCAGTCGGTTGTGCGTGGCTTTTCCACGCGGTGTCTGTGGACGGTATAGGCATAGGCAGCGATCGAAGTTCGGAAGCAGCCCTCGGGGAAATTTGTGCGGTCATAGCCATGCAGGGTGTGCCTTCCCGTTAGTTGGATCACCAGCCTGTTGAAGGGGACCCCCACGGATCTTGCCTGGCCTGTCCGCAGGTCTTCCAGCTTCAGTTGTCCGCCGTGCTCCGGTTTCCAGCCAAGGTTCAGGTAGAGAAGCAGGTTCAGGCACCGGTACCAGTTTTGGTGGAGAGGATGATAGTTGAAATCGATATGCATGTCGAGAAAGCTGTTCTTTTTCCCCTGGTGAATGCCGCCGCCGTGAAAGGCCGGATCAACAAACACGTTCTCGTTCGAAACATACCGCAGGAAATCCGCAAAGCGTTCCGACGTCAGGTCTTTGTACAGAGTCGCACATGAAGGGGAGAGGTCCCGGAAGGTCGACTTTTCGAACTTGTTCGATGCAAAGACATAGTCGCGGCTTTTGGTCGTGATCTCCGGAAGCTGCGCCAGCAAACCGCTCAGCGCCGCGTCATGGCAGATGCCGTCAATGACAAGGTGGGGGAAGGGCTTGTTGAGCAGGAACTGGAGCCGCAGCTCGTCCCGCCGACTTTCGAGCATGTCAAATTGGATCATGTTGCCTGGTTTTGGTGATGGTCCCGGATCAATTGAACGAAGGAGCGCGCCGATGCACCCCAACAATATCGTTGCCTGACCGTTTCTGCACGGGCATGCAGAAGGTCATTATTCCGAGGTCCATTGATGTGATAAGAAAGTCTTGATTCAAAGGCTCGCTCATCTTTCGGGTCGATATGGTCATCACCGAAAAAGTCAAAGCTTTCCAACGCAGCAGCGCGCGAGCAGATGACGGGTGTTCCTGCCGCGGCAGCTTCGAGAGGAGGGATACCGAAGCCCTCCCCGCGTGATGGAAAGGCAAATACAGTTGCTGCGCAATAGAACTGCTGAAGTGTTGGTGTATCGAGCTGGTCGATGAAAACGATCTTCTCCCGTTCCGCCTGTGGAAGCGCTGCCAGGGCGGCCTCCAGGGCCGGAGTGTCCTGCGTTTTGCGGCCGATGAACACGAGGTGAAAGCCGCGGTCTGCCAGTTGCAGGCGGGTGAACAGCCGGACAAGAAGCTCGTGGTTCTTGCGGGGTTCGATGCGGCTCACGAGCAGTACGAACTTTTCAATGCCGTACCGGCTCCTGATTTCCCGTGCGGCTTCTTGTTGCGATGGCCGGTGGTCGTGACGGTCCACACCGTTGGGTACCAGTGCGATCTTATGGAACGGCACGCCAAGGTGCTTTCGGATCGAGCCCCGCGCATGGTCGGACACAGTCGTGAGCAGGTCTGCGTGGTGCGCAGCTTTCTTATACAGCCATTTCTTGACCATCTTCATGGCAACGGAAAAATCCGCAGGCAGGTCGCAGAAGAGAACGTCGTGCGTGGTGACGATAAAGAAGCAGGGCTTCGATAACGGAGTGATGTATTGGAAGTGAGCGTAGTCGATCGAATGCTTTCGAAGCATGCGCGGGATTTCGAAAAGAAGCCGACGGTACCGGCTTTTGCTCGTATAACGGAGGAGAATGGTGTTCTCGTCCGGCTCGAAATAGGCCGCGAGCTTCTCCGTGTCCCGTGCGGCCAGGAAAAGCTTGATGCCTGCCTCATTCCTGACCCTGCTATATAAGCCCTGGATGAACGACCGCGTTCCCTGGTGGGGACCGTCGAACACATGCGCATCAACGAACAATCGTATGGGTGCGACGTGTTTCATTGGATGCGGGCGTTTCGTGATGAAGATTCAAGCAACTTGCCCGCCCGGTAAAAACCGCTCAGCACACGGGCGGGTAGAAAGGAAAGAAGCCAAAGGGCGTACCCCATTGAATAGGAGGGCACATGCGCCAGGGCCAGCCGCAGATGGTGGCGTGCGAGTCGCGGCTGGTGATTGTTCCAGAGAAATTTTTTGGCTAGCAAGGCGTGGTATGACCCGCGCTTGACCGGCCTGCGATCCTGTACCCGCGCAATCTCCCGCATCCGTTGCCCGTCTTCCGCCGAGATGTGGCCTGCATTCAACGCTTTTTGCTTGATGCGACGAAAGGACAGCGGGCGCCATTTTTCATCGATCGTGATCGATTGCGCACTGAGTCGCACGCGAAGAAGGGATTCGGGCAGGTTGCATGTCCGCCCATGCGGCAGAAGCTTCGTCCACAAAAGGTGATCCTCGAACGTGAACGCGTTGCTGTCATATCCACCCAGGGCCACCACGGCATCTTTGCGAAAGAGTACGCTGGAGTGTATGAACGGGCATTCAAGCCTGCTGATGCCAAAGATCGTTTCGTGATCGAATGCTGGTGGACGCCAGGAAAAAACGAAGCGCTCGTCTTCGTCGATATAGTCCGCCGACGACCCGACGAGCACAAGCCCGGGGCTTTGATGGATCCTGGCGTACTGCCGCTCGAGCCGCGTCGGGGCGGCGATGTCATCCGCATCGAACCGCGCGATGAGTGGGGCCATGGCCACGGAGAGCCCAAGGTTCAGCGCTGCAGCGATACCGCTGTTCGGCTGCGTATGAACCACGATCCGGGGGTCGGCGAACGATCGCGCAATGGCTTCCGTCCTGTCAGTGGAACCGTCATTGATGATGATGAATTCAAAGTCCGTGAAGGTCTGGTCCAGGATCGACCGAATGGCCGCACCGATGAACCGCTCAGCATTGTAAGCCGGCATGAGAACGCAGACCAGTGGCTTATTGTTCATGCCCCTTGTCGTTAAGGTTGAGAAAAAGGAAGAGCTCACACAGAACCACAACCGAGATCTGCTCGAACCAATAATCTGTTGCAAACAGTCCGCACAATAACAGCAACATCGGCAGGCCATAGGTCAGCTTGCGCCAGCTGCGCAGGAAGAACCCAATGTATAGGAAAGCAAAGGCAAACACGCCGGCAAGTCCGTATTCAGCTGCCAGCTGGTCATAGACCGAATTCGGCGTGTTGGCAACGGAATGAAGCCGCTCCTGCTTTGTGAAATAGGCGAGGTACAGAGCAAGGTGGTTGGACGAGAAAGAGGGGTCGATCCACCGATACGTCTCGGGGTATGATCCACCAATGCCGAGCGCCGCAGTCTTGAAGGCGAGCTTGGAGGAAAAGTTGCCCGGGCCCGCGCCCGTGGCGGCTTTGGCCGGGTGTGTCGACAGGAATGAGATGGTCTGTTGCATCGCCTGCACTTTTCCGGGCACGGTGGATGAGGCCTGGATCGAATCCACGCGGATGCCTGTTTCCGCAACATAATGAAACCACATTCTGCGTACGGCATTCGTATCATCACGGTGCTGGAAGGGTGGTGTGTGAATATTGTCCGTCGGCAGGACCGGTTTTTCTTCTGACGCAATACTTCTCGTATCGATGATCTTCCTGCCGACACTGTCGAGGTACTGTCTCGCAAATGCCATCCTCATCTCCTCCTCGGACGGCGCCAAAACTGGTTTGCTGGCGGCAGTGTCGGTCCTGGCGCGTTCCTGTTTAGGTCCCTTGAAAAGACTTGCCGAAAGCTTCCCCACATAATCCGAGTTCTGCGGGGACACGCGGGCCCAAAAAAAGACAAAAGGAAGAAAGCACAGGGTCAGCACACTTTTTAAATCGCGTCCCGAGCGGAAGATGAACAGGAGAACAAGATTCGCCAGGAGCAGGATATTGACAAGATTGCTCCCTGTCAGCACCAGTGTCAGGAGGCAGGTGGTCAGCAACAGCCAGGAACGTTTCTGGAGAAAAAACAAGACGCCGAGCGCGTTGATGGCAGCATTGGTTGTAGACGTATCGAAGCTGATGCCCTTGATATAATCGCCGGTATTGACGAAATACTTCTGGAAATTTCCCTGGTAGCGATAGGGGTTGAGCGCGCCGGTTTCCCACATGATCAGTCCCAGTTGAGTAAACGATACGATCGCGTTGAGGATAAAGAATACGGCGATCGTTCGCACGATCATCATCTTGTCAATACGGCTTACAAAGCGCCGCACCTGGCCGCTTGCAAGAAAGCAGGCCATCCAGATCCCGCTGCCGAACAGCAGCGCGAGGCCGTAATGGGCCTTGTAAATCGTTCCATAGAGAAGGGCGTCGAGAAGACCGATGCAAATAACGATCGGATAAAAAAGCAGGCCCCGTTCTTCCGATAGCGGCTGCATGGCGCTGCTGCGGATTCCAAACAACATCGCTCCGCCGATCGCTACAGCTTTTACCACGAGCTTCACATTGAGGAGAAGCACGAGAAAGACCAGCAGGCCGGGATGGATCTTTTGAAGCGGTGTTCGCAAAACGCTTTTCAGCGTGGTCATGGAAAAAAGTTGGGTTCGCAAAGTGAATACGGATGCCTGTGTAAACCGTTGCTTTAGAATCCGCTAACGGCCGGTGTCAGCATCCACCGCACCCGGCGCGCAAGCAGGAGGAGAACGATGAAGACCGACACGCCGAACAGGCCGCCCGCAAGCTCGTTCACCACCATTCTCGATACAGCAAGCCCGGAAAGCGCAGCGAACACGCCCGTCAGCAAGGGCCACCACGACAGGCCGGGAACTTCTGTTGCGCGGCGATAGTATGCGATCGTCTGCAGCGCGATCGCCACGAGGTAGGCCAGCGCCGCGCCGGCATTTCCAAGCAGGGGGTACAGGATCGGGGTGAGCAGGGCATCGATGGCGAAGCAGCCCGCAAAGCTGTACAGGATAAAGCGGGTGCGTCCGGCGGCAAAATGCAGGGACCAGAGAAAATTATTCAGGTAAAGAAAGGGGATCGAAAGGGAAAGGAAAAAGATCGTCTCGCGGTTCACGCTGCCGTACTTCCCGGCACTGAGAAAATTGGCAGCCGGCTCCCACACGACATTGAGAACGAAGATGGTCGCGCCAGAGATAAGCATCTCCAGCTTCCCAAGGCTCAGGAGCTCGCGCTGATCGCCGCCCGCGGCCAGCCTTATAAAGCGCGGCACCAGGAGCGGTGCGATCACATAGAGTGGCAACAGCGAGAGCTCGAAGACTTTGTAAGCGAAGCTGTATTCGGCAAGCCGGGCGCCCGTACCAAAAAAGCCGATAAAGATCCAGTCGAACCGCGCCAGGGCAAACGAAAAGACGACCGTTCCGACCACCGGAAGCGATTCGCCCAGCAGCGAACGGTAACGACCTATCGAAAAGCGCGAAAATGCTGCGCCTAAGGAGCGGCGGGACAAGATCAGACAGGCGAGGAGCTCCGCCCCATCCGCCAGCACAAATACGAAACAAGCCCGCTGCAACGTGATCGACGCAAGCAGCCAGAGCAACACCAGGCCCATCACGCGGCATGTGTTGGCAACCACCGACATGGCGAGAACTCTGCCAAACCGTTCCTCAGCCGTGGCAACGCTCTTGAACGGCGTCGATAGCGAGAACGCAAGCTTTCCTGCACAAAGCGCAAAGACGATGGCCTGTGCCGACGTAGCCCCCCCGACCAGTGCGGCCACCCCGGTCAGCAGCAGCGCAACAAACCCGACAAGACAGTAATGGGCAAGCACTACGGACAGCCAGCTGCCATCCGCCCCACTCAGGGTGGTCTTGCGGACGAGCAGCTGGTCCATCCCGAACGATAGGATGCCGAACAGAACCAGGAGGATGGCGAGAGCAAGGTTGAGCAGGCCAAATGAGGCCTTGTCGAGCGTGCGCGCCAGCAGCAGGAAGATGAGCAGGCTGAGGGCCTGGTTGACAGCCACCTGGGCGGTGTTGGCGGTAAGTTTGGAGAGAAGCGGGCGCAGCATTGCTGGTAAAAACGCAGGATCGGCGACAAGGTTGTCAGGATCGAACGATCGGTTAAATCGTGTGCCCATCACGTTCGCGCGTAAGTGCTGTCAGGCTCTTAGTTCAATTGAAGCACGGGCAGGCGGTAATTCTGGCCGTCCCAGATCACCACTTCATTGACCTCCAGTGTCCAGTACGGGGCGAAGGGCGATTGGGCGAGGATCTCGCGCACGGCGTCCTTGCTTTCGGCATTGATGGTGATCCAGATG
>JAQBNP010000182.1 GCA_028288515.1 Flaviaestuariibacter sp. | reverse complement strand
GCATGGGCTCCCTCGCGGGGCGCCCGGGATGACAGCCTGGAAGTTGCAGGGTGTCCTAAAATCTAAAATCGTCAATCTGAAATCGTCAATCCTTCTTTGTGCTCCTTTGCGCTCTTCGTGTCTTCGTGGTTCAGATTCTCAAAGCGCCCCTTTCGGGTCCCTGCAGGCTTCGCTTCCAGCTCTTTTAACCCACATTTTCGCTAATTTGTCTTCGTGCAGCACGTCGAGTTTTTTCACCGCGATCATTTCGAGACCCGTTACCACCGCCGGCCTGCGCGCAGGGCCCTCGGGCACTTCATCGACTTCTTCTGGGAGATCGATTTCGACCCGCTGTGGGGCAAATACCCCGAAGGCTTCTCGGACGCCCTCTTTCCCAATGTTGGCTACACGTATATGATCAACCTGGGAACTCCATTCGTGATGGAACTCGGGACGAACCGCCATGATGTCCGCTCCGATGTGTTTCTCCCGCGGAACAAATACATGATCTGCCACCATGCCGTAGGCAACCGCATCTTCGGCATCAAGTTCCGGGTATCACCGGTTGTCTTCGAGAAGAAAGTCAATTTTTCGGAGTACCGCGAGTATCTCTACCCCCTCGCCTACCTGATCGACCGCAGCGTGGTCGACCGCGTGAAAGCAGCGTCCGGATTCGACGCGCGCGTCGGCATCATATCGGACTATTACAACCGTATTTTGGAACGACACCTCGGCTCACAGCGCCCCGTCGAGATCGTCACGCAGGTCTTGAAGGAGTGCGGTGAATCGAACGCGTTTTCCGTTCCCGTAGATGCCCTTGCCGCCCGCTTCGGCATCAGCGGTCGCACCCTGCAGCGCTACTTCGAGGCAACAACGAGCATCGGCAGCAAGCAGGCCCTCCAGATCCTGCGCATCCGCAAGGCTGTCGAGCAATTGGTGAACGACCCGGTGGGGTTTCATTACAGTACTTACGGGTACTACGACCACAGCCATTTTTACCGCCACCTCCGTGGCTTCCTCAACCAGCATACGATCGACCTTCTCCAGCCCCATCTTCTCCTGTTAACGGAAGCATCGGCGAAACGGAAACGAATAGTGAATGGTGAATCGTGAATGGGTCGTTTGGTGAGTGGTGAATCGTCAGTCGTGAGTAGGGTCGGTTACGGTGCCGGCTGTCATCCCGCACGGACCTGAAACCAACGCGACAAAGATAATTTGGGCCACGAAGGCACGAAGGCTCTAAGGAACACAAAGGAAAACCCTTTGCGATTCCTTTGCTTCTTTGCGGTCTTTGCGTGAAAGGCTGTTGATCTCTTTCTCAATGCTTCTTTTTGCTTCTTTCCGTCTTCGCGCCTTCGTGGCCCGCTCGCCTCAACGCGCAGGTTTCGGGTCCGTGCGGGATGACAGCCGGTGAGTGACTGGTCGGCGCGTGAGAGTCAGGATTTCAGCCGGGTGCCTTTGTGAGGGAAAGGTGCTGACATGCGCCAGCATGACAGCGTGCGTAACGCAGGGGCTCCCTGCGGGGCGCTCGGGATGACACCTCCAAAACGGCCCTACTCACCACTCACCACTCACTACTCCCTACTCACCCCTCACTCTCTCACCAGCTTACTGCGCGCGGCTCCTTTCCTCTTCGGACGCAGTTGTGCGGCGGCGTGCGGCGGCTACCTTATTGTTCCCGAAGCGGTACGTGAATCCAAGGTTCGCCACGCGTGATTCGCGCGTCGCATGCCAGTGCTCAACATAGTTGTCATACGTTACGGTTGCCTTCGGCAGGTTGGTCCAGAAAACGTCCGTCACATTAAACCGAACCGTCCCTTTTCCTTTCATCACCGTCTTCTGCACACCTGTGCCCACGCTCCATTGCGGGTCCGACATCATATAGCCGTAGCGCCCGCCCGAGCTGTAGCTGCCATTCAGCTCGGCTGTCCATCCCTTCTTCAGGCTGAACGTATTATTCACGCGGAGGTCCGCCGCCGGTGAGCCGTTGGCCAGCGTCGTGCCGGCAAGATTGCCTTTGAAATAGTTGTAGTACACGTTGAGGTTATTGACCATATTCCACCACGGCCGAAGGTGTATGGGTGCTGTGACGGTCAGTCCGACATAATCCGATGACGACAGGTTCACAGGGATCTGGACCGTAACGTTATCGCCCTTCGTGGTGTCATTCGGGAACGCATCGCGGTAGCGCAGCAGGGCGATGTTCTGTACATCCGTCGTGTGGCTGTAGCCGAGCGTGAAGCTCACTTGTTTGGCGGTATAGCTTGCTTCGTATGACCAGGTGATCTGAGGCTTCAAGCCCGGGGCTCCCGTGCCGTATGTCGACACGTCGATGAGGAACAGGAACGGGTTGAGCTGTCCATAGCCCGGGCGGTCGATCCGGCGGCTTACCGACAAACCGATCGTGCGGTCGGCTGTCAGGTGGTAATTCAAAAAGGCACTTGGAAACAACTGGAGGTAGTGGAATGCCGTGTCCACGTTGTTGCGCGCCTGGTGTGTCTTTACCCGCGTCTGTTCAGCCCGGAGTCCCACCTGGAGGTTCACTTTCTTCCACTCCTTGCTCAGGTTGGTGTACAGGGCATTGTTCCATTCCTTATAGAAAAAGCGGTTGGTCTTGCCGCTGTCGACCCTGCTCAATCCGCTGCTCAGGTCAAAGAATTTCTGGTCGTTATCCGAGCTGACAAAGCTTGTTTTGAACCCTGCCTCGAAGCGTGCGCCGTTCTTCATCGGCTGAACGTAATCGGCCTTGCCAGTGCGCAGCCTGAGGAGGCCATCCTGGTCGCCGTTGAGGCGGTAGTCAGGTGTCAGGGGACTCCCGTTGAACGATTTGTACGACGTGAACATCGTTGACATGGAGCGGTTCCTGAATTCACCATAATCGGCGTCGGCCGTGAGCTCGCGTCCCGTGCTGTCGAACGTGTGCTTGAAGTTGATGTTGGCAACTGCATTGCTGTTGTGGTCGTCACCGGTGCCCAGCGCGTGGAAGGTCCGGCGCAGCGCGCGGTGCGCGTCATACTCCTGCACGTGGTTGTCGGTGGTCCGGTCGATGGCCGCGAAATTGGAGTTCACCACGAAGCCGACGATCGTCTTCTTCGAGGGAAAGAAATCGGCACCGACACGGGCGGTGTGAGAGGAGACCGGTATGATCGCAAAATTGTCCTTGTCGTCGTACGATGAGAGGACCTTGTTCTCGTAGAAGTTTCGGTTGAGATAAAGGTGGTTCAGGTTTTTCCGGTAGTTGTTATTGTAGTTGCCAAAGACATTCACCTTTTTGTTGCGGTAGTTCCAGGTGGCGCCGGCGTTCGCTTTCGGGTACACGCCCTGGCCGTAGCCCGCGGTCACGGTGCCGTTGGCGCCCATGCGCTGGTCCTTTTTCATCCGGATGTCAATGATGCCGGAGTTGCCGGCAGCGTCGTACCGCGCGGAGGGATTGGTGATGATGTCGATGCGCTCGATGGCGTTTGCCGGCAGGCCACGCAGGTAGTTGGCGAGGTCCGCTGCCGATAACGGCGAGGGCTTCCCATCGATCATGATCACAACGCCCGCACGACCGCGAAGGCTGATGGCATCGTTCTGATCAACCGAAATGCCCGGGGAGCGCTCCAGAACGTCAAGAGCCGAGCTGCCTGCGCTGATGATGCTGCTCTCGACGTTCACAATGATGCGGTCGTTGAGTTTTTGAATAAATGGCTTTCGGCCCGTGACGGTCACATTCTGCAGCTGCGTCGCTGCCCTGGGAAGAAGAGATACGGGCGCAACCGTTATTGACAAAGCCGCTTCTGTGACGGTGAATGCCGGCGTATAGGCGGATTGATAGCCCACAAGCGAAACACGCGCCAGGTAGGACCCCGTTGCCAGGTTCTCCACGATGGCATCGCCTGATTTATCGGTAACAGCGGAGCGGATCAGCGCCGAATCGCCCACCCGCAACACTTCGACGGTTGCTCCTTCAAGCGGTGACCGTCCATCGGCTGAAACATGAATGGAGGCAGTGCCCCGCGGGGCCTGCGCCAGCGCCATCAGAGAGGTCAGCAGGGTCGCACAGGTGATCAGAATCTTTCTCATCTTGGTGATTTCGAGCAAAGTACAGGAGACGATCGGGTCGGAAAAAGCAGAAACGATGTGAATGAACAAAGACCTTTGTGAGTGGACGGAAACCGCGCTTTTACGAATTCCGTCGTGTCAGTTTTTTACATGAACCCGGGGCGCTTTCTTTCAGCCCTTTTCGGCACCTTTGCCGCCAAATCATCCACATGACCTACGATCCCGTTTCCATCAATCATTTGATTCGCCACCGCCGCTCTGTATTCCCCAAGCAATTCGCAGAGGGTGGACACGTCGACGATGCGATTGTTGCCGAGATCCTCGAGAATGCGACCTGGGCGCCCAGCCATGGCAAAACGGAGCCCTGGAAATTCGTGGTGTTCACCGGTGAGGGACTCAACGCTTTTGCCCGGTTCCAAGGCGAGCTCTATAAAGAAACGTCCGGAGAGAAATTTCGAGAAGCGACCTATCGTGGCCTCCAGGAAAACCCCCTGCGCGCCTCGCATCTCATTGCGATCTGCCTGAAGCGCGATCCGAACCAGAAGTTCCCGGAACTTGAGGAGGTGGCGGCTGTCTCCTGTGCCGTTCAGAATATCTATCTCTCGGTAGCGGCGTATGGGCTCGGTGGCTATTGGACCACCGGCGGCATTACGTATAACGAGGCTGCCAAGCCGTATTTCGGATTGGGCGATGCGGATCGCCTGATGGGCTTTTTCTATATCGGGCAAGTGGCCGTTCCATCGCCGGCGGCAACGCGCCGGCCGATTGCCGAATCGGTGAGCTGGGTTCGTGAGTAGGGTCACACACGGCGGATATCGGCGCCAAGGCTTTGCAGCCGCGTGTCGATATACTGGTAGCCGCGATCGATCTGGTCGATATTCTGGATCACGCTCTGTCCTTCGGCGCTCAGGGCCGCGATGAGCATCGACACACCTGCCCTGATATCCGGCGATGACATGCGGATGCCCCGCAGCTTATACTGCCGGCCCAGGCCGATAATGGCCGCCCGGTGCGGGTCGCAGAGGATAATGCGCGCGCCCATGTCGATCAGCTTGTCAACGAAGAAGAGGCGACTCTCGAACATTTTCTGGTGAACCAGCAGCGATCCTTTGGCCTGCGTTGCCACGACAAGGATGATGCTCAGGAGATCCGGTGTCAGACCTGGCCAGGGGTGGTCATACATCGTCAGTACGCCGCCGTCCATATACGTTTCGATCTCGTAGATGTCCTGCTCGGGGATATGAATATCGTCCCCGACAAGATTCATCTTGATGCCGAGCTGCGCAAATTTATCGGGGATGATGCCCAGGTTCTCGTGGCTGACGTTGCGGATCGTAATATCGCTTTGCGTCATGGCGGCAAGGCCAATGAAAGAGCCGATCTCGATCATGTCGGGCAGGATATGATGCTCGGTGCCATGAAGCTTTTCGACCCCCTGGATCGTAAGGAGGTTGCTGCCGATGCCGCTGATGTTGGCGCCCATATGATTGAGCATTTTGCACAGCTGCTGGATATACGGTTCACAGGCAGCGTTATACAGGGTTGTCGTACCTTCCGCAAGGACGGCGGCCATGAGGATATTGGCCGTGCCGGTGACGGACGGCTCGTCGAGAAGCATATAGGTTCCTTTGAGGCCTTCGGTGCTGAAGTAGTAGAAGCCGTCCTCGGCGTAATAGGTGAAGCTTGCGCCCAGCTTCTCGAACCCCGTCAGGTGGGTATCGAGGCGTCTTCGCCCGATCTTATCGCCGCCGGGCTTCGGGATGAACGCCTTTTTATAGCGCCCGAGCATCGGCCCCGCGAACATGACGGAGCCGCGAAGGCGTCCACTCTTTCCTTTGAACTCGTCGCTGCGGAGGTAGTTGATGTTGATGTCGTCTGCCTGGAAGATGCAGGTGTGGCGGTCGGGCCGCTCCACCTTCACGTTGATCCCTTCGAGAAGCTCGATGAGATTGTTGACGTCGAGGATATCGGGGATATTGGTGATGGTGACCTTTTCATCGGTCAGCAGAACAGCGCTGATGACCTGGAGCGCTTCGTTCTTTGCGCCTTGAGGAATGATCGATCCTTTCAGTCTTTTCCCGCCTGTTACTTCGAATGAGCCCATGGTTCGTAATCTGTTTCGTGGTTTGTGATCGGGTGATACAGAGGCAAATTACTTGCTAAAAAGCAGAATGGCCTTTCCTCCAAAGAAAAAGGCCGGCATTGCGTGCCGGCCTCAAGTTCCTGTATGGGGTCAATAACGTTTTTTTCCGTATTTGCCGCCACCGCCACCGCGCTTGTCGTTGCGGGGACCGCCGCCGCCCTGGCTTCCGGTCTGGCCGTTCTGGCCAGGCTGGGGCCGCTCGACAGTGCCGCCACGCTGGCCGAACTTGCGGTTCTGCCGGCCGTAGTTATTGCTGCGCGGCTCGCGCTCGGGCGTCGGGCGATAGGCCTTGACATAGCCGGTGTTCGTGAATTCCAGCTGTCCTTTCGTGATATTGGTCAGCTCCTGCTGGATCGCATCGTCCTGCACCTGGTCTTTATGCCAGTTGTTGTAAGCGAGCTTCATATAATAGGCGATCGCATTGGCAAATCCCTGGCGCTTGCCCTGGTCCTCTTCGGCGAGGGCCTTATTGATCACCAGCTCGAGATTCTTCCCAAGGTGGGCGTATTTCGGGTAGCGGCGCGGGTAAGGGAGGGGGTCGGGGCGCGCCATCAGCTTTTCGCGCGTGGGGATCGGATAGGGAGAATCCACGTCAAGCTTGAAATCTGAAATGAGGAACAGGTGGTCCCACAGCTTGTGCCGGAAATCCTCCACGTTCTTCAGGTGCGGGTTCAGGAAGCCCATGAGCTCGATGACCACGGCAGCCTGCTTTTGGCGGCGGTCCCGGTCTTCGATCGTCAGGATATGATCCACCATCTTCTGGATATGCCGTCCGTATTCGCGGATCACCAGATGATTTCTTCCAGTATTGTATTCCATGAGGGGCAAATGTAACCAAGGTTTGACAAGTACGGAGGCACATTAACTGTTTTCTTCAAGCGAAGGGGGCGGTATTTCAAAGGGGCGGACATAAAAAATCCGCGTTGCACGCGGGTAAAAAGAAAGGGGCCCCGAACCAAGGCCCCTTTTACAAGCCACCATCCTCTTCCACCTAAGAGGTCGTTTATGGATAGATGCCTGGAGAGGCATCCGTACAAGTTAAGGGTGAAGCCGGCTTCGTGAAAATTTGTATGGTTAAGGGTGAAGCGCGAACGACGCGGGTGTTAAAACAAAACCAATACCAAAAATTCCGTCCCGTTTAAAATCCGTCGTCCCCGAAGAAAGCGCCCCAGGTTTTGAGCAAAAACGACAACAGGTGAATTCCCCAGTTGTGGAATGATCTGTACACATTCCACATTTTCAAGAGATTATCGACGCTAAAACGGCGTCATCCTACCTTTGGACCCCATGGTCGTCGCCGTCAATACACGCCTGTTGCTCAGCTCCCAACTCGAGGGGATCGGCTATTTTACGAGGGAGGTCTTCACCCGCCTGGCCTCCGCACACCCGGAGCACTCGTTTCATTTCCTGCTCGACCGACCCTATGAAGGAACCGACCCGTTTCCGCGCAATGTTCACCTCGAGGTGCTGGGTCCGCCGGCGCGTCACCCACTTCTCTGGAAATACTGGTACGATGTCAAAGTCACTGGGGCACTGAAACGCCTGAAGGCCGATGTGTTCATCTCGCCGGACGGCTTCGCGTCGCTGACGACGCGGGTGCCGCAATGCCTCGTGGTGCACGACCTCGGCTTTCTGCACCAGCCCGATGCCTATAAGAAAAGCCACGTCCAGTTCCTTCGCTTCTTCACCCCGCGCTTTGCCCGGAAGGCTGCATCGATCGCCACCGTGTCCGAGTTCTCGAAGAATGACCTGGTAGCCCAGTATGGCATCGACCCCGCCCGAATCCAGGTCGTTTACAGCGCGGTCAAGCCTGTGTTCCAACCCCTTGACGGAGACGAGAAAGCAGCAGTCAAGGAGCAGTACACGGGAGGACGGGAGTATTTTATCTACGCAGGCGCCATCCAGCCCCGCAAAAACCTGGTGAATCTTCTCAAGGCGTTTTCGAAGTTCAAGAAGCGACAAAAAAATAGCTGGAAGCTCGTGCTTGCCGGGCGCCTGGCGTGGAAGAACGGCGATTTTCTCGACCTGTTGAAGTCATATAAATTCCGCGACGATGTCGTTCTGACGGGCTATGTTTCAGAAAACGAGCTCGCCCGGCTCGTTGGCGCCTCTTATGCGCTCGTCTACCCATCGCTGTTCGAAGGCTTTGGCGTTCCCCCGCTGGAAGCCATCCAGTGCGCAGTGCCGCCGCTGACCTCGGAGGCGTCCGCCATGGAAGAGATCGCCGGCGAAGCGGCCCTTTATTTCAACCCGACCGATCCGCACTCCATCGCGAATGCGCTGATGCGGATCTACCAGGACGAGGACAGTCGTGCCGCCCTCATTGCAAAAGGCCACGCCATTGCTGCGCAATACAGCTGGGACCGTACCGCTTCGCTGCTGTGGGACAGCGTGCTCCGGGCCGTTGCCGCGCAGCCCTTACCTTCGCGGCAAAATCAGAAGACGTGAAATCAACGATCACTATCGACGTCGCGCTCGACGAAAGCAGGGTTCCCGAATCGATTGAATGGCAGGCGACGGAAGGCACATCCGGGAGGCCCCAGCAGGCGAAGGCAATGATCCTGTCGCTGTGGGACAGCGCTGAAAAAACAGCCCTCCGCATCGATCTCTGGACACAGAAGATGATGGTGGATGAAATGGCCGACTTCTATTACCAGACCCTCATCACCATGGCCGACACGCTCACGCGCGCCACCAAGCAAACAGGTCTTTCGGACGATCTGAAATCGTTCGCCAAAGAATTCTACCGCAAGTTCCAGGAGGAGCAGCTGAAAGAAAATAAAGCAGGCTAAGACCCCTCTTATCTACGCATCGATGCTTTGCAAACGATCCCTGAAGCGCTTCGCCCTTGTTTTCTTTGGCGGCCTGGTCATGGCCGCCGCGGCGACCGTTTATTGCGACAGCAAAGTACGTGATGCCGCCCGCGGGAAGCTTTATTCCGATACAACGGCCATCCCAAACCGTAAAACTGGGCTTCTGCTCGGAACCGTGCGCTCCCTGCCCAACGGAAAGCCCAACCCCTATTACACCGCCCGTATCCGGGCGGCCGTCGACCTCTTGCGCAGCGGTCACATCCGATTCCTTGTGATCAGCGGGGACAATGGTCGCGCCGGCTACGATGAGCCGTCGGATATGCGCGCCGACATCATGCGCGAAGGCATTGACTCTGGTCGGCTGTTCCTTGATTACGCCGGCTTCCGGACCTTCGATTCGATGGTCCGCCTGCGCACGATCTTCGGGCAGCGCGAAGTGGTCGTCATCTCCCAGGAATTTCACAACGAGCGCGCTCTGTTTATCGCGCAGCGCGAAGGAATTGACGCCATCGGATTCAATGCCCGCGACCTTCCAGGGCGGGATGGGCTCCGCATGCAGGTACGCGAGAAGCTGGCCCGGGTAAACATGTTTCTCGATTACCTGGTCCGTCGAAAGCCACGCTATGGCGGCAAGCCCGTTTCGCTTCCCGGCTGAGAGAGGTGGAAAAGACCAGTGTCCCGAGCCGTATGTTTCTTTACTTTGCCCGTTCAACCGAACACTTAAATCATTTCCATATGAGTCTCGAACAACAGATCATGGACCGCATGAAAGACGCGATGAAAGCGAAGGATGAGCCACAGCTGCGCAGCCTCCGTGCCATCAAGGCCGAGATCATCAAGGCGAAGACAGAGCCCGGCGCCGGTGGCGTGATCAGTCCTGAAAAAGAGATCGCGATGCTGCAAAAGATGGTCAAGCAGCGGCGCGACTCGCTGGACATCTTCCGGCAGCAGAACCGCGCCGAGCTGGCGCAAAAGGAGCAGGAGGAGATCACCGTGATCGAACAGTTCCTCCCTGCGCAACTGTCGCCTGAGGAGTTGAAAGAGGAGCTTCGTGCGATCATTGCGCAGACCGGCGCATCGTCGCCCGCCGACATGGGCAAAGTGATGGGGGTAGCCTCCAAACATTTTGCCGGCAGGGCGGATGGAAAGGCGATCTCCGCGGCGGTAAAGGAGCTGCTGTCAAACTAGCCGCATGCTGGTCGACATCATCGTGCTCGTGTTGCTGCTTGTTGCGCTGTTCAAGGGTCTGCGCAAGGGGCTTGTCGTGGCACTTTTCTCGTTCCTTGCTTTTGTGATCGGGCTGGCCGCGGCGCTGAAGCTCTCGACGGCGATGGCGGCCTACCTCGGAGCCAATATCAGCATCTCCCAGCGATGGTTGCCGGTCATTGCCTTTATCGCGGTCTTTCTCATCGTCGTGCTGCTCGTCAGGCTCGGTGCGAAAGCCCTGGAGACCGCTCTGCGCCTGGTCTTGCTTGGGTGGCTGAACCGCATCGGTGGCGTTCTTTTCTTCGCCCTCCTCTACCTGTTTATCTTCAGCATTTTGCTGTTCTATGCAGATGGACTTCACCTGGTACGCCCCGAAACGAAGGATGCCTCGCAGACCTATGGCTACCTCCAGCCGCTGGCGCCGAAGATCATTGCGGGCCTCGGATCCGTGCTTCCTTTTTTCCGAAATATGTTCGACGAGCTCAGCTCCTTCTTTGGTCATGTGGGCAGCAGCCCGCACTGACCGGATCAGCGATTCTTCACGCAGATGCGGGCTTCCGGTTGAACCGCGGTTCACGGGTGCTATCTTTGCGAAAACCATGGATTGGTATAATTCGTGTGTTTTCAGGAATTAAAGTATTTTAGCCCACAGAGAGAACCAAGGACCAGCAATGGAGTACGAATTAAAACAACAGGATAAGTTCAGGTATATAGAAGTGGGCGAAGGCGAGCCGCTGGTGCTGTTGCATGGCCTGTTTGGAGCGCTTAGCAATTTCAAGGACCTCATCGAATATTTCCGCAATCACTATAAGGTGGTGGTTCCGATGCTGCCACTTTTCGATCTCGATATTCTTCACACGACGGTGGGTGGACTCGCCAAGTTCGTTCACAAGTTCATGGAGGCGCGCAACTACTCCCATGTGCACCTGCTGGGCAACTCGCTCGGTGGTCATGTGGCGCTTGTTTATATGCTGAAGCACCCGGAGCGGATCAAGTCCCTGACACTCACCGGCAGCTCCGGCCTTTTCGAGAACGGCATGGGCGACTCCTACCCGAAGCGGGGCGACTACGACTACATCAAAAAGAAGACGGAGCTTACTTTTTACGACCCGGCGATGGCCACTGACGAACTGGTGAGCGAAGTGTTCGAGATCACGCGCAACCGCATCAAGGTGATCAAGATCATTGCCCTCGCCAAAAGTGCGATCCGCAACAACCTCGGTGACGAGCTTTCCCAGATCAAGCAGCCGACGCTCCTGATCTGGGGTGCCAACGATACCATCACGCCGCCCTTTGTTGCGCGCGAATTCAACAAGCTGATCCCGAACAGCGAGCTGCACTTCATCGACAAGTGCGGCCACGCGCCCATGATGGAAGTGCCGCAGGAGTTCAATGTGCTCTTACATAATTTTTTGAAAAAACTGGCGCCTTCTGCAACAGTTGTCGGCTGACGGGTGTCTTAACTACAAAGCGCCACTATCCATGTTGACCAAAGACCTCATATCGAACTCCATCCCGTACCTGCACCTGGACGACAAGGTCTTTCACGCGCTGCAGCTCATGAACGATTACCACGTGGCTCACCTGCCGATCGTGGAGGATGATAAATATCTCGGCATCATTTCCGAAGAGCAGCTGCTTCATACAGACGAAGAAAGCATCCTGCAGCAGCTGCCCATTTCTGATGGCGGCACGGCCGTCCAGGCCAACGACCATTTCTTGAAAGCGATCCAGGTAGCGGTCCAGAACAAGCTCAGCGTGGTGCCCGTTATTCATGAAAAAGAGCTTCTCGGCATCGTGACGTATAACGACCTGCTTCGCAACGCATCGGACTTCCTGAGCCTGAACGAGCCGGGCGGCCTGATCGTACTGGAGCTGGAAGGAAAAGACTATTCGTTCAGCGAGATCAGCCGGATCGTCGAGTCGAATGATGCACAAATTACCCAACTGAACACCTTCTCCGACCCGGAAACCGGCATCATGCAGCTGACATTGCGGGTGAGCAAGCTTGAAATCTCGGATATCATCAGCACGTTTCAGCGCTATGAATACAACGTGAAATACTATTTCGGCGAGGAAATGTATCAAAACGAGCTGAAAACCAATTACGACAACCTCATGAACTACCTCCGCATCTAACGGTCTTCAGCAGCCACTTCAAAAATCGGCATCCTATTTCGATAGTAGACTCTGGAATCACACCCCAGAATGCTAACCCGAAAAACACAAAAGTGGCTTTTAATAGTCCTGCTCTGCCTTGCCGGCACCCAGGCCTCCGCCCAGCTTGCGCTGGCGGAGACAAGCATTATCTACTCCACAAGCGATGCGGGCCGCACCACGGACACCACGGCAGTATACACCATTCGCGAGATCAGCATTGAAGGAAACAAGCGCACAAAGGACAAGATCATTCTCCGTGAGCTGTCCTTCGGGGAAGGCGAACAATACCCACTGAGCGAGCTCATCCGCAAGTTCAATAACGCCCGCATGCAGCTCATGAACACCACCCTTTTCGAGAGCGTCGTCGTGTCTCTCGAAAGCCTGCGGGGCGCCGAGGCCATCGTAAACGTTTCGGTTACGGAGCGTTGCTACGTTTTCCCGACACCCTTCATCAAGATCGTTGGGCAGTCATTTCAGGATTGGTGCAAGTCAATGAATTTCGAGCAGGTGAACTACGGCATCAAGCTGAAGCAAAAAAATATTTCAGGCCTTAACGACCAGGCCGACCTCAAATGGAGCAACGGCTACACGAAGGAGCTGTCTCTCACCTACAGCGGACTGGCCATCGATCATGACTTGAAATGGTCTGCCGGCTTTTCGGTCGGCCACGGGCAGGCGCGCGACGTTGCCTACTGCACGGAGGGAAACAAGCGCATGAACTTCAACAATGCCAATCGCTTCATTTACGCGTATACGAGCGGGATGATGTCCCTCACATACCGGCCGGCGATCCGCACCAAGCACACGTTTGGTATCGGCTACACCCACCAGACATTCTCCGACAGCCTCGGCAAGATGAACGCGAAGTTCTCCAACCGTACAAGCACGGTCACATACCCCGAGATCTTCTACAACCTGCAGTACCAGGACCTTGATTTCATCCCTTACCCGACGAAAGGCTATGCCGCCAACTTCCTGTTCCAGAAGCGCGGCTTCAACAGCGCCGTGGATCTTTGCCAGCTAACGGCACGCACAACCGCTTTCTGGCCGCTGTCGGTTTCTTCGTTCATCAACCTGCAGGTGACCGGTACCATCAAGCTTCCGTTTGAGCAGCCATACACGCAGCAGGGCTTTGTTGGACAGAACGGCATGTTCCTCCAGGGCTATGAGGATTATGTGATCGATGGCGTGGCCGGCGGCTTCGCGAAAGCGAGCTTCAATTACAGCCTGTTGCAACACGATTTTCACATCGCCTCAAAAAAATTCAAGCAGCTCAACAACATACCCCTGAAGGTCTATGGAAAGGTTTTCGGCGATGCCGGCTATGTCTACAACACTTCCCCGGGTACCAATTTTCTCAATAACAGGGCGCTCTATTCGGGAGGCGCCGGCATCGACATCGTACTCTTCTATGACGTCATCTTCCGGTTCGAATACAGCTTCAATCATTTAGGGCAAAACGGTTTATATTTACACGACAAGAACAACCTGTGATCGCGCGCCGGCCAATGTCCGCGCGGATCGTAAGGTTTCACCTGATTCCATGCCGAAGCAAAAATCTATCACCAGTTGAGAGTTGCCGTTTACAGCCGTGTCGCCGAACTGGGCCAGCAGCGCGACGTTCGCCTTTTCTTCGAAGAGCTGCAGAACGAAGGGATCACGCCGGTGATCTTCGAGCCATTCCTCAGTGAGATCCGTGACCACCTTACGCTGCCCGATACCATCGAGCGCTTTTCATGCTCGGCAGACCTCTCTGAAGATGTTGACTTCATCATCTCGCTGGGCGGCGACGGCACACTGCTCGATACGGCAACGCTTGTCCGCAACAAGAATATCCCGATCGCCGGCATCAATTTCGGGCGGCTCGGGTTCCTGGCGTCCATCGGCCGCGAAGAAATGCAGGAAGCTGTCCGCGCTCTTTCGCGCCGCTCCTATATCCTTGACAAACGGACACTGATCCACCTCGACGCCAATATCCCCCTGTTCCAGGATACGCCTTATGCGCTCAATGAATTCGCGATCCACAAGCGCGACACCGCGCCGATGGTGAAGATCCATACCTATCTCAACGGCGAGCTGCTGAACACCTATTGGGCCGATGGCCTCATTGTGGCAACGCCAACCGGCTCAACAGGCTATTCGCTGTCCTGCCAGGGGCCCGTCGTATTCCCCGACTCGAGCTCCTTCGTGATCACGCCGATCGCGCCGCATAACCTGAATGTGCGGTCGATCGTGATTCCTGACAGTACGGTCATCACCTTCGAGGTCGAGAGCCGCTCCGACGAGGTGATCGTGGCGCTGGATTCACGCCGGGAGATCGTGTCGAAGAACGTCCAGCTGGCGGTGCGTAAGGAAAGCTTTACGATCAACCTGGTGCGGCTGAATGAGAATAATTTCCTGCAGACCTTGCGGAACAAGCTTTCGTGGGGACTCGATAAGAGGAACTAACTGGTTGCGGATTTGGGCGGGGACTTAGGCGGATAGGCTCCTGGTGTCTGCCATTTACCGTTCAGCGCATGGCTTTCCATTCGTCGGCCGTCTCAGCCTTTTCTATCGCCGGCATACCAATCACCTCTTTTTTGCGTTTGAGTTTTTTTAAGAAATCGTATTTTGCATGAATATGAGAAAGATCCTGGCTGCCCTGGCCCTTTGCCTGCCAACTGCACTTTTTGCCCAACAAGGTTATACACAGGAAGGTGAGTTTGGAATTGGTATCGGCGTCGCTCATTACTTTGGCGACCTCAACACGAGGGCCCATGTAAATCGTCCGAAACCCGCTGCCACGGCATTCTTCCGTAAAAATTTCGGCAACTATATCGCGTTGCGGGTTGGCGCTTCTTTCGCCCAGGTCGGTTATTCCGATGCCTATAATAAGGAGAACCAGGTAATGCTTCAACGCAACCTGAGCTTCAACAGCAATATCTGGGAGCTCGGTGTTCAGGGCGATTTCAATTTTTTCCGCTTCATGCCCGGCGACCCCGATTTCAAATGGTCTCCATACGTGACGCTTGGTGTGGGCATTTTCAACTACGACCCGTACGCTTACCTGAACGGCGACAAATATTATCTCCGCTCACTCGGTACCGAAGGACAGGGCGACACGAATTACCTCGACCGCAAGCCGTATAACAGCATGGCCTTCTCCATTCCGTTCGGTGTTGGTATCAAGTACTCGATCAATGAGCGCATCAACGTCGGCTTCGAGATCGTCCACCGGTTCACCACAACCGATTATCTCGATGATGTGAGCAAGACCTATGTGGATCCTGCCATTTTCCCTCCGAACCCCGATGGCTCGCCGTCGCCTGCCGCCCTTCTCTCCGACCGCTCTTACGAATATGGCATCACCAACCCGAAGGGTGCGCAGCGTGGCAACAGCAAGCAGAAGGACCAGTTTGCCACAGCGATCTTCTACATCAGCTTCAATTTGCAATCGTATAAATGCCCCAGCGCGAATTAAGAATCAGTCGATATTGAAAGGGCGTCCCAGGTTGGGACGCCCTTTTTGTTTGTTGAAGAGGTGGCATCAAGAGCGTTCCGGGTGCGATCATGTCGCGGCCGTGCTTTCCTCGATCCGCGTCCCTCATCCCTCGTCGCAGAAGATTTGTATTTTCGCCGCCTATGTCCGACTTACGCGCGCAAATTGACACCGAGCGCCTGCCGCGCCACATAGCAATCATCATGGATGGCAACGG
>JAQBNP010000154.1 GCA_028288515.1 Flaviaestuariibacter sp. | reverse complement strand
GGGATGACAGTCCGAACGAGAGTACTCTCCAATAATCTAAACTCTAAAATCTAAAATCGTAAATCCCTCCTTTGCGCTCTTCGTGCCTTCGTGGTTCCGCCCTGCCCCGCCACTGCCCTGCATGCTAGAGGCGGATCAGCTGGAAGGGCCTGCCGAGGCGGCCGAGCTGGGCTTCGAGCCGGTCGCAGTTGGTGTCGGTAATGAAGACCTGCGCGTCCTCGTCGGCTGCCACGCGGTCGAGAAGGTTTCCGATCCGCTCTTCGTCGAGCTTTTCGAAAACGTCGTCGAGGAGGAGCAGGGGCGACAGGCGTTTTTGCTTTCTTAATACCTCCATCTCAGCCAGCTTGAGCGCAAAAAGAAGGCTTTTTCGCTGTCCCTGCGACGCGATGCTTTTGAAGGGCTGCTGGCCCATTGTAAATTGAAGGTCGTCCTTGTGGATGCCGGATGCCGTCCGCTGGATGAGCAGGTCTTTCTGCCGGTTATACACAAGCAGGTCGGCCATGGTATTGTCGAGGAGCTCGCTCTCGTAGAGCAGGCCGATCGGCTCGTTCTGGCGGGCGATCTCGTGGTAGAGCTGCTTCACGTCCGGCAGGAAGCCGAGCAGGAAGGTGCGCCGCTTGTCGCCGATGGCATCGCCTTCTGCAGCGAGCTGGGCATCGAGGATATCAAGCACCGAGAGGTCGCGGCTTCCGAACCCATCATTGTAATTTTTCAGGAACGAATTGCGCTGCTGCAGGATGCGGGTATAGTTGATGAGGTGCTGGAGATAGGCTGCGTCAAGCTGGGACAGGAGCGTGTCGATGAACTTGCGCCTGTCCTCGCTGCCCCCGATGATGAGCTGCACGTCGTCCGGCGCGATGACGACACAGGGATACCGGCCGATATGCCTGGAGAAGCGGTTGTACGCCTCGTCGTTCACAGAAAACTCCTTGCGACCCGTTTCCCGCAGGATGCACACAGCTTTTTCCGCTTTCCCGTTGAGGTCGAACTGTCCTTCGAGCCGGAAGCCCTCGTGGCCGTGCTGCGTGACATGGCTGTCGAGGCGGGTAAAGTAACTCCGCGTGAAGCAGAGATAGTGAATGGCGTCGAGGAGGTTGGTCTTGCCCATGCCGTTGCGGCCGCAAATGCCGACGAGGCGCTCCGTGAAGGGGACGTCGCGGTGGAAATAGTTCTTGAACTGGTAAAGCGATATGGAGCGAAGCGAAAGGGGCAGGGTGCTGTTTTGAGGCTCAAGATTAGTGCATTTTTAGCTTTGAAGCGAGGGGAGGCTGGTGGGCTCATTGCCTTGAAGGCCGTTTTAGGCCGGCGACCGGGGCTGCGTGCTTCGTGATTGGTCATGAACCCGGAACTGCCGGGGACGAGGGACGTTTCGATGGCTTTCAAGAGATGCGGATGCCATCGGGAGCGTCTACCGACGGCGGCCAAAATCCCGGGTCACGGATGCCTGATTCCAGCCCTAAACCCTTATTTTTGCGACTCAAAATTCCAGACGTGTCCCAAAAATTTACGAAAGAGACCTACCTATACTGGTACGAGCTGATGCAGTTGATCCGCCAGTTCGAGTTGATGGCCGAGGAGAAGTACAAGATGGAAGGAAAGATCCGCGGTTTTTTCCATGCCTACGTCGGGCAGGAAGCCATTGCGGCGGGCTGTATGACGGCTACGCGCCCGGAGGACCTCTTCATCACGGCCTACCGGGATCACGGCCTGGCGATCGCCAAAGGAATCTCTGTCAATTCATGCATGGCCGAGCTTTATGGCAAGGCTACCGGCAATGCCAAGGGTAAAGGCGGAAGCATGCACTTTTTTGGGAAGGAAGCGAATTTTTACGGCGGCCATGGCATCGTCGGCGCGCAGATCGGAACAGGAGCGGGGCTTGCCTTCGCGGAGCAATACCGCGGTACCGATAACGTGGTGCTGACTTATTTCGGGGACGGCGCCGCGCGCCAGGGGATGCTGCACGAAACGTTCAACCTTGCCATGACCTGGAAGCTTCCGGTCATCTTTATCTGCGAGAACAACAACTACGCGATGGGCACCTCCGTGAAGCGGACGTCCAACATTACCGATATCTACAAGCTTGCCGACGCATATGAAATGCCTGCCGATGTGATCGATGGCATGAGTGCCGAAGCTGTTCACGAAGGGGTGAGCCGCGCCGTGAAGCGTGCCCGCGAAGGCGATGGCCCGACGCTTCTCGAGATCAAAACCTACCGCTATAAGGGTCACTCGATCTCCGACCCGCAGAAATACCGCACGAAGGAAGAAGTCGAAGAATACAAAGGCAAAGACCCGATCACGGCCCTCATCAAAACGATGAAGGACAACGGGTTCGCAACCGACGATGAAATTGCCGCGATCAACAAAAGAGTTGACGAGGCGGTAACCGAAAGCGTCAAATTTGCGGAAGAGTCACCGTGGCCCAATGACGACGAGGTGCTGAAGGACGTCTACGTCGACCCGAACTATCCTTTCATTGTCGATTAAGACCAAACATTTTCTAAAATACCAATTCAATGGCTGCAACTAAAACAGTAGAAACCCGCCCGAAGGAAGAGAACGAGATCGTGGTGGAACGTGCAAAAGACTTCTGGACCCGCAATAGCCGCGCGATCACCATCGCCGGCCTCGTGGTCATCCTCCTCGCGGGCGGCTGGCTTGCGTACCAGAAACTGGTGAAAGCGCCTGCCGAAAAAAAGGCGGCCGAGTCTATTTTCAAGGCTGAAGACTATTTCCGTACCGACTCCTTCCAGCTCGCGCTGAATGGCGACGGCATGAACCCCGGCTTCCTCAAGATCATTGATAAATATGGCAGCACGAAGGCAGGCAATCTCGCCCACTTTTATGCCGGCGCCAGCTACCTCCAGCTTGGCAATGCTGCCAATGCGGTGAAATACCTGAAGGACTTCGATACTGACTCCAAGCCCGTACAGGCCCGCGCCTACAAGCTCCTGGGCGATGCGTATGCCGAGCAGGGCAAGAACGGCGATGCTCTCAGTGCCTATAAAAAAGCAGCGCACCACTTTGAGTCGGACAAGATGAATTCATCCGAATACCTCTTCATGGCTGCTTATTTCGCGCAGCGTGTGACGAACGATTCGAAGGAAGCGATCGATCTGTATAGCGAGCTGAAGAACAAATATCCGGGCACACAGCGCGGGTACGAAGCCGATAAATACCTGGCGCAGCTGGGCGTGTACACGGACACTAAAAAATAAGAACCGCATGGCTGATGTAGCAAACAGCACCTTGCTTCAAGGCAATGAGAGCATCCGCGACCTGGCGGGTGCTCTCGTTGTTTTGGTAAAGACCGAATGGAATGCCGCCGTCGTCGACGAGCTCGAGCGGGGCAGCCTCGCCGTTCTCCACCAGAACGGGATCCGAACGCAGACCCTGGTCGTACCCGGCGCGGTGGAGATCCCTTTTGCGATCCGCCATTTCTGGAAGAACGCAAAGAAGAAAGAGCGCCCTGCGGGATTCATCGCGCTTGGCTGCGTGGTGCGAGGCGACACGCCGCACTTTGAATACGTATGCCAGGCCGTGACAACAGGCGTCACGGGCCTCAATCTTTCACTGCCCGTGCCGACGATCTTTGGTGTGCTTACGGTGAATACGCAGGAGCAGGCAGAAGAGCGCATTGGCGGCCGCCATGGCCACAAAGGTGAGGAAGCGGCTGTGACCGTTTTGAAAATGATGGTCCTCGCGCGTGATCTCAAAAAAGAAGGTTCGGAATGAACGTACAATTATTCATACCCTGCTTTGTAGACCAGCTCTACCCCGATACCGCTTTCAATATGGTAAAGGTGCTCGAAAAAGCGGGGTGTTCAGTGAGCTATAACCCGGCGCAAACCTGCTGCGGCCAGCCTGCTTTCAACGCCGGCTTTCTCGACGACGCGCGGGCTGTGTGTGCGAAGTTTCTCAAGGATTTCAATCCTGATGCGATCATCGTAGCGCCAAGCGCGAGCTGCGTCGGTTTTGTCCGCAATTATTTCGCGAAGCTGTTTGACAATTCATCGCTTCATCACGAGGCGACGGCTATTGGTAAGAACTGTTTCGAGTTCACCGATTTCCTTGTTAACAAGCTTGGAGTCACCGATGTCGGCGCCCGCCTGGACGGAAAAGGCACCTATCATGATTCCTGCGCCGCGCTGCGGGAGTGCCGCATCAAGACCGAGCCGCGGACCTTGCTTGCAAACGTAAAGGGACTGGAAATGTCCGAGCTGGCGGATGTCGAAACCTGCTGCGGCTTTGGTGGCACGTTCGCGGTAAAATTCGAGCCGATCTCCATTGCGATGGCCGAGCAGAAGGTGGACAACGCGGTTGAAACGGGAGCCGATTACCTGATCTCCACGGACCTGTCCTGCCTGATGCACCTGCAGGGGTATATCGACAATAAAGGGAGGCCGATCCGCACGATGCATATTGCGGACGTGCTTGCAAGCGGCTGGTAATGGATGACAACGCACGCTTGCGTGACAGCAAAAGATGATCGCCCGATGCGTCGGCCGTAAGCAGTATCATGATCTGTTTAACCGGTTGCTGTCATATATGATGGCCATAGAAAAGCCGACCCTCGCGGGCCGGCTTTTCTAAAAAAAATGAGACTGCCGATCAGGGCATGAGCACATGGTCGATCACATGGATGACACCATTGCTTTGATACACGTCACGAATGGTGATCTGCGCCATGCCGCCTTTCTCGTCTTTCAGGAACAGGTCTTTTCCTTTGGCCATGATCCAAAGCCTGCCGCCCTGCGCCGTGGTCATTTCATAGCTGCCATTGCCATCGGCGATCATCTTTGCGAGTGCCTTGCTGTCAAGGCGTCCCGGTACGACGTGGTAGGTCAGGATCGTTGTCAGCGTTCCTTTGTTCTCCGGCTTGACAAGGCTTTCAACGGTGCCTGCGGGCAGCAGGTTGAATGCCGCATTGGTCGGCGCAAAGACTGTAAACGGGCCCTTGCCGCTCAGTGTTTCCACGAGGCCGGCAGCTTTCACGGCAGCCACGAGGGTTGTGTGGTCCGCAGAATTGACCGCGTTCTCCACGATGGTCTTTGTCGGGTACATGGCGGCGCCTCCGACCATGACCGTCTTGCCCTTCATCTTCATCTTACCGGGCTTGCTTTTTACTTTGGTTGATCCATCCTGTGCGTACGAAGCGAACGACATGGCGAGGCCTGCCAGCAGCAATGCTGTGAATTTTACTGATTTCATTATGATTGATTTTTAAGGTTTCAGCTCTGTACGGTAGTTCCGTTGAAAGCGCGGACACAACAGGTACGGAGACGGGATCACAACGGATTTTGATTCGCGATAATTTTTTCGGGATGTACTTTCGTTCCAAATTACCACCATGGCCTATTGGCTTGTCAAGTCGGAGCCGTTCAAGTATAGCTGGGACCAGTTTGTCAAGGATGGCAAGGCGACCTGGGATGGCGTTCGGAACTATGCGGCGCGCAACAACCTGCAGGCGATGAAGAAGGGCGACGAAGTATTCTTCTATCACAGCAACGAAGGGCTTGCCATCGTCGGGATCGCCAAGGTGATCCGCGAAGCCTATCCGGACCCCACCACCGATGAGGAGGCCTGGGTCGTTGTCGATCTCAAGCCGGTGCGCAAGCTGAAGAATGCTGTGACGCTGAAGCAGGTCAAATCAGAGAAGGCGCTTGCTGACATGGCGTTGCTCAAATTGAGCAGGCTTTCCGTGCAGCCGGTTCGTGAGGAGGAATGGCTTACTGTGCTCGAGATGGCAGACAACAAATAAGAGGCTTTCTTACTGCAGGAAATAATGGCCGAGAAAACCGCAGGCTTCCATCAGCCAGGCGATGCCGAGATGCACCATCAGCCCGCCCCACACCGTAGATGTACGGAACGTGACGACGCCGAGCAGGATGCCGCCGAAAAAGGAGCTGATGCATTCTCCGAGAGGCTTGCCGAAATGGATCGTGCAATAGAAAAGGGCCATGGGCAGGATCGCGTCACGGCCCGCCCACCGCGCGAAGGCAAGCACAAGAAATCCCCGGAAAAAGAATTCGATCGACACGAAGTCGGTTCCATAGGAAAGCTCGTATAAAAGCTTTTCCCAGCCGGTGCCCGGCCGGCGGAGGTAGGCGAGGCGGCTCATCTTGGGGTAGGTCTGGAGAAAGTCGTGCTGCGTTGCCGCAAGGGCGATGAGGGGAAGCATGACGAGCAGCATCAGGAGGTAGGGACGCAGGGCCAGCTGCGCCGTCGAAGTTCCGTAGAAGGGGCGGTCCCTGTCGTAATGCCGCCATGCCAGGTACAGGCAGGCGAGCATGACAGCCAGCTTGAGCGGAAAATAGGCGACGGCCGTCCAGTAGGCACTTACGGCGGCGTCCGGAGATATGGAGAGGTGCAGCGGTACGGCCATTTTTGCGGCGAACAGGGCCGGTGCCAGGAGGAGCAGCTGCCGAAAGCGGCTGTGGCGGAAATAGGGCCGGGCACCGCGAGAGGCAGCCAGCACATAGGGAGCAGCAAACGCGCACAGGAATGTTGCAAACCAGCACAGGAGCCGCATGGGGAGCGCCTGTCGGCCGATCCAGCGGTTCCATCCCAGGTCGTAGTTGCACGTGATGGCAACGGCGGCCATCAGCGCGGTCCCGAAAAGGACAACCCTGTCAATGGTGGCCAGGTACTCCTTGAGAAAGGTGATGATCTTCTTCATGCGGCTTTGCAAGATAATTGAGATGTGAACGGCGGGGCGTTTTGGATTTTAGATTGACTATTTTAGATTTTGTTGAGAGTCTGTTGAACCACGAAGCCACGACGAGCGCAAAGGAGCACAAAGAGTGAATAGTGAATGGTGAATAATGAATGGGGTCGATTCCAGTGCTTTCAGTCATGGCGAGGAACGAAGCCATCTCCTGCCCCTCGAAAGCTCCTCTGCTGCAGCAAATCAGGTCCAAAAAGCCGGAATGGGCCGGTACAGCACACTGGTTATTTGTAGTTCATTCGTATGGCCTTCGTGTCCGGAACCTACCGCTGCTTTCCCTCTGTGCTCCTTGGCGCCTTCCTGTCTTCGTGGCCCAGGCTCTCCTCAAAGCGCACGTTTCGGGTCCCCGCGGGGTGACAGCCGGTAGGGTCTGTACGGAGGGGTCACCAATCTAAAATCGTCAAGCTAAAATTCGTAAATTCCTCTGCGCTCCCCGTGCCTTCGTGGTTCAAGCCACGGTCCATCCACCAAAGTTTTAACCTCGATTAACCCACCGATAAGCTACCTTCCCTTTCTAAACAAAACATCAATGAAAAAGCTTCTGATCCTGGCTGCCTTCTTTCTCTTCATCACTTCTCTCAACGCAAATGCCCAGCAGGGTGGTGGCGACCCCGCCGCGATGGCCCAGCGCATGAAAGAGCGTGTCAAGCCGCAGCTGATCGAAAAGGTCAAGCTGACCGACGACCAGGCTGAAAAAGTACTCGACATCAACCTCGATATCCGCAGCAAAATGCGTGAGTTCCGCGACCTCAGCCCCGAAGACCGTCAAAAGAAAGGCGCCGAGCTGGATGTCGACCGTGATAAGCGCTACAAAGCGATCCCCCTCACTGACGACCAGGTGAAAGCCGTGAACGCGTTCTTCGATGACATGCGTAAGCAACAGGCCGAGCAACGCCGCAACGGAGGCGGTCAGCGCTGATCTTCCTTTAAAATTCTTGTAAAGCTGCCCCTTCCGGGCAGCTTTTGTTTTTACTTTGCCTCCCAATCCACACAACATGGCCGAAGATCTCCATATCGCCAGCGGAACAAAAGAAGAACAATACGTAGCCCTGGTCCCGCAGGTTAGAGGCCTTCTTGAAGGCGAGCCGGATCTCGTCGCCAACCTTGCCAACGTTGCTGCCGCTCTCAAGGAGCAGTTCGGCTGGTTCTGGGTTGGCTTCTATCTTGTCAAAGGCGATGAGCTTGTCCTCGGGCCCTTCCAGGGACCGGTTGCCTGCACACGCATCCGCAAAGGACGCGGGGTCTGTGGCAGCAGCTGGGCACAGGAAAAAACATTGATCGTTCCCGATGTGGAAGCGTTCCCGGGACATATCGCGTGCAGCAGCCTGTCGCGCTCAGAGATCGTTGTTCCGCTGCTCCGGGGTGGGGAAGTGGTCGGCGTTCTGGACGTCGACAGCGCCTCACTGGATGCCTTTAATGCGGTTGACCAGCGATGGCTGGAAGAGATCGTATCTCTTATCTCTTTCTAAATAATAAGGTCAGGAGCCGGGGGATGGCGCGTGCCCCATCGTCGAACCATTCATCCAGTCGCTCCAGCTGGAGCCCTGCCGATCCCGCATCGCGGAGATAGTCGGACACGTGGTGGAGGTGGCAGTCGACGACCTGTGTCTGGCCGTCTTTCTCGAACCTTGCCTTGCTGCCGCTGTATTGCTTGAAGGGGTGGAGCTCGCTCAGAAAAAATCGTCCGCCCGGTGCCAGTACACGGCTGATCTCGGCGAATACCGGGGCCAGGTCCGCGATATGTTCCAGCACCAGGTTGCAAGTGGCTACGCCGAATGAAGCGTCGGGGAAGGGCAGGGGCCGGGTGATGTCCGCCTGCTGAAACGTCACAAAGCTTCCGGCGAGGCGCGTCCTTGCTTTTTCCAGCATGCCTTCGGAGAAATCGACGGAGACAAGCCTTGTGGCGCGGGTTTCAAGCCAGGCCGTGTTCTTGCCGGTGCCGCATCCGAGCTCAAGGACAGCGCCCTCCGCGAACGGCTCAAGAACCGTCCGTATGGCCGTTGCGTCAAGGTCGCGGGTGGGGTTGGTCATGTCGTCGTAGGTGGCGGACCATTCGTTATAAGCAGCGGAAATGGTTGACATAAAACTGTTTTTAGACGGGCAGCAAAATACGAAATGTTGCGCCCTCGCCAAGTGTGCTCACGGCGTCCACATAGCCTTTGTGGTTTTGCACGACCTTCTGCACGATTGCAAGTCCGATCCCTGTTCCTTCGTATTCGGCGCGACCATAGAGGCGCTGAAAGAGCTGGAATATTTTCCGGGCATGCTCCATTTCGAAGCCGACCCCATTATCGGAAATGGTGATGAGGTGGTAGGCATTTCCTGCATCATTGGGCTGCACTTCAAGTCCCGAATCCTTTGCCTTTACGTGCCACGAGGCTATCGTCACGACGGGCGGCACGTTGTCGCGCTTGTATTTGAGCGCGTTGCCGAGAAGGTTCTGAAACAGCTGCCGCAGCTGGCCCAGGTCGCCGGTGATGACGGGCATCCCGGCAAGGCGGATGGTTGCACCGGACTCCATGATCGCCGTTTCCAGGTCGCTCAGCACGCCGCCGATCACAGTATTGAGATCGATCTCTTCCGGCGCCGCCGGCCGCGCGCTTACCTTCGAAAAAGCCAGCAGGTCCTCGATCAGCGTACGCATGCGCCTCGACGCCACTTCGAGTCGCTCAAGCATCGAGGCTCCGTCTTCTCCCAGCACATTGGCAAAGCCGCTCTTGAGGCGGTTAGAGAAGAAATGGATCTTGCGTAGAGGTTCCTGCAGGTCGTGCGAGGCGGCGTATGCAAATTCTTCGAGACTTTGGTTCGAGCGCTTCAGGTCTTCAACCGAGGATTCGAGCTGGAGCTGCAGTTTCTTAACGGTCGTAAAATCGGTGAATGTGATCAGTACGCCGTCACCTAGCTTGGTGCTCAGGATATCGAGCCACACGTCAATCCCATCTTCATCATAGTGAAAATCAAACCGGTTGGTAACGCCCGTTAGGTAGGTAGCGAGGTAACGATCAAACAGACCGTTGGAACGGTAGCCGGGGAACCATTTGCTGCCCAGGTCGCCAACGATCGACTCGGGGGTCTGGCCAACATAGGCAGCGAAAGAGGGGTTGGCGACGGTGAAGCGGAAGTCGATCACGTCGCCCGATTCGTTCCGCTCGGGCGCAAACACGAAGATCCCGGATTGAGCGATATCCATGATTGCCCGCAGTTGCGTGGCCGACTCCTGGACCTGTTCCTGGTAACGCCTGCTTTCCGTGATGTTGACGAACGTAACGACGAGGCCATCATCAACCAGCGCGACGCCCACGTCGAACCAGCCGGCCAGGCGGTGGTCCTCATAATACAGTTGCCGGTGTTGTACGGCGCCTGATTCAAGGGCTTCGTGGAACGCGCCGGTAAACCCATACCGGTCATTGTTGGGAAATACTTCGCTGATGAGAAGGCTTGCCGAATCATCGATGGCGAAGCCAACCTGCCTGATGATGGCGGCATTTGCCATTTCCACCGTAAAATCAACGGTGGCGCCCTGTGCGTCGCGAACCGGCTCGAGCATCATAATGCCGTGGAGGGAGGCATCAAGCATGCTTTGCACAAGACGGTCCTGTCTGTCTTTTTCGTTTCGCTTGGTAAAGGGCATGGCAGAAGCGAAAATAACAATTTCTCTTCCCTCGCGAACCCCATCCATGGCGACAGGTTGACGCAGGTAGCTTTCAACGCTGAAAACCAATCTCATCCTGCGCCTTCCACCGGGCGATGGTCGTCATGGCAGCTCTTTTTGATTCCTGTAAAAACGCCGGCATCACCCGGAGCGGGGCAGTAAGCGAAATGGCACAGTATTTACCGCTGTTTCGTAAATAATGATCATGGAACAACGCAGGAATAACCCCGCGGGGAACGAACCGGGCCGTCACCAAAATCCTCTTCCCCAGGAGATCGGCAGCGATGAGCGGAAGGCGACAGAAGAGGCGCACCGCATGGCCGACCAGGACATGGATGACGACGCTGAGCTGACAGCGCACAGTCCGAACGACGATCTGGACGAAGAGGAGTCGGCCCGTCTCGGCGACGATACCGCCCTCATTTAGGCATGCATCTGAACCAGTAAACAAGCAGCCATGAAAGATGACAAGAAGCCCTTCGACATGACCGAAGAGGCGAGCTTACGCAATGACCTGCGCGCCACGGAAGAAGCACGAAGAGCGGAGAGTGACGATGCATCGCCGGGTGGTGGACTGACCGATATGCCGGGAGACCAGGCATTCGGTGAGAACAAGGTATCGACATCTCTTGACGACGACGATTGATGCGCAGGGGAATGTTTATCTTGGTGGCAAACATTCGTCTGCCATGTCCACTGCCTCTGCCTTCGCCGGCTCGGTGCCGGAAACATATGAAAGAAATCTCGGGCCGCTCTTATTCGAGCCATACGCCGTTGACCTCGCCGCGCGCGTCGATGCCGGGGCGCGATCGATCCTGGAGCTGGCCTCGGGCACGGGCCGTGTCACGAACCACCTCCTGCGGCACCTCCACCGCGATGCATTGCTATATGCAACGGACCTCAATCCCGACATGCTTCACATAGCCCGGGAAATGGTCCGCGATCGCCGCATCGTCTGGCAAACGGTCGATGCACAGGTGCTCCCTTTTGCTGATGGGAAATTCGACACGGTTATTTGCCAGTTCGGCGTCATGTTTTTCCCCGACAAGGCAGCAGCGTTCCGCGAAGCGCACCGTGTTCTTCGTCCGGGCGGGCGCTTCCTCTTCAATAGTTGGGACGGCTTTGACAGCAACCCGCGCGCGGCGTTGATCGTGTCCGTTATGAAGGACTTGCTGGGCGATCGTGCGCCGGATTTTCTTGCGCGCGGACCGTACTCATTTCATGATGAAACAAAGATCAGGCACCTGCTGGACGATGCCGGCTTTGGACCCGTGACCCTAACATACGTCCCGAAAGAAAGCCACTACGACGATCCATCCTCGGTCGTTGATGGCTTCGTTGATGGCTCACCGCTCGGCTATTACCTGGACGGCATCGACACCGGGTTTCGCGGGACGGTGAAAGCCGCACTGCACAAGGCTTTGGAAGCACAGTATGGCACGCTCAGCAATGCAGTGCCGATGCAGGCGATCGTTGTTGAGGCGCGCCGGCAAGAATCAAAAAGCGGCAGCATTCTTGTGCACCATCCTGTCTAAAATTGATCGTTATGGCACAGGACAAATCGAAGAAGACAGAAAGCGGACGCTCGCCGTTGGTACCGGAACAATCGATCCGTACATCAGGCGAAGCCCAGAATGTCCGCGATGAAGACACCGAACGTATCACCGATGATCATGCCCGAAACAAGGCGATGGAAGGGATGCGTCAAAAGCGCGATGATGGAAGCGGGGGTCAGAATGCGGAGCGTGACAACATGAAAAAAGGGCGCTAGCGAGAAATGGAAGCAACCGGGTGGTTGCTTTTTTTATGTGGTGTTGTCAGGATTCCAAAAAGCTGTCGAGCATTTCCTGCCGGTCGATCTGGGCCTGCAGGCGCCGGTAATTGACATAGAACAGTAAAGAGACGGCAATGCCGCAGAGAAGGGAGCGCTCGTCAGCCGAAAGGAGCGAAGGATGGAAAAAGTACAATGGGTGCATAGGGCCTCCTTGTTTCGAAAGATAGGGCAAAAAAGTTGCCAGAAGCGGGTGGGGTTTGAACTACGAAGGCACGAAGAGCGCGAAGGAGCACAAAGAGGGATTTGGTATTTGCGATTGTAGATTTTAGATTTTTGGAGAGAGTGTTGAATCACGAAGCCACGAAGAGCGCGAAGGAGCACAAAGGGATTGACGATTTTTGATTTTAGACTTTAGATTTGCGGACACTCTAATCTTTCGGACTGTCATCCCGAGCGTGAAGCGAGGGAGCCCATGCGCTACGCAGGCTGTCATCCCGAGCGCCCCGCGAGGGAGCCCGTGCACTTTCATGTTGTCCGTCATGGCGAGGAACGAAGCAATCTCCTGCACCTTCGGGATGTACGATTTTAGACTGAACAGCCGTTTCACGCAAAAGCGCGCAAAAGAGGCAAAGAAAGCCGCAAAGCGGGCTGTTCCTTTGTGCTCCTTAGCGTCCTTCCTGCCTTCGTGGTTCGAATTTACCCCTCAATGCTGAAAATCAGCCGTTTACAAGCGTTCGGCTGGAAATGTAAATGATTCGGAAGGCATTGTAAACGATTCGGAGACCATTGTAAATGATTCGAAGAGCATTGTAAACGATTCGGAGATCATTGGAAATGATTCGGAGAGCTCTGTAAACAATTCGGAAGGCATTGTAAATGATTCGGAAGGCAGTGGAAACAATTCGAAGAGCATTGGAAATGATTCGGAAGGCATTGTAAATGATTCGGAAGGCATTGTAAATGATTCGGAAGGCAGTGTAAATGATTCGGAGAGCATTGGAAATGATTCGGAAGGCATTGGAACCAATTCGGAAGCCTTTGTAAACAATTCACAAGGCACAGAATCCAATTCGAAGGGCACGGAATCCAAT
>JAQBNP010000135.1 GCA_028288515.1 Flaviaestuariibacter sp. | reverse complement strand
GAGCCCATGCCGCGCAGGACATTTCCAATGATCTTGTCGAATGTCTTTTTCTGGTCCTCGTTGCAGAGGGCGCGCAGCTGCGCAAAATGGCTGTACGTGGCGAGGTCGAGGCGGGCCTGGAGGTCGCCGATGCGGCGAGCAGCCTCCTGTGGCGCGTTGCTTTCTTTTTGAAGCCCTTCGAACAGCGCGTCCTTTGCAGAGCGCATCTGGTCGCGCAGGCCCTGGATCTCGGCGAAGTGGGTTGTCCGGAGGCTGTCGAAGCGAGCGACCTGGTTGCTGTCTAGCGCCAGCTCTTTGATGAGCATGTTGCGGGCATCGCCGCGCGGGGCGGTGCTATTCGCAGCGGGGGCCGCATCGTCAGGGGAGCGGTTCAGCCAGATCACGGCCAGCAGAGCAATATTGAGCAGGGCCAGTGCTGCGATGCCGATCACGAGCCAGTTGGGTCGGGTCGATTTCATATGCGTTGTTTAATAGGCGGCGGGCAGGCCGATGGAATAATCCGTGGCCACGGCCGCTGCCGTCGTTTCGTTTTGCGTTTGCTTTTGTGCCGGCAGCGCGGCCAGCGTATAGAGGTTCAGCGCGGCAACAACGGCCACGACCACGGCCAGGCGCCAGGCAAGGGCAGTGGACACAACGACGGGCCTGTCGTCGAGGCGGCTGCGGATCTTGCTGTACAGGTAGGGGCTGGCCTCGGCCCGTTGCGCGCCGTCGAGGCTGTTGAGAATGCGGTCGATGTCTTGTTCCTGTTTCATCTCTGGTTCATTGAATGAATGTCTTTGAGCTGGTTGCGAAGCCCGGCCTTTGCTCGGACGAGCAGTGATTCGACGGCCGATACGGTCGTCTTCAGAACCGTGGCGATCTCGGGCTGCGAAAGCCCCTCGAGCTTTTGCAGGAGAAAGGCTGCCTGCTGGTTCTCGGGAAGGCGCCGGATCGCTTTGAAAAGGAGGACGCTGTCCTCCTTCTGCTCGGCAGCCACACCGGGGTGGAAAAAGTCCGGTGGCTCGGTCGGCTCGTCGCGGCCTCGAAAGGCGGCGAGAAAGCCCCCGCGCTTTTGGCGCCTGGCTTTGCGAAGCGCATCCAGGGCGGTGGTCACGGCGATGCGGTAGATCCAGGTGGCAAGGGCCGCCTCGCCTTTGAACGTGCCGATCTTTTGAAAGATGCGGATGAATACCTCCTGCGTCATGTCCTCCGCATCGGCGGGCTCCTGCAAAAAACCCAGCACCGTGTTATATACACGGTGCTGGTACAGGAGGACAAGGTTCCTAAACGCAGGTTCCTCCCCTTTTTGCAGGCTGTGTATCAAGTCAGTTTCCGTCAACGGGCGGCCGGTTTGAAAGATTAGACGACACACCGGGGGCGTTCCTGCGGTGTCCTGGAAAAAGAAAGGAGGGGCGAAACATTTAACGGTAAAATATTCTTTTTTGTCAGGTTATCCGGGTTCTTTTCTTTTACTTTTGCCGGTTGGCTTTGTCGCAGGGGCGAATGGGAGAGATCTTGAATTTCTGATCTCTGATTTCTGATTCTTCTGGCTTGACACACATTGCTTTTTGCCCGTTCACCAACGAGCAAGGGGAGCCAATCGCCAGCCCGACCGGCGCGGCGAAATCGTAAATCGTAAATCGTAAATCGTTTGGCTTTACCTCTTTTGTTGAAATATGTGTATACGCAGGGCAGTGATGAAGTGATCCGCCGCGGTAAAAAGATCCACGCGATCGGTTCCGTAGAGCTCGTCGAGCACGACGACTTACTTCATGCCGCCTCCTTCCGCGTCAAGGACGATACCTACTCCACGTTCTATAAGGTCTACGTCCAGAATTACAAAGACCCCAAGACTCTTACGGTCCGCTGTGCCTGCCCCTACAACCTCGGCGACATCTGCCGACACGAGGCCGCCTCATTGCTTCGCCTGCAGGAGATGATCGACAAGGGGCTGCTCCTGGCGGACGATAAATACTACGACCAGCAGCACACCGTCGCCAAGATGAAGGCCATCGAGGTGAAGACCCTCCGCCTCCTCTCCTCGCAGGATGTTTTCCTCGAGGCCGAAGAATGGCTCAAGGACAATAAGCCCGTCATTGAAAGCGCCAAGGACGAGCTCGTCCGCGCCCGCGTTGCCATCGACGGCACCGACTACCAGGTGATCCTCCGCCGCAACGAGGAGCGCACCTTCGACACCAGCTCGGACTATGTCGATACCGACCACCCGCTCTGCCTCCCCAAGGTGATCGTCTTCCTCTTCCTCTATTACAAGCACGGCGCCAACTACTTCGATTCCATCCGCAACTGGGACAAGGACAAGAACAAGCTTCTCGAGATTTACGGCTACTCCCTCACCGACGACATCAAAGGAAAATTCGAGTTCGTCTACAAAGAAGGCAAGCCCTTCCTGCGCGTCCTCGACCCGTCCATCAAGCGCGTTGCCGTGCAGCCGCCGCCACCACCCAAGCGCGAGGAGATGCCCCTCGTCGAAGAAGCCGAAGCGCCGCGCAAGATCGTCTCCGAAGGCAAGGCCCTCGGCATCGTGTTCAACCTGAATAAAGAAGCCTACCCCTTCTTCAATATCGATATCGTTGAAGGCGACGCAACGGAGGAGAAAGGCTTTATCGGAACCGTCGAAAAGCTCGAGCTCGCCAAGTATATCAACCTCGACGCACACGCCGAAGAGGTGCGCAGCCTCGTCACCGCCGCCCGCAAGCTGCAGGACAGCGAGGTGGCCAAATACATCAACCGCAACTCGCCCTTCGCCGGCTTCTGGGAGAACATCGTCCACACCAACGGCGAGGACCTCCCCGAAGAAACAAAGGTGCTCATCATCGAATACATCGTTCCGAAGCTCAGGCGCCTCGCGCTCGACTATGCATCGGCCCCTGCCTACGTGCTGCCGAAAGGCAAGCCGTTCAAGACCGCCAACCTCGAGAAGGTGGAGCTGAGCGCGGTGCCCATGATGCCACAGTTCCACGTCGAGGAAAGTGGCAAGGGATACGCGATCGAATGCTTCGTGAAGCCCGAAGCCCTCTCTCATGGACTGTCGGACAATGAAGCCGGCACACCGCTCTTCTTCCTCTACAACCACCAGGTGTTCTTCTGGAACAGCACGGATGCCGCTTCCGTCGCGGCGCAGTTCCTGCCCACCGGCATCATGAAAGTCAAGGCCGACGTGTGGCCCACGACGCTCGAAAAGATCGTCATGCCGCTGGCCAAAGAATACCAGGTCGACTTTGACAAGAGCATCGTCGACGAAGTGAAGGACGGCGAGCCCGGCGTGACCCTCTACCTGCAGGAGCGCGGCGAGTACCTCGTGTTCACACCCGTCTTCAACTACAAGGGTTTCGATACCAAGGCCAAGGACCGCGACGAGATCATTGTCCCCTACGGCAGCAAGGTCGTGGTCGTGCACCGCAACCGCGTTGCCGAAGAAGGATTCCTCAACAAGCTCCGCACGCTTCATTCCAATTTCATCGAGTACGACGAAGGCGCGGCGCTGGCCCTCAAAGGCGCAGAGGTTCTGAAGAACAACTGGTTCTTCTTATTTGTCGATGCCATGCAGGAAGCAGGCACGGCGGTCTTCGGATACGAGAGTCTCAAGAACTTCCGATTCAACACAGCCAAGCCATCCACGCATATCTATATCTCATCGAACACAGACTGGTTCGATGCCAAGGTCGACATCCTGTTCGGCGACCAGAAAGTAACGGTGGAAGAGGTCAAGCGCGCCATCTCCAATAAGCAGCAGTTCGTGCAGCTCGCGGATGGAACGCTGGGCATCCTGCCGGAAGAATGGCTGAAGAAATACTCGCTCCTGTTCCGCGTCGGCGAAGGAAAGACGGACAGCCTGAAGCTGTCGCGCTACCACCTCAGCGTGATCGACGAGCTGTACGAGAACCGAAATGCCGAGGAGCTCGAGATCGCCCTCGAAGAAAAATACGAGAAGATCCGCACCGTCGATACCATCAAGGAGATCGAGCCGCCGGCGGCGCTTCAGCCCATCCTGCGGCCTTACCAGGTGGCAGGCTACCAGTGGCTCAACTACCTCCAGGAGGTCAGCTGGGGCGGCATTCTCGCCGACGATATGGGTCTCGGCAAGACCGTCCAGGCGCTGTCCTATCTCCAGCATTACCACGATACGGGCCACGAGGACATGAAGGTCCTGGTTGTTTGTCCCACCACCCTGATCTACAACTGGGAGAACGAGATCCGCAAGTTCACCCCCACGCTCACGTACCATATTCACCACGGGCCGCAGCGCCTCCGCAGCGCCGAAGAGCTTGGCCAGTTCAACATCATCATCACCACGTACGGCACCTTGCGCAGCGACATCAAGACCTTTATCCAGGTGCCGCTCGACTATGCCGTGCTCGATGAATCCCAGGCCATCAAAAACCCGCAAAGCAAGGTGACGAAGGCAGCCGCCCTGCTCAACGCCAAGCACCGCATCTGCATGAGCGGTACCCCGCTTCAGAACAATACGTTCGATATCTACGCGCAGATGAACTTCCTCAATCCCGGCATGCTCGGCACGATGGAATTCTTCCGACAGGAGTTCTCCATCCCGATCGACAAGTTTGGAGAGAAAGAACAGAAAGACCATCTCAAGAAGCTGCTCTACCCCTTCATCCTCCGCCGCACGAAAGAGCAGGTGGCAAAGGACCTCCCGGAAAAAACGGAGATGGTGCTCTGGTGCGAGATGGGCGACGAGCAGCGCCGCATCTACGACGCGTACCGCAACGATTTCCGCGCCCGCATCCTCGGCACGATCGACGAGCAGGGCATCCATAAATCACAGCTCACGATCCTGCAGGGCCTCATGAAGCTGCGCCAGATCTGCGATTCGCCCGCCATCCTCAACGAGCCCGAGCCGTTTGGCAACCACTCCATCAAGCTCGAGGAGCTTGCGCGGGAGATCGCCGAGAACATCGGCGACCATAAGGCCCTCGTCTTCTCACAGTTCCTGGGCATGCTCGGCCTCATCCGCGAAAAGCTCACGGAAGCCGGCATCCGCTACGAATACTTTGATGGCAGCACCTCAGCTCCCGACCGCGAGAAAGCGATCCAGAGCTTCCAGAAGGATTCCGAGGTTCGCGTCTTCCTGATCTCCCTGAAGGCCGGTGGCGTGGGCCTCAACCTCACCGCTGCCGACTACGTGTATATCGTGGACCCGTGGTGGAACCCCGCCGTGGAGCAACAGGCCATCGACCGGACACACCGCATCGGGCAAACGAAGAATATTTTCGCCTACCGCATGATCTGCAAGGACACCATTGAAGACAAGATCATGCAGCTGCAGGAACGCAAGCGACTGCTCGCCAAGGAGCTCATTGCCGATGACGATTCATTCGTGAAAGCGCTGTCGCGCGAAGACGTGGAATACCTGTTCAGCTAAGGAACCGCAACGGATCGAAGAGGCGTGAACGACTGTTTACGCCTCGCCTGTTTTTTGGTCGAAGGAAATTCCGCCGCGCTGCGAAATCTCGAGGGCCTGCTCGTTCAGCAGCAGCGGCCTGGCGCGGATGAACTGGCGGAAGCCGGCGGATTTGAATTGGATCAGCCCCTGCTGCAGCGCGATGGTCCAGGCACGGTCGCCTGCTTCCACGAGGTCTTCTTCTCCTTCTATCGGCTGGATCTCATCGCGTGACAGCTGGTCGATCGCCAGCCCGCCGGTTGAATAGGAAAGGTCGAAATCAACATCGTAGACATTCTCAAAAACAAGCGTGCACGGGGAGACCCAAAAACGGAAATGCGTGGCGCCGGCGGCCCACTTGAAAATATAGTCGATGTCGAGAAGGAGGTCGCCGTTCTCACCGAACGAGATCGCGTGGACCTGGCTGTCATGCCATCCCATCTTGTCGAAGTCGTCTTGCGTCCACAGGTATTTTTCGGGCACGAATGCGTCTGCTGGCTGTTCCATACATGCATTTTTTAAGGACGGTTCCCGGTGATGTTCAAAGTAGGAGGCGGGAATGAAGTCCCGCGGTGCCTCCCGCTCCATGAAGGTACTGCTTTCCCCGCCTCGCAAAGGCGCGATGAGACGTGATGCCGGCGCTCTAGTTGCCGTACTTCTTTGCGAAGTCGGGGTACATGACCTGGATCGGCGCGAGCTTCTGCTGGTTCAGCCGGCGGTTGGCCCGGTAAGCCGCGAACACCTTGCCGGCCTTTTGTTCCTGGTTTGTCTGCAGGTATTTGGCGATGAGCTGTAGGGATCCGTCTCCGAAATCGGGAAGGTCCTGCTGCAGCTTTTCCAGGCATGTAAAGGCACGGGCATCGTCGCCGCGCTGGAAGTAGATGAGGCCGCGGTAGTAATTGAGCATGGGGTCGCCTTTCACGGCGGTGTCGAGCGCGTTGAGAGCGTTGAGGGCCTTATCGAAATTGCCGACAACCAGGTGGCCGTTCAGAAGCATCAGCTGGGAGGCTCCTTCGCTGCCATAGCTCGCTTCGAAACGGTTCAGCGCCTCCTCGAATTCTTTCTTGTCAAGCTCAGCCAGCACCTGCAGGTTCATGACCTGCATGGCGCGCACGTTCTGCAGCATGCGCGGAAAGGACTTGTAAGCCGCTGGTGCGTCGGCATAGCGGCCCTGCTGAACCAGGTTGCGCATGGCCGTGAGCCGGGTTGTGGTGGCAACGATCTTCTCATCATCCTTACCGTCCGAGGCCGACATAGCCGAGAACGTGCCGGCCATGGTTTCGCTCAGGTTCTCTCCCGACAGGTAAACGAAGAGGTCGGCGGCCTTTACCTTGTCGCCGCTTTTGACCAGCTCCATATCATGGTAGTTGAAGCCGTTGGCGCCCATGAGCCGGAAGAGCAGGTGGTGGTGACCGTCCTTCTCGTATTGGCGCAGCAGTGTATAGCTTCCGTCCTTGCCGATATTGTCGATGATCTCTTTGCCGAGCCGCTTTTTGCGGATGCCGGCGATCACGCCCTTGACGAACAGCGGGTTGCTCGACTCACCGATGGCGGCCGCGATGCGCTCCCCGAAGACGGTCTCGTTAAAGAGCGAATCAAAGGGGCCCGTGCGGCGCAGGGCAAGAGAGCGCTCCAGGCGGCGGCCGAACTGTGCGGCCTCGGCTGCCGTCAGGGGCTGTTGCCCCGGTGCGCAGGAAGCCAGGAAGAGAAGGGCCGCAACGGCGCTGAACAGGAAGGGACGGATCGGCATGAGCAGGAGTTTAGTTGATTGAGCCCTTAAAGATGCAGAAATTCATTTATATGAAAGCGCCCGGAACCTTCCTTTTTGAAAAAACAACGTGAATCCCCTTCGTTTTCCAGACCTTCGGATGCGGCCACTTCGCGACTCAACTTTATCTTTATCACTTACAACCGCGCGTGTGAGAAGACGTTTGCTCCTGGGAGTGTTTCTATATTTCGCTTTGTCTGCCGGCGCCCAGGAGGGTACGCATACCGCCAGGATCATGGGGCGCGTGCTCGATTCAGCCACACAAACGGGCCTCGAATATGCGACACTGACCTTGCAGGCAGACGGCAAGACCATCAGCGGCGCCACGTCGGATGCCTCGGGTCGGTTCACGATCGGTGAGCTGCCCGCCGGGAACTACCAGCTCGTTGCCGAATTCCTAGGCTATGCGCCGCGCACGATCGGCCCGCTCCAGGTGAGCAAAGGCGCTCTCGTCGACATCAAATCCATCTACCTCCTGCGCCGCCAGCAGACGCTTGCCAATGTCACCGTATCTGCCCAGCAGCGCATCATCGACAACCGGATCGACAAGCTCGTTTACAATGCCGAGCGCGACATCACGTCGCAGAGCGGCGTCGCGACCGACGTGCTGCGAAAGGTGCCGCAGGTATCGGTCGATGCGGACGGAAACGTGGAGCTGGCAGGCAGCAGCGGTGTCCGCTTCCTGATCAACGGGAAGCCATCCGCTGCGTTCGGCAGCAATATCGCCGACGTCCTCCAATCCATCCCCGCAAGCCAGATCCGCAGCATCGAGGTGGTCACCAATCCCGGCGCCCGCTACGACGCGCAGGGATCGGCGGGCATCATCAATATCATCCTGAAGAAAAGCAGCGCGCAGGGCATCAACGGCAACTTGTCGCTTGCCGCCGCCACCCGCGGGCAGAACGGCTCATTCACCTTCAATGCCCGCAAGGGCTCGTTCGGCCTCAATGCCTATGTCAGCGGCAACAGGCGGCCGTCGGTCACCACGCGGTTCAACTCACTGCGATCCAGCAAAGACACCGCTGCCCATTCCAGCACGCTGCTGACACAGGCCGGCGAAACGATGATCACCCGCAACAGCTACCAGACCGGCATCGGGTTCGACTGGACCCTTCACGAGCGGCACCAGTTCACCGGCAACGTTTCGTACGACCATTTCGATACTCGGAACAATGGCGACGTGCTCCTGACCCAGGATACGAAGATGGAGACGCCTCCCCTGCTGCCGATGTACACCGAGTGGCGAAGCGAGGCGCGCAACCGCTTTGCGCTGCACAATGTGGATGCGGACATCAGCTACTCGCTGAAGTTTCCCAAGGAAGACCAACTCCTCGAGATCGCTGCGAGCACCAGCACGGGTACCATCCGATCGCAGGCTGGCAACGAGCAGTTCAGGATCCCCGGCGGTTCCCTGTTCTATGGGGTTTCCAGCACCAACCCGTCAACCGAAACGGAAAGTGAGGTCACGGCCGATTATACGCATCCCATGGGAGATGACGCGCTGCTGTCGTTCGGGGCGAAATGGGGCGGTGTGGACATCGAGAGCAGGTCTGATGTGAGCCGCTTCGAAAAATCATCGGGAACATACGCAGCAAACGCATCGCTTTCCAACACGCTTTTCTATCGCCAGAATGTTGTGGCCGGCTATGCCGAAGCGGCACTTCCGGTGGGCGAGCTGTTCGAGATCAAGGGCGGTATGCGATACGAGCACACATCGATTCGTTCCTATTTCTCCAATGCACAGCAGCAGCAGGCAACGCCGCCCTACAGTACGGTGGTGCCATCCTTGTACCTGTCCCGCAAGATCGGCGACAACCAGGTCGTGAAGCTGAGCTACTCCAAGCGCATCAACCGCCCGGACTATAACGACCTCAACCCGTTCGTCAATACAAGCGATCCAAAGAATATATCTGCCGGCAACCCCTACCTCAAACCGGAGGTCGGCCACCGCATCGAGGGGAGCTATACCCGTACAACCAAAGGCGGCGGAACGCTGACCGGTACTGTGTTCTACCGCCGCAATGAGCAGGACATCCAGCCCTTCATTCGCTACTACCCGTCGCTGCAGGTGGGCGACTCGCTCTACACCAATGTATCCGTGAGTATGCGGGAGAATATCGGCCGGGAGAACAATACGGGCGTGCTGCTGTTCGGCGACCTTCGCCTGGATCCGAAACTGTCCCTGCGCACCACGCTGTCCGGATTTCACCGCCACATCGTCAATCAAAAAGATCCCGGCTACGATATCAGCAGCTTCAACTACCGCGCAACACTGAACCTGACCTGGCAGCTGTCTCAAACCCTTGTTGCCGAAGCATTCGGCAACCTCAACTCCGCACGAAACGAGGCGCAGGGCAAGTACCCGGCCTTCGCGTCGTACAGCATGGCGGTGCGCAAGCAGTTCTGGAACAAGAAGGCCAGCATCGGCCTGTCCGCTACCAACCCCTTCAACCGCGACCTTGTGCAGCGCACCGAATTATTCGGCCCCTTGTTCACGACGTCCACCACGCGCTATGTTCCGTTCCGCTCGTTCGGGATCACGTTCTCCTGGAAATTCGGCCGGCTCGAGTTCAAGCGCGAAAAAGAAGAAGAGCCGGCGGCCGCGCCGGATGCAGGTGGCGTGGGACGGTAAGAGCGTTTGCCATTTACGATTTACGATTTACGACTTCTGGATGTTCGAGGTCGCCTTCTAAATCATGGCGCCTGGATCTTATGGCTTTTGGATCCTGGCTCCTGGCTTACTTGGCTCCTGGCCCTGCCACCCGGTATCCCACTCCTCTCCGTCTCCCCTCCGTATTTTCGTTTCATGAAAAACTTTGTCTCGCTGGCGCTAGCCCTCTAACTGTTTGGTACCTGATATGCGCAGGATAGCCTGACCGCATCGCAGGCACTGAAGATCTACCCCGTTCTCTACCAGCAGACCGCGGCCGAGTACCGGGCGCTTTGTTACCAGGCATTCAACCTCGCCACGTGCCGACTGCAGGCCATCCGCAAAAAAGATTTCCGCAAACAGAAGCTGGCCATCGTCACCGATATCGATGAGACCATCCTGGATAACAGTCCGGGTGACGCCCAGCTGATCCGCGAGAGAAAAGAATACAATAACGCCGACTGGGACGCGTGGGTGAACCTGTCCGCGGCAACCGCGGTGCCCGGTGCGGCCGACTTCCTGCGTGCCGCAAAAGAGCGCGGCGCTACGATCTTTTACATCAGCAACCGCACGACAGCACAGGTGGGGCCCACGCTGCGCAACCTGCAGACCCTGGGCCTGCCTGACGCCGATTCCGCGCACCTTTTATTTTCCACGGGTGTTTCATCAAAGGAAGCGCGTCGCAAGCAGGTACAGGCCCAGTACAAGGTCATCATGCTGCTGGGCGACAACCTGGCCGACTTCACCACGGCATTTGAAAAGGGTGAGATCGCCAACCGCTTCGCCGCAACGGACGCGGCTCGCAACGACTGGGGCAGTCGTTTCATCGTACTGCCCAACGCATCATACGGCGATTGGGAAAGCGCGTTGTGGGGACACCGGCGCGGACTCACCCCGCAGCAAAAGCTGGCCTATATGGTCGCCCTGCTGCGTGGCTTCCGGTAACCGTCTCTCGTGGAATTCTTTCAGACGGATCGTGACGACGAGTCGTCAAAAAGCAGAACAGTTAGGGAGCGGGGATATACGACAGCACGGTCCGCAAATATTTCTTTCCATTCGCATCGCTGATGATCAGGAACCCATTGCCGAATGGAACGAGCCCTTCCCAGTTCGTATCGCTGCACGTGTATTCGATCACCTGGTGCTCGGTCCACCTGGCGGCAGTTCGCTGCTTCATCCGGATGATCCGCGTGAAGCAGTTGGTTTTTCCACGGAGGTAGCCCGTGTCTGCCATGAGCGATCGGCGCAAGGACGGAACACTGTCCGCCAGGCTTTCCTCTGCCCGAACGATGCAGTTATTGAGGTAGTCCCTGTAATCTCCATTCCAAAAATAATTGAGCGCGAAGACCCCCTTCGGTGTCGACACGGCATCGGTGACGCGGAAATAGCTGAAGGGCACGGAGACCGCGCGAGGCTTGGTTTTGAACGTCGGGTCGATCAGGTACCCATGGTTCCCGGATGGTGCTGCGTTGAATTCAAAAAGAGCCAGCAGCTTCTTCTCGGACGGCAACCACGCAAGCGATTCAAAGCCGGCATTGGGGATGAAAGAAAACCGGGGAAGTACGGCCACTTTCTTCGGATCGATATCGATGCGGGTGCCGCTCCGGTCGAGCAGTCCCGTGATCACGTAGCAGTCGCGGTTCTTTTCATCATCGGTTTCAATCGAAAGAAATACACGGCCGTCGATGATCGAGATCGCTTCCATTCCCTGGTACCACCTGATCGTATCGGAGAGCGCGTTGATACCAGCAAGACGGATCGTGCGGTAAGCGGTGAGCGCCGTGTCCTTGTGATCGAGTACGCGCCGGATACTGTCCAGCCGAATGCTGTACAGAAAAAAATCACCGCGCAGCACCGAGTCCTTATTGCTGCCGTATTGCGGCAAAAGATACAGCCGGTCCTTCCACACCGCCATTCCCGAGAACTCCTCTGTCGTGGCACGCAGCTGCTGCGGCAACGGGATATCCCGGCGCGCGGTCTGGGCAGATGCCGGTCCTGAAAAGCAGGCAGAAAGAAGGAGCAGCGAAGCAAAAGCAATGCGAATAGATGGCGACATGAGCATGTGTTGATCGAGCCCAAGTTAGCAAAAGATGAGACGGGTAGCGGCATCGACCCGGTAGCTTTGAAAGCAAACCGGCACAGGGCTTGCTCCGGTTCCCATCTAAATCTTGATACCATGGGAAAAGATCACAGGGGACAGCCTTCGGGTACGAATAAGGTCGAGTCGGGAACCGGTATTCCAACCCGGACGGAGCCGGAAAATGCAAGCAATGACCGCGACCTCACGGAACGCTATACGGATGACGACCAGGCTTTATCGGACAATGTCCGCACCAATCATCCAAACCGCAATACCAGTAAAGATAGCAAGAATGGCGGCGGCTATTCCGGTGGCGTCAGCTCCTAACAAAGAACAATTGATCCATTGTGAAAGCCCGGCAGGTCCGGGCTTTTTTATAAGGGTAACAGCGCAGCACGGTCGGCCAGAACATAAACGGCCATGCCCGCAATGTCAACCAATACATGCGTCAGGATGCACCCGCGAAGGCTGCGCGTCCGTCGCAGGCTGAGCCACCACAGCCCGCCGATCAATGCCGTGCCGCCAAAGGCTACCCATCCGCTGTCCCCGTGGCTATTGACGCCGAACACAAGCGGATGGCTCGCGCCAAAAAGCACACAGGAAAACAGGAAGGAAAGTAGCGGGCTCCGGAAAGCAACTGCCGGCAGACCCCGCCAGTACAGCTCCTCGAGCAGCGGGCCGGTGAGGCAAAGCACCACTTGTGCCGCCAGCCACCCGTCTGCGCGCAGCAGGGAGCGGTTGGGGAGAAACACGAACAGGAAAAGCGGCACAACGCACAGCAAAGGAAGCAGGTACCAGGCCTGGTAAACAGGCCGGCGCAGGAGGCCTGCAATATCCGTACGGCGTAAAAACAAAAAGCAGCAGGCGATCAGCCAGGCACCATAGAAAAGGGTTGAATAAAGCCAGGGCAGGGACGTATTGTTCCGAAAACAAATTGCCGCGGCATGGCCGGCCGGCAGCAGGAGAACGGCTGACACAAGCACCGCGGTTCTACGGCCGGGGCTCATGCGGCTGCAGTTGAAGGGCCTGCCAGGCGGCGCGGTCCAGCGTCATATTGAGGGCCGTCCAATGCTGGCCGTTGATCGTGCGCTCCGACTTCAGGTTGGGGTTGACACGAAACCCGGCCCGCTCGTAGCAGTGGATCGCCGTGTCGTTCCAGTCAAAGACATTGAGGGCCAGCTCAGCCTGGTCAAGCCGCACAAAAGCATATTCGATCAGCTTGTCAACAAGCGCCCTGCCATAGCCTTGCGCGCGTTTTTGCGGGTCGACGATGATGCGCCCGAGGTAGGCTTTCTTTTCGCCGCGACACACTTCCCCATACCCCACCATCTCCCCGGTGCGCCTGTCGGCAGCCGTAAATGCATGACGGTTCGGTTCGGAAAGCGACTGGTGAAGTTGCTCGTCGGTCAGTGGAAAGCTGAGGGCCGGGCCGGCAAACTGCATCAGCATATCCGCGGAATCCGCCCATCTTTTCAGCAGCGGGAAGTCCTGTTCGGTGAAGCGTTGCAGCGTGATCATTATCCCGGTTATTTTGCTAAAAGTACAGTTTACAGGGGAGGCCTTGTCGATCGATACAAGGCGGCTCGTTTGCCTGCGTGACCCGCCTTTCGTCCCTGGCTTATTGTCCCGTGGTTGGCGCCTGCTCAAGCAGTCGCATCAGCTCATCGAGCTTGGGCGACAGGATGATCTCGGTGCGGCGATTGCGTGCGCGGCCTTCCGGCGTAGCATTGCTTTCAACCGGCTCGTACTGGCTCCGGCCACTGGCCGTGACGCGCACCGGGTCAACACGGTAGGCGCCGGTCAGGATCCGGACGATGGATGCCGAGCGTGCCGTGCTGAGCGCCCAGTTATCCTCGTAGCGGCCGCGGATGGGAATGGAATCGGTATGGCCTTCGATCATCACGCTGATGTCCGGGTTGGTATTCAGCGCCGCGGCCAGCTTGCCCAGCGCTTCTTTTCCGCGCGGGTTCACCTCGGCGCTGCCCGACGGAAAGAGAAGGCTTTCCTGCAGGCTCACATACACCTTGCCGTTCTTGATGGACACGGTCAGCTCCTCGGGCTTGAAGTTGACAAGCGCCTTCGTCATATTTTGCCGCAGACCTTCGATCGCCTGGCGTTGCTGGTCCATCAGCTGCTGCATGCGCTCGAGGCGCTGCTGGTTCTCCCGAAGCCGTTGCTGCTCCTGCGCAAGCTGCTCCTGCGTTTTGTTGGCAAGCTGGCCCAGCTCGGCGGCGTTCTTGCCGGCAGCGTCCACCTGCCCGATGAGGCGGGCGTTCTCATTCTGGGCGTCGGACAGGCGCGCGTTCAGCGACGACAGGTTGCCGTTCAGCTCAGCCAGGTTTGTCGTAAGCCGGGCATTCTGCTCGGCCAGTGTCTGCTCCCGCGCCAGGGCTTCTTTGTATTTGCGCGAAGCGACGCATGAGGGAAGGGTGAGGGCCATTGCAGCCAGGAAAACAAACGAGCGCATCGTGATCATCATCTTTATTTTTACGGTTCTAAAAAAATGCTGCCGACAGGCGGCGCCGACATACTTCTCATGCCATTGAATTACGAATTTAAAGCAAAGACGGAACGACTCGCCGAATTGGAGGAAGCGCTGTCGAAACACAAGCCTCGCTACGTCGGCGAGGACCGCCAGACAGATACCTATTTCAACGTGCCGACGGGGCGTCTCAAGCTGCGCGAAGGAAATATCGAGAACACGCTGATCCAGTATCACCGCAGCGACCTTGCCGGCGCGAAGCAGTCCGATGTCCTGCTGTTCCATCACGAGCCGGATGCCAACCTGAAAGCCGTTCTGACCAAGGCCCTCGGTGTTAAGGTGGTGGTGGCGAAGCGGCGCAGGATCTTCTTTGTCGACAATGTCAAGATCCATTTCGATACGGTGGACAGCCTCGGAACATTCGTCGAGGTGGAAGCCATCGACAGCGACGGCAGCATTGATATCTCGAAGCTGAAAGAGCAGTGCACGTATTACGCGGAGCTCTTCGGCGTGAAGCCGGAAGACTATAGTGCAGAATCGTATAGCGACATGCTTCTGAAAAGCTGATGCCAGTTCCGTCCATCGGGACTCTTTTCCCCAGAACTGCCGGCCGGGGCGGGCCGTGAGCGAACGCCGTGGCTGCACACCGCCCCAAATGATGGCCGGGGCAATGGCATAGGATTTTTGCGGATGCTGAAAAAAGAAACGTATGCAACGAGAAACCCTGGCCGTTCTGAACGGACCGCAGCTCGCCGGCGTCGACGACCTGCTGAACAGCACACTCCCCATCGCCCTGCTGGATGAGGACGACGATCTGGAGGACGATGAGGACCTTGACGATGATGACGACCTGGACGATGACGAGGTTGAGCTGGATGACGATGTGGATGCCGTAGACGGTGTCGACGTTGACGCGGATGATGTGGACGCGGATGATGACGACCTCGACCTCGATGCGGATGACGAAGAGGATGAGGACGACGAGCTCTAACAAGCAGCCGAACCAAAGTTGAGCCACGAAGGCACGAAAAAGCAAAGGAGCAAAAAGTCAGATCGTCCTGGCGGCTCCTTTGCTTTTTTGCGCTCTTTGCATCTCCCTGTTCAATCTAAGATCGTGAACCGTAACTCTACCTGGTCCTACACCCGGATCATTCCTCTCAGCCGTCGCGCATCATCGAACGCAAAGCCGTGGATGTCGTTGTTGAAATAAGCCCATACCTGGTGACCCTCGGCCATCCACCCTTCCATCTTCCGCGCATACGCCGCAAGCATCTCATCTGAATATCTCGATGCATAGAGCTCCCGAGGCCCATGGAAGCGCAGGTACACGTGGGAGGCCGTGACCATTTCCGAATAGGGAAAAATACCGTCCGACTGGGAGATGACCAGGCCGATATCGTATTTTGCCATGAGGGTCAGGGCCTGTTCCTGAAGCCAGGTGTCATGGCGGATCTCCAGCACGAAGGACGCTGGCCGGTAGAGCAGCAGGTTCTCAAAAAACGCCTCGGCGATATCGTAACGAAACGACACCATGTGCGGGAGCTGGATCAGCACCGGACCCAGCAAGCGCCGCAGCGGCTCAAACACGGTAAAGAAGCGTTGCAAGGGCTCCTCCGGGTCGCGCAGTTTCTTCATATGAGTGAGGTAGCGACTCATCTTCGGACAGAAGACGAAGCCCGGCGGCGCCTCAGCTGCCCACCGCTCGACCGTTGGCGGCTTGGGAAGCGAATAGAAGCTGTTGTTGATCTCGGATGAATCGAACTGGGAGGCATAGTACCGGAACCAGTCCGCCGAGCGCAGCTTCGGCGGGTAGAAGAGATCCTTCCAGTGGCGGTAGCTCCACCCCGACGTGCCGATATGTAGCGACGGTTGCATATCCTAAGGGAATGCAAAAGAAACGGGCCAGACAACGGCGCGGCCTGCTCACGCGTCTTTATACCGTTGCCGAAAAAACGGCAGCCTTTTGAAAAATGAAGCAATTGTTTTTTAAAAAGAAAACCACTGACCAACGCCTTGAGCAAAGACCCCTTCCCTCTCTCGTTGCCTGCCTGGTCATGGACTTCCTGGGGTCGGCCACGTACGCAGTTCCTTTTTTCGGTGAGTTCCTCGACATCCTTTGGGCGCCCCTCTCCGCGATCATCTTCTTCCGCATGTTCGGCGCGCGCCGGGGTTTCTTTGGCGGCATTTTCAACTTTGTTGAAGAGCTGATGCCGGGCCTCGATTTCATTCCGACGTTCACCATCACATGGCTGATCCAATATTACCGCCGCCAGAAAGAATCGGCTTCAAGCATCCAGGCCGTCACGCTGCGCTAAGCACGTCGATGAGTTGAAGATGATCCCCGATCACACAGAATTGCGCCGCAAACCCGGGCGCAATTCTTCCTTGCTTTTCTCCCCAACCCAGGGCCCGCGCCGGCAACAGGCTGCTCATCCGCAGCGCTTCCTCCAGGGGGATCCCGACCTTCCTGACCAGGTTTACGAGCGTGTCGTGCATCGTCAGCGCCGAGCCGCTTAACACGCCATTGCATTCATACCGGTCACCGCCAACGAGCACGTGCCTGTACGGACCTTCCTTCGTGTCCGTCACGGCATCAGTGATGGCAAACAAGCGGCCTTCCATCTGCCGGCAGGCAATCCGAACGGCTTCGAAAGACGCATGGTAGCCGTCAACGATCACGCTGGCCATGGCCGTTGGGTGCAGGAAGAGTGCGCCAACGAGACCGGGCGCCCGGTGCTGCAGGGGACTCATCGCATTGTACAGATGCGTTGCCGTGGTGATGCCGCTGTCGAAGGCTGCCGTTGCCTGGTCAAAGCTGGCGTTACTGTGCCCGGCTGAAACAACGACGTTGCGGGACCGCACCAGGTCGATGATGTCTGGCGTGCAGACCTCGGGCGCGAGCGTGATCATTGTCACGACGCCATTGCCATAGTCGAGCATTTGGGTGACGTCGCTCACATCCGGCCTGCGGATAAATTCTTCGAGGTGTGCGCCCCGTTTTTCCGGGGCGATCCAGGGCCCTTCGAGGTGAAGACCATGTACGCCCGTGCCCCCGTCCGCCCGGTAGGCGCGCACGGCATCGATGCAGCGACGGAAAACCTCGGGGCTGTTTGTGGCAACGGTTGGCTGGATGAGCGTGGCGCCTCCCTTTCGGCAATGGTCAACGAGAAGCCGGATCGAAACAGGTTCAGGATAGGCGGACAACAGGCGACCAGCAGCGCCATAGACCTGGATATCAATAAAGGCCGGCACCAGCATGCCCCCGACATCGACTGCACCATCGAACCTGCCTTGCCGGATCGACGTGATGAGACCGCCCTCAATGGACACGGTTCCCGAGATCCACTTGTCGCCGTCAAAGATGCGGTCGGAGAAATAATGCATGCAGCAAAGCTAGGGACGGAGAAGAATTTCAATCACGTACGCGCCAGGAGCGCAACGGCCATGCGCAGTCGAAGCCCGCCAATCCGAATCAGAAATCAAAAATCCTGACCCCCCTCTCCCCTAATGCCCCGTCATGATCCCCTGCATGCCCGTGTAAACCGTATTCCAGAGCAGGGCGAAGAAGGGCTCCGTCATTTGGCGTGAGCGCACGACACCCGTTGCCACGCGCTCGGTGCCGTTGGCCGGGTTGCTGCTTTGCAGCGTGAACCTGTTCAGGATCTTCGTCAGCAGCTTTTTCGTACTGACGGTGCCCGTTCGCTCATCTGTTTTTTGCAGCACGACGAAGAGGTTATCGTATCGCATCCGCACATCCCCGGTGGCGCTGTAATCGTCACCATGCAGCGCGAAGCGGAGCTCGTGCATGTCCAGTGATTGCAAGCGCGTGTTGGCGAGCGCCGGGGCCAGCGCGTTGAGCTGCGCGGCCGTCACATGGCGGATCGTGCCCGAGGCGGAAAACTGGCCTTCGGTTGAATCCAGTGGAAAGACGAACCGCATCTCCAGCGGGCTTTGGCCGAGCAGGCGTCCAGTTGCGGTTGCCACGCAGAGGTTGTTGCGCCGGATGAGGGCCGGGTCGTTCGTTACGTTGCCGACCTGCAGGTTGATGCCGTCGAGTGTGAGCGTTCCTTCCTGCCCGTTCTTCTCGCCGCGCTCGGTATACGCCAGCGAAAGATTGCGGATACCGATGCCCTTGATGCGAATCAGGGCGCCTGCGCGCATCAGCTGCTGGTGGGGGTATTGCCCCACCTTGCCGGCGAGCATCGGCGGGTATGTTTTATCAACGTAGATCGAAATTTTTGGCGCATTCACCAGCACGCTGTCTGCCTCGATAGCGTTGTGATTCAGGAATGTTTCGACCTTGAAATTGGTGAACGCGATCTTATCGTACTCGATCACCGTCATGCTTTTCCTTGATTTCGCGGCAGCATAGAATGCGTCTTTTTCTTTCAGTGTCGGCTGCAGCTTGAAGTCCTGCACCACGAGGCTGCGATCGGTTGAAGAATAGTCGATCACCTTGGCTTTCAGCTTATAGCTTGAATCTGCCGAGCGGAACTTCAGGTCGTAAAAATGAAGGGTCACGTCGCGGGCAAAGCCGATGCGATCCGTGTCGGCGGCAGCAACGCTATCGATGCGGATGCGCCTGATGAGAGCGTTGCAGGTATCGAACTGGATCTTAACGGAGCGGTCGCCGTCTTCGGTCGTATAAAGGAAGCGAAGGTTGTCGAGCCGCACCTGACCGATCAGGATCCGGCTCACATCGGGCTGCATGGCTTTCCAGAGAGGCACCGACGCGAGAACGGAGGTATCGCGGCGGCGGTTGCGCTGCAGGATGACGCGGGCATCTTTGGAGAACACTTCGCGCACGTCGATCTTTTTTCCGAACACGAGCGGCAGCACGCGCACACCCTGCATGTGGCCATGCTCCATGTCGAATTTCATCGTCAGGGACGGAAGGCGCCCGGCCGCCTGAAGCGAGCGGTAGCGAACGCTGTCGACCCCGATATGAAGCCCGCTGATCTCTACGTTGCCGCCCAGAAAAGAGGCGTCGAGGGAGCCGATGCTGCAGGTATAAAGGCTGTCGGAGCCACTGACGACAAAGGCGCTGATGCGCGCCTTCAGCTGCGGAACGACATAGCGCTCCGCCACGACGACCAGGAAAAGAAAGAGAAAAGCAATGAGCGCGAGGCCGGTGAAAAGCCAGTACCGGACCTGTTTTGTGAGTCGTGTGGTCATCGGCATGGATGGGTATAAATGCCGTGCCACGGCACCGGCTAATTGATCACGAAGCGGTAACCAATGCCTTTGATGGTGATGATCTCGATGGTCGGGTCGAGCTTCAGGTAATTCCGGAGCTTGGTGATGTAGACATCGAGGTTGCGGCTGTTGAAGAACGAGTCGGAGCCCCACAGCAGGTTCAGGATATCGCGCCGCTCGACGATCTCGTTGCGGTTGCGGTACAGCGCTTTTAGAAGCTCGCTCTCGCGGTAAGAGAGCTTGCGTTCTTCTTTTGGATGGTTGAGGGTCTGGCGCTTGCTGTTGAATGTGTACCCGCCAAGGGTCACCTCTTCGGGTACCGTTTCTGTTGGCACGGAGCCTTTGAGAACGTTCTCGATCCGCGCGATGAGCTCCTCCATGCTGAACGGCTTTCGGATATAATCGTTGCCGCCCATTTTGAACCCGTTGACCACATCGCTGGCGGCCGACTTCGCGCTCAGGAAAATGATTGGTACGTCTGCATTGAGCTCGCGGATGCCGTCGGCGATCTCGAAGCCGTCCTTATTCGGCAGCATGATATCGAGCAGGCAGACATCGGGCTTACTTTCCTCGAACCGCGCCAGCGCCTTTGCGCCGTCGCTTTCCATCACCACCTCGTAGCCACGTCCCTGCAGCGTTTCGCCGACGATCTTGGCGAGAAAGATTTCGTCTTCGACATAGAGGATCTTCGGTTGCTTCATGCGTTTGATTTAGGGAGCGAGACCATGAATTTACTGCCCCCGGCCGTATTGGGCTCCACTTTGATCGTTCCGTGGTGCTTTTTCACGACGTGTGCCACGTAGCTCAGTCCGAGCCCGTAGCCTTTTGCGTTGTGCACGTTGCCGGTCGGAACGCGGAAGAATTTCTCGAAGATCCGGTCCTTGTATTCAGGTGGTACGCCGATGCCTGCATCGGCCACACACAGGCTCACGCGACCAGCAACACCAGTCACCGAGATGGCGATCTTGGGATTGTCAGTGCTGTATTTGAGAGCGTTGTCGACGAGGTTGAAGATGACGCTTACGAGGTGAAGCCGGTCGCCTTCCAGCGTCGTATCGCCTTCCGTGTGAACACTGACCGCGGCGCCCTGCTTTTCAAACTGCAGGCGCATGGAGGATGTCACTTCGTTCACCAGCGCCATCATATCAAGCGGCTCATATTTGAGCTCGATCTCTTTCTTCTCGAACATCGACAGCTTGAGCACTTTGTCCACCAGCATCGAGAGGCGTTGAAGCTCATTGGCTGAAATGTCCAGGTATTCTTTCGTGCGGGCCGGGTCCAGCGTGGCGTTGAAGCTGCGCAGCGCCTCGATGGCGACGCTCACGGTGGCGATCGGCGTTTTCAGCTCGTGGGTGATGTTGGAAATGAATTCGTTTTTGATATCGGCCAGCTTGCGCTGCTTGAGGAGGTTGCGGTAGAGGATCGCGAACGAGATGACCGTGAACAGCACGAGGAAAAGCGACATCACGATCGGCCCCATGATGCGGCGGATCAGGAAGGAAAATGTATGGTGAAGATCGAGCGTGTAGGTAATGGGGTTCTTGAAGCCGATCGTCACCTTGTTGAAGCCGTCTTCCTCGCGTGCGGTCTGCAGGCGGCCAATGGAGAACGGAACAGTGACATTGGCCTGCAGCAGGCGCTTGCGAAACAGGGAATCGATCTCGGCCACCCGGACACTGTCCTGCGGTGATTCGGCATCATAGAGAAACTGCATCAGCTTGTCGCGGCGGCGGAAGTTCTGCCGCCGATCGCTGCCGGCGCTGTCGGGCTGCACGCGTTCGGAAAAAACGATCGTGCGGTTCGCCAGAGTCGAGTCTTTCAGGCGCTCGTTGAGAACATCCACGACGCCGATCATTTTGGACGAGGGCCCGATCTGGATCCGCACCGGGCGCTTCTTGCCGGTCTCGGCTTTGATGATCATCCGCGAGCTGCCCGAATCTACGAGAACCTTATCCAGCTTCAGCTTCGATGCCTGGAGCGAATGCACGGTTTCGCGAAAGGTAAAATTGCTGCGCATTTCGAGGGTCCTCTCTTCGCGGACGTAGGCCTTCTTCAGCCAGTAATACTGGAATCCCGCGATCCCGAGAATCGTGGCGGCCATGAGGATCGGCATCCACCGGATATGTTTGAGAACCTGTTGCATTTCAACAAATTTACCCGATCCGCTTGCCGTTCATACAGCACTTAACGATAATTAACCTTCTTCCAACGTGATTTAACGACAACTACGATAACGTTCGTTTAGTTTTGGAGAAACCATCTGACAACATGAAAAAGATCGTATTGCCGCTCTGCCTGCTCATTGCAACGGTGGCCGGCGCCCAGAATGAAGAAGGAAAAGCGTCCATCACCGGCGCTCCCGCCAAGGAAGGAAAAGTCGTTTTTGAGCGCACCATGCAGATGCGCCGTCCCCAGAATATGGACCCCGAGCTGGCGGCCCGCATCCCGGCATCGCGCACGGACCAGTTCGAGCTTCTGTTCGGTGCGGACCAGTCGCTCTGGCGCAGCCTTCCCAAAGCGGAAGGTGACAACAACACGTTCAGCGCACCGGGCGTTCAGTTCCGGATGGCCGGCAATGACGACGTTACCTATTTCAATTTTGCCACGGGAAAGCGCCTCGACAAGCGCGAGATGTTCGATAAATCCTTCCTTGTTGAGGACAGCATCGCCCGGCTCGGGTGGAAGCTGACCGGCGAAGCGAAGTCCATCCTGGGTCACCCTGCCCAGAAAGCAATTGCGATGCGTTATGGCACCCGCATGAATATGACGATGGAGAACGGAGAGATGAAGCGCATGCCGGTGGCTGATACATCAACGATTGTTGCCTGGTTCACGACCGATTTCCCAGTGAAAGCAGGACCGCAGGATATGCAGGGCCAGCTGCCGGGGCTGATCCTCGAGCTGGACATCAACAATGGCCGCACGGTGTACAAGGCGGTCGAGATCTCACCGAAGGTGTCCCTCTCGTCGATCAAGGAGCCCAAGGGTGGCAAGCGACTTACGAACGCTGAGTTTGATAAAGAGCGCGACGCTATGATGGAAGAGATGCGCAAGAATATGCCGGCCGGCAGCAATGTCCGGATCTTTTCAAACTAGGCAGCAAGCGTCTTAATATAAAAAGCGCGGGGACGATGTCCCCGCGCTTTTTATGGTGCATTCCATTGTCATTCGGTCTTCACTGGTCCGTTTCCGCTCCTTTCTCTTCGTCCTCGCGTTCCTTCTCGAACACCGCCAGGCCCACTTTCCAATTCGGAAATTCAAACTGCATGGAGACCTCCACCTTCAACTTGCGGAGTGGCGAGGGCGGACCGAAGATCGTGAGGGTGCTTGTTGAGAAGCCCTTGCTTTCGTCGGGGGCCTCGTAGCGTCCCTGGAGCGTATACTGGTCGACCACGTAGCGGACGTTCATTCCTTTCAGCTGGGTGTAGAGCCATTTGTATTTGCGCGAGGCCTCCTCAAACTCTTCCGTTTCGAGCATAGTGGCCTGGAAGCTGTAGACCGGCCTGGCCCCGGCGCTGTACTGGGTGATGCTGGCCCCCTTGGCCCCGCTGGGCGTGAGTTTGGAGGCATATTCCGTCGTCTGCGGGTTCTTTTCAAGGGTGGCGCCGCGGTACGTGGCGAACCCGTGCGGGTAGTCTTCAACAAGCTTTTGAATGTCGCTGCGGAAGGAGGCGTTAGCGGGGGATTTTAGCTGTGCGAAACTGGAAAGAGAGCAGGCAAGAGCTGCCGCGAGCAGGAGCCGTTGGGGGTACTTCATAAGGATCGGTTTAGAATTCTCCGGCTAAAGTAAATAGGAAATCCACAGAAAAACTGCGAGTTATCCACAATTTTTATTATCTTACTTGCGTCTTATCACTTAAACCATCCTACATGAAAAACAAAACAGTCTCTCAATTGCATCACGAGGTAAAGGTTTACGAAGCGTATTACAAGCCATCGTTCAACCCCATCCATTTTGCGAAGTCGATCCTTGGCGTATTGGTTTTCGGCCGCACCACGGTTGCGCCCACATACGCGTCCATGAAACGTCGTTCCATCAAATAACCGGCGGGCGGCCTCGGACCTCTTCGGACGCCAGGCCCGGCACGATTGTAAAAAGCAGAAGCTCTTCAAAATGAAGAGCTTCTGCTTTTTATGTAGTCCAGGTTGCAGATTTTGCAGGTTTTTGGTCATTCACTTTCTCACGACTCACCACTCCCGCCATTCACTATTCCCTATTGACTATTCCCTATTGACTATTCACTTCTCATCATTGCATCCTCAAATTCCTTGTCTGGCGCTCCATCATGCGCGGCATCTGGAACATGTTCTTGCCGCCCATGCGGTTGAGGTTGTACGTAAATGACAGCATAAAATAGCGGCGCAGCACATTCGTCTGCACGTCCTCGAAATAGTTTGCGCCCGTGTTGCGCGTTACGCTCTGGTTCTGGTTCAGGATGTCGTTGACCGAGAACCGGACCTCGGCCTGCTTCGCCTTCAGGAACTGCTTGGCAATCGAGGCATTCCACATCGGAACGTTCTGGTTGAACCCGGCAGCGCGGCCGTTGTTCACGAAATAGTCGAAGTCGGAGCTGAGGATGATATTGTGCTTGAACGTATACGTCGCGTCCACCGAGTACGTCTGCGACAGGTAGCTCTGGTTCGTCGCTTTCTGAAGCTTGTTATGGAAATCGTTGTACGTCAGGCCTCCATTGAAGCCAAGGTCGAGCTTGTCCTTGTAGTTGTAGCTGACGCCGGCCGTCTGTGTCAGGAGGAGCGTGTTTGTGTAATTGTCCTGCATACCGCTTTTGAAATCCGTCTGGCGGCTGACGTCGTGGTTGTAAACGGCCACCGAGTTCAGGTTGATGTTGAGTCCTTTCACCTTGCGCATCGGCATCCCCAGCGCGAAAAAGGCCGAGCCGTTGTAAGCGCCGTCCATATTGATGGGCTGCGTGGTCTGCGAGCCGTTCGGAGCGATCGTCACATGGTTCACGATCTTGTTTGAGGTCTGGCTGAAGTTGATGTTCGCCGCGTAGTATTTGAACGAGATCATGTTGAACGTGCTGTAGCTGGCGTTGAAGCTGTTGGAGAACTCCTGGCCCAGGGCCGGGTTGCCTTTTGTGATGTAGAGGAGGTTGCTCGAGTCCGTGATCGGCTGCAGCTGCGAAACGCCCGGCTGGTTTGTCCGGCCGCGGTAGGAGAACCGGAGTGATTTGCTGCGCGCGAAATTATAGGTGAAGTTGGCCGTCGGGAAGAGGTTGGTGTAGGACTGCTTCGTCACCGAATCCTTGAACCCGTTGCTGGCGCGCTGCGTATGATTGGTGAGCTCCCCGAACTGGAGGCCCATGCCGAGCTGGTAGTTGTATTTGCGCTGCTGGATCCGGAAGTTGGCCCCGACGCGGTTTGATTGGTACCTGTTGTCGAAGGAGTTGGTCTGGCTCATGCTGACGACATCGTACTTGCCGGAAAGGGGGTTGTATGAGTTCGCCACCCGGTCCGACGTCGAGTGGTTATTGGTATAAGCATAATTGAGCTCGAGGATCTTGTTGCGGCCGATCGGCTCCGTATACGATGTGCTGACCGTATTGTTATTCGCATCGGTGCGCTGCTCCGTTTCCTGGTCCTGCGTGCGCGTCATGGCCGGGTTGCCAGCTGCGTCGAAGTAGGTGATCGGTGAGAAGGCGTTCCCTTCGCCTTTGCTGTGGCTCAGCGCGTTGGTCCAGCCGAGGGTCACGGTGCGCCCTGGGCGTGCAAACCGGTGGCGCCACAAGAGGTTCTGGTTCAGGTTATAGCCGTTGCGCTCACTCGTGCTGCGGTTGAGCGACCGCGACAGGAGGTGGTTGCCACCTGTTGCCGACGTGCTCACCAGGGAGCTGTCGAGGCTGTTGCTTTCCGAGCGCTGCATCGTCATGCTGGGTGTATAGAGAAGCGAGTTCATGGAGTCGATGCGGTATTCGATCCGCATGTTGAAGCGCAGGTTACTGTTCTGGCTGATACCACGGCTGTTGGTGCTGTTCAGGAGGGTGGTATCCGGCGAAAGGGCCGTCTGCCGCAGGCTGTTCTGGATCTTTTCATTGCGCGTGTTGGAATAGAAGAGGCTGCCATTGGCGTCGATCTTCGGGCTCCAGACATCGCGGTAGTTGAGGCCGGTGGAGAGGGAGCGTGAGATGCCGGTCGCTGATGCGCCACCCACGGGGCTTGCGCCGCCACCGCCGCCGGTTCGGCTTCCCATCACCATATTGCCGCCACCCATTCCGCCGCCACCGCCATTCATCATGGCGCCCATGCCTCCCATTGACGAGATCACGTCGGAGAAAGCGAAGCCCTGCTTGTTGACATTGTTCGCGGCGCCGATCAGGGAGATCTGCCGGTTGCCTTTGAACCGGTTCAGGCTCAGCGTGGCATCATAGCGGTTGTCGCTGCCGTAGCCGGCCATAGCCTTGCCGAAGAGACCGTTCTTCTTGTCCTTTTTGAGCTTGATATTGATCGCTTTGGATTTGCTGCCGTCATCGATCTTGCTGAATTTGGCCTGCTCGCTCATGTCATCATAGACCTGCACGCTTTCGACCATATCGGCTGACAGGTTCTTTGTGGCAAGTTTCGGGTCGTTCCCGAAAAACTCCTTTCCGTCGACATATACTTTTTGCACGGTCTCGCCCTGGGCTTTCACGGTGCCGTCTTTTTCCACCTGAACGCCGGGTAGCTTCTTCAGCAGGTCCTCGACATTTGCATTTGGCTTCGTTTTGAACGAGCCGGCGTTGAATTCCACCGTATCTCCCTTGACCTTGATCGGCGCCACGTCTGTGACCACAACCTCGTTGAGCGTCCGGAAGGCCTTTCCCATTTTGATCTCGGCCAGGTCTTCTACGGGCTTCTCGGCGCTGATGCTGAAGGATCGCTTGACCGTTTCAAAGCCCGCATAGGACACAAGGAGGTAGTAGGATCCGGCCTCCAGGTTCTTGATCTCGAAATAGCCGCTGTTGGAGGACAGGGAGAAGGAGACGAGGGAGGAATCTTTTGCATTCATGATCGAGACGGTGGCGTCATCGAGGGGAACTTTGGTTGTTGCGGTGCCGTCGAGCAGGATGCCCTTCACGATGCCGGGGGTCTTTTGACCGTAAGCAAGGCTGCTGCAGAAAAGCAGGGCCAGAAAAACAAGTCGAGACATAAGCTTTGGTATTAGCTACGAAGTTATTCGGAACCAATGTGACGGGTTGTTAAATAACGTTAAGCCGTGGATGGGCGGCGGCGGACGGCGTGCGAATGGTGGCAGGGCCGGGCCGACGCGTTTTTATGCGGGTTGCCCCGTTCCATACCGGCATAAAAAAGGCCCGTCCTTTCGGGACAGGCCATATCATCAGAGCGGTTGTATTACGAGTTGAGAAGCTGCGATTCCTGCAGGTAGTCGGCAGACGGATGGTAGATGAAGAGGCAAGTGCCGCCTTTGATCAGGTTGATCACCGTACCGACCTGCGACTGTGGTACCGCGGGGCAACCCCAGCTGCGGCCCATATAAGCGGCATCAGCGCGACTGCTTCCGATATATTCAGCTCCGTGAACCACCACTGCTCTTTCTTCAGCGCGATCGTTCCAGCCTTTCTCGAGTCCTTCCAGGCGCAGCGACGTGCCGTGCTTACCGGAGTATGTGCTTTTGGTCACATAGAAGCCAAGGCTGCTCTGCAGCGATTCGGGACGGTTTGAGAAATGCTCGGCATACTGAAGGCCGGTGTTCTTGCCATGAGCGACGTAGGTATTGAGAAGCACTTTGTTATTCTTCACATCGAGGATATACATCCGCTTTTTGGAAGAAGGCTGGCTGAAGTCGATCACGGTCAGCACCTCGTCGTTCGAGAGGGTGCCGTTGTCAACCAGCTGGCGGTATCCTTTTAGGGCATATTTCAGCGCGTCGAAAGAAAGACCGATGCTTTTCAGGTTGAGAGTTGTATAGAGAGAGTTGGCGACCGCCTCGGCAGAATTTGAAGAGGCTGTGTTGTCGATAGAAGCAGCGGAGTCGTTGAAAGCAGGGGCGTTCACTGCGGCGCCTGTGTTACTTCCGGCTTTCAGAACTGGCAGAAGCGCGAAGGACACCAAAAAGCAGGCGATCAGTGGTAAGATGGTCTTTTTCATGGTTTTTCGTGTGTTTCAGGATGATTGAACGTTGCGAGAGCAAATGTAGTATGTCTGCCCCAGGTATACAAGAAAGTCCCCAAGCATTACCCTAAGCTTAACACCGATGTTAAAGTGCTGAAAAAGAATCTGTTGCAGAGGTTAACCTGGCACGGTGAGCGGGCTATTTTACCCGCCTTGTTTCCCTTCTTTTTTGCAGGAACTCGCTTCCATAGATCCGAAGCAGGAGCAAAAAGAGCGAGATCAGCAGCGGTCCGAAGATCAGCCCGATAAAACCGAAGAGCTGGATGCCAACGATCACGCCGAAAATGGTGATCAGGGGATGGATATCGCCCAGCTTCTTGTTCAGCATCAACCTCACGACGTTGTCGACAAGGCCGATCAGAAGGAAGCCCCAGGCCAGCATCGCGAGGCCCCGGCCTGTATCGCCCTTGGCAAACAGCATGATGCTCAGCGGTACATAAACCACTGCCGCGCCCACAACCGGCAGCATGGCCGAGATGCAGGTTGCCACAAACCACAGCCAGGGCTCGTCGATGCCGATGATGAGGTAACCGATCAAACCGACGACGCCCTGGATGAAGGCGATCAGGGGAATGCCGATCGTGTTGGCGATCACCATTGTCTTGACCTCCTGCCCGATCAGCTCCACGTTGCCGTCCTTCAGCGGGATGTACTCATACAGCGCATCTTCCATCGATCGGCCCTTGATGAGCATAAAGAACAGGATGAAATACATGGCCGCGATGATCGTCAGGGTGTTCAGCGTCACGCCCAACACTTTTGGCAGCAGCGCCGCCAGATGGGTACCAAGCTGGTTGATCGCGTTGAAATTGATGATGTCGTAGCCGACCTTTTCCTTCACCTGGACTGCCAGCTTTTTCAGCGATGCCATTGTTTCCGCGGAGTGGGTGGCCAGGTAGCTCACCTTCGAATAAAGAATATTTCCGAGCAGGCCGATCGGCACAAGGATGACGAAGAAGGAAAGAAGCAAAAGAACGGTTGCGGCCTTGGCGGGCTTCCAGCCTCGGCGCTCCACGAGGTAGAACATGCGGTTCCGCATGATGACATAAAAGGTAACGGCGCCGAGAAAAGCGGAGAAAAAGAACCAGAGCTCCCGAACGAGGATGATGCCCAGGAAGAGGATCACGAGGATAAAGGCGATCTGCCGCAGCAGGTTGGTATCGATGGTATTGTTGGGGTTGGTTCCGGTGCTCATGGGACTGAATTATGGCATGGCGAATGGGATGCGGCGAGCAGCCCGGCCCTGGCGGTTTTAACGAAGATAGGACATCCGCTCACTCACCGCAGGCCAGGCCCGTTCATTTTACACGGCGCCACAACCAGCTGTCCGCCCCCAGTTTGGCTTCCACAGCGGTTTCCAGGCTGTCCGGAAGCTGGGGGAAGAAGTCGATTCCCGTTCGTTTCTCGACCTCGTCCACCGGAACGGCGAAGGTGCGCAGGCTTGAGCCGGAGGCGGCATGGGGAACAAGAAAGCCGATCGCTTCCACCCCCGACGCGCTGTAGCGCAGCACCACCTTGTAGTAGGCCGCGGGGACGGCAACGGCGTTATGGCCGATCACGGGGAGGCCGGCCGCCAGTACCGGGCCGGTCACGACCGCGAGGCTGTCGTAGGTCGCCGCCCAATAGCGGACGAGCTCCTCGAGCCGTTTCCAGGTGCCGCGGTTGAAGGCCGGCAGCTGCGGGCTCATATTGCTGTAATAGAATGACTCCCGCATGGTGGCGGCAGAATAGGAAAGGTCTTCGGCCGGGGCGAGGTGGCCGCGGTCATAGCCCGATCCTTCGTAATCGGCGTCGTCCGCTGAGCCTGTTGACAGGTTGGGATCGCGGAGGAACCGGTTTGTCCGGGGCAGGTGCGCTGCCCTGACCTCGGCTGCGGTGAGTACGTAGGCAACCCAGGATGGCTGCTCGGCGGCTTCGTCGTAGCACAGCGTGTAGCCGGCGCGCTGGATGACCTGGCCGCCGGCGGTGCCGGGGATCTCCGGGCGGTCGATGACCACGGCGGGCACCTGCTTTTCCGCCCGCGCCGGTCGCGGGCCGGCAGCAGGTTGGGTCGGGACGGGCGAATGAGCCTCGGGCCGGTTGCGCCTGGTGAGCAGCAGCACAAGGAGCAGGAGCACGGCGATGATCGCCGCGATGAGGTAGGGCCGGGGGTTCACGCGACCGGGCCGGGGATCGAACGCCATGGAAAGAAATTTGGAGCGCAAGCTACGGAACACCCGGACACGCCGAAGACCGGGGCAGCTGCGAGCGGTGACTCAAACCAGGGCGCGTGCGCAAGAACGATAACTCCTGTTCGGCGACAAAATGGCAATCTCCTGGTAACCCCGATCGTGACACAGTTTCGCTGACGGTCCCGGAAACGGTCGATCTGCGAAATGGCCAGGGGGTCTCCGTATGTTTCCAGGTGGAATACGATGCTCTCCGAATTGGTTGCAGTGGTCTTCGAATCGTTTCCAATGCTCTTCGAATTGTTTACAGTGCCTTCCGAATCATTTTCCACTGCCCTTCAAATTGTTTCCAATGGCTTCAGAATTGTTTACAAAGCTCTCCGAATCGTTTTCAATGCTCTTCGAATCGTTTACAGTGCTCTTCGAATTGTTTACAGTGCCTTCCGAATCGTTTCCAGTGCCTTCCGAATCGTTTACAGTGCCTTCCGAATCGTTTACAGAGTTCTCCGAATCATTTACAATGCTCTTCGAATTGTTTACAGAGCCTTCCGAATCATTTACAGTGCTCTTCGAATCGTTTACAGAGCTCTCCGAATCGTTTCCAATGGTCTCCGAATCATTTACAATGGTCTTCGAATTGTTTCCAATGCCTTCCGAATTGTTTACAATGCCTTCCGAATCATTTCCATTGGCGGGCACACGCTTGTAAACGACGGATTTTCAGCGTTTTCGATGTTTTGAGGATTTCCGGGAAGGAATACAGGAACGCCGAGAGCGCCGGGAACGCAAAGAAGGAGACGCAGAGGAGCGTCCTTTGCGCAGCTTTGCGCGTCCATTGCGTCCTTTGCGCAGCGTAATTCCCGATCTTCACGGCATCTTTAGTCCCATGACCGCCGTCGTTCCCCGCGTCAAAAAGCTACGCGCCATCCAGCTCGCTGCCGTCATCTTCCTCACCGTGTCGGGTGGTCCGTACGGCCTGGAGCCGCTCCTTAACCAGGTCGGCGGAGGGGCAGCCCTCCTCCTTTTGCTGGTGACGCCGCTGCTGTGGGACGTTCCCACCATTCTCACCATCCTCGAGCTGAACAGCGCCATGCCCGTCACCGGTGGTTATTACCAATGGGTGAAGCGGGCACTCGGCCTTCGCTTCGGGTTTTATGAGGGCTGGTGGACCTGGCTCTACACCTTCGCCGACCTCGCCATTTACCCGGTTCTCTTTGTGCAATACCTGTCCTTCTTCTTTCCAGCCGCCGAAGCGTATAAGATTCCCGTCTGCCTCGCCGTGATCTGGATCTCGGCAGGCATCAACCTGCTCGGCATCGTGCCGGTTGGGAAGGTCTCGCTGGTTTTGAGCGCCATCGTGCTCACGCCCTTCCTCGTCCTTCTCGGCACCTCGCTGTGGCAGCACGGCGGCCACCTGTCCATGCCCCGGCTGACGCTTTCGGGCAAGCCATTCTCCGCGATCGGCATCGGACTGTATACGGTGATGTGGAATTTTATCGGGTGGGACAATGTCACAACGTATGCCGACGAGGTGCAGGGCCCGGTGAAGGCCTACCTGAAATCCATCGCCATTGCCTTCGTGGCGGTGGTCGCCATCTATTTCATTGCGATTTTGCTTGCCGTCAATGCAGGCATCGACGCCGCGGCGCTGGAAGAAACGGGCTTCCCATTGCTGGGACGCGCGACGGCCGGACACTGGCTCGGCGCCATCGTGGCGATTGGTGGCATGGCCAGCGCGCTTGGCCTCTATTCGGCAGTGCTGCTGTCGGTCAGCCGCATCCCCAAAGCCATGGCGGATGACGGCCTGCTCCCTTCGAAGATGCACGCCCTCCACCCTCGCTTCGGCAGTCCCTGGGTGTCCATTCTTTGCTGCTCCGTTGTTGTGAGCGGGATGATCCTGTGGACATTCGGCGAGCTTCTCATCATCGACATTACCTTGTACGGGGCTGCCCTTTTTCTCGAATATGTTGCGCTGATCCGCTTTCGGATCAAGGCACCGGGCATGGACCGGCCTTTCCGCATCCCGCTGGGTGTGCCCGGACTGGTCATGATGGCGCTGCTGCCCCTTTCCGTGTATGCCATCGCCATGGGCGCAGCGTTCCTCGACGAAGGCGGAAGCCTCAAGCCGGTGCTGTTTGCCGTGATCACACTGGCGAGCGCCGAAGTGATCTGGCAGGTGATCTGCTGGCGAAAAAAAGCCCGGCCAGGACCCCAGCCAACGGATCACGCCTAATGCTTCGGGGCGCATCTTTGCGACATGAAGACATGGGCTCGCCTTCTTACCGACTACTACAAAAACCTGCAGCCGCCGCCGAAGCTGCCCGCAGGGATCGACTGGCTCTACCCGCAGCAGGATGCGAAGGTTCGTGCCACCGTCCGCGTCTTTCTTGACAAATTCTTTTCCGACAGCAACAAGCGACGCCTTTTCCTTGGCATCAACCCGGGCCGCTTCGGTGCCGGCGTCACGGGAGTGAATTTCACTGCCGCGCGGCAACTGACGGACGACTGTGGAATCGATCACCCGTTCCCGAAAGGCACGGAGCTGTCGGCCGAATTTATCTACGACATGATCCGCGCATATGGTGGTCCCCAGGCCTTCTACAGCAGGTACTTCATCGGCTCCGTTTGTCCGCTCGGTTTTGTGAAGGACGGAAAGAATATCAACTATTACGATGATAAGGCCCTCCTGGAAACCGTCGAGCCGTTTATCATCGAGAGCATCGAAACCCAGCTTTCGTTCCCGGTCCATCGCGATACATGCTTCTGCATCGGTGGCGAGAAGAACTTCAAATACCTGTCGGCGCTGAATGCGCGGTTCAACTGGTTCGACACCATCCACCCGCTGCCGCACCCGCGGTTCATCATGCAGTACCGGCGAAAGCAGAAAGAACAGTTCATCCAGCACTATTTGCAGTTGCTCGCGTAACCCCGCACCGGCTTTTGGCGGTTCAAAAGTTTCGGCTATTTTTGGCTCCTCCAGATACGTTTGTCTATGAAGCTCTCTTTTACCTGCTGATCGCAGGCGCCTCATCCTCTAGTCAATCCGCGCCGACGCGCGCGGCTCCTTTTTCCGACCAATTCATTTCAAAGAGCTCATGGCAAATCAACCATCATCAACCGTTAAGCGCACATCCGTTTTTTCCTTCCTGATGCAGGCCCTCCGGGGCGATACGCAGGACTATACAAAAGGCAGCCTTCGCAAGGCCGTCTTCATGCTGGCCATTCCCATGATCATCGAGATGGGCATGGAAAGCGTGTTTGCCCTGGTGGACCTATTCTTCGTCGGCAAGCTGGGCAAGCACGCCGTCTCCACCGTCGGCCTTACCGAATCCGTTCTCACCGTTATCTACTCGTTGGCCATTGGCGCCTCCATGGCGGCCACGGCGCTGGTCGCGCGCCGGGTGGGAGAGAAAAATCCCGAGGGCGCATCGCGCACCGCCATGCAGGCCATCTGGCTGGGGCTGGCCCTGATCCTGGTCATTTCCGGAACGGGCTTTTATTATGCGGACAGGATCCTGTCGTTCATGGGCGCGGAGCCGGAGACCATCGCGATCGGAACGACGTATACCCGGATCATGATGGGAAGCAGCACGGTGATCATGCTGCTGTTCCTGATCAACGGCATTTTTCGCGGTGCCGGAGATGCATCGCTTGCGATGAAAAGCCTGACCATTGCCAATATCTGCAATATCATCCTGTGCCCGGTGCTTGTCAAAGGACTGGGACCCGTGCCGGAAATGGGACTCACCGGCGCAGCCGTCGCTACCTGCATTGGGCGCGGCATCGGTGTGCTGTACCAGCTGTATCACCTGTTCAACGGGCGCGGCGTGGTGAAGCTTACGAAATCCTCCCTGGTGCTGGAATGGGGCTTGATCCGCTCACTCGTGAAGGTGGGTTCACCCGCAACGCTCCAGTTCATCATCGCTTCCTGCAGCTGGATCTTCCTGGCACAGCTCGTAGCGGAAACCGGCCACAGCGAGGCATCGGCGGGCTACCAGACGGCGCTGCGGATCCTGATGTTCTTCCTGCTTCCGGCCTGGGGCCTGTCCAATGCGGCGGCGACGCTGGTGGGGCAAAGCCTGGGTGCGGGCGACCCGGCTCGCGCCGAAGCTGCGGTGCTCACAACGGCTAAATACAACACCTTGTTCATGGCCTCGGTGATGCTGCTGTTCCTTCTGGGCGCACGGCCCGTTGTGTCGCTGTTCGCGGTGCAGGCCGGTGTGCGAGACGTGGCCGTGACGGCGCTGCGGATCGTATCCTGCGGCTATATTTTTTACGGTGTGGGCATGGTTCTGACGAATGCGTTCAACGGTGCCGGCGACACGCGGACGCCTACCTATATCAACCTCTTCGGCTTTTGGGCATTCCAGATCCCACTGGCGTACCTGCTGGCGAAATACATGGAGCTCGGTCCGCTCGGCGTCTTCATCGCGATCCCTGTTTCCGAAACGGCGATCACGATCGCCTCTTATATCCTGTTCCGGAAGGGCCGTTGGAAGACGGTAGCGGTGTGAGGAAAGTGAATCGTGAATCGTGAATGTGGATTGAACCACAAAGACGCGAAGGACGCGAAGGGCGCGAAGGAGCACAAAGCGAACCTTCTTTGCGGCATACTTTGCCTCTTTGCCTCTTTGCGCTCTTTGCGTGAAGGGCTGCTTGTTTTTTTCTTCCGGGGTTGTACTGTGAGAGAAGGGTGCTGACGTGCGCAAGCATGGCAGTCTGATAAATTTGGAATGCCCTTACACAATAAACGGCCGTACGCACCAATCACCATTGACTATTCACGATTGACTATTCACTTTCTTTCCGTCCAGCCATCCCTTTCCGCACGCGGCTCAAGGTTTCCGGCGTAAGTCCGAGGTAGGACGCGATCATGTGTTGCGGCACGCGTTGAACAATGTCGGGATAGGTGCGCAGAAGCTTGGTGTATTTTTCTTCGGTTGAGAGGTTGTTCAGGTCATACAGGCGGCACTGAAGCGCGACGTAGGCGCTCTGCATTTGCTCGAACGAAAACTTCAGGAAGGCCGGCACGCGCTGCAGGAGCTCGTCGCGCGCGTCGCGGCTCATGAGCACGATCTCGCTGTCTTCCAGCGCGTCGATGTTGAGGCCGGAGGGCTCGCCCGTAATATGGCTGTAGAGATCCGATACGAACCAGCCTTCCGGCGCGAACTGGATGATGCGGTCCACGCCTTTTTCATCCACGGCATAGGAGCGCAGCATACCGTTCTCAACGAAGGCAACATTCTTCGACACGTCTCCTTCCTGCAAAAGATACTGTTTCCTGCGAAGCTTTTTTGGCTGGAGGAAGGAGCGGACAAGGTCTTTCTCAGCTTCGGTCAGCGTCACTTTCTCCGCCAGCTTTTCAAAGAATCGGTCATACATCGGGTCAAAGGTAGGGACGGGGACAGCGGGGACATTTTTGATTTCCGGTTTACGATTTTAGATGGAACCACCGTTCACGCAAAGCGCTCAAAGAGGCAACGAAAAACCGCGACGAAATTCCTTCGTGCCCCTTCGTGCCCCTGGTGGCTTCGTGGTTTCAAGTTCCATCCCCCTTGATCCATATCAATGCTTTTTCTTGCGTGTCCTCAACGGCGCACCCCTCCCTGCCGGTCTAGCTTTGCTCCAGCAATCCAGATCATGCATACCCCGCAAACAATCCTCATCATCGGCGCCGGCACTAAAGGCCGCTTCCTGGCCTCCAGGCTTTCCTCCGGTGCGGACCGTGTCGTGCTGTGCGATGCAGAGGCGGCCGTGGCCGGCGACGCTGTCACCGAGATCCTGGCAACTCATCCCGCCGCGCAGGTGGAAGCGATGCAGTGCTCCTACGACGCTGCCTGGGAAGCCGATATCATTGTGCTCGCGCTGCCCGCGGCGGACCACGCCGTTGTTGTGGATTCGATCCGCCCCGTCGCGTGCCGCAAGATCGTGGTCACAACGGCTCGCAACCGCCACGAGCTCGAATCGCTTCTGCCGCATTCGGCCATTGTCGATGCGTTTGCCGGTACCCTGCAACCCGACGAAACGGTACACATGGCGGGCAGCTCGCGCGACGCACTCGATGTCGTCGCCCGCCTCGCGCGCAACGCAGGACTGCAAGTCGGGCAGCTCACCCCTTCGTCACTATTTTAAAAACAATCGATACACATGAAAAAGCTCGCTTTCCTCTTTACCGCTTTCGCCGCCCTCTCCGCCTTTGCCCTCGCCGGCTCCTGGAAATCGGATAAGGCTCACTCACGCCTCGGCTTCTCGGTTACACACCTCGGCATCTCCGACATCTCTGGTGAGTTCCGCAACTTCGACGTCACCGTTTCTTCATCAAAGGCGGACTTCAGCGACGCCAAATTCGAACTGACAGCCGACGTCGCCTCCATCAACACCAGTGTCGACATGCGCGACAAACACCTGCAGAGCCCGGACTTCTTCGACGCCGCCAAATTCCCGACGTTGACGTTCAAGAGCACGGCCCTGAAACCCGCCGGCAAAAACAAGTATAAGGTGACTGGCAACCTGACGCTGCACGGTGTAACGCGCCCCGTGACGATGGACCTGGTCTACCGCGGAACGATCAGCAACCCGATGTCCAAGGCACCTACGGCAGGCTTCCAGGTAACCGGCACGATCAAGCGTTCCGAGTTTGGGATCGGCGCAGGCTTCCCCGCACCGATGCTGAGCGACGATGTTCGCATCAAAGCCGACGGTGAGTTTGGCAAGCAATAAGCGGCGACCGCCCCGGCGGTTTCCTTTCTTCTTTTCAATTAAGCATACCATGAAAAAGATCATTCTTCCCGTGCTGTCCCTGTTTTTGCTCGGCGCCCTGCTCGCCTTTGCGGTGCCGACCGGCTGGGCCATCGCCCGGAATCATTCCATCGCGTTCACCACGTCCGGGGTGAGCGGGATCTTCAAAACCTTCAGCGGAACCATTGCGTTCGATGAAGCCAACCCCGCCGCCTCCCGCTTCGACGTTACGATCGACGTGGCGTCGATCAACACCGGTAACGGCCTGCAGAACAAGCATGCAAAAAGTGCAGACTGGTTCAATGCGGCGACGTATCCCTCGATCCGCTTCACGTCGAAGAAATTTGTGAAGTCGGGCGCGGCCTATCTCGTCACCGGCGACCTCACCGTTCACGGCATCACCCGCGAGGCAAGCCTGCCCTTCACCTTCCGCAAAACGCCTGCAGGCGGACTGTTCACCGGGACCTTCGCGATCAACCGAACCGATTTCCGGATCGGCGCACCCGGCGGCGAGGTTGGTGAAGTGATCAAGCTCGCGGTGTCTGTTCCCGTCACAAAAAAATAAGTTGTATGATGAAGAAAGCATTTCTCCTCGGGCTCGTATCGGGCCTGCTTGCCGGCATCACCGCCATCGCCTACCAGCGGGTATATGGTGCGTCGCTGGGGGCCGATTTCAAGACCATCCTCACACCGGCCCTCCTGCTTGCTGCCGGCGCATTCGCCGGCATCCTGGCAGCGACGCTTTACACGGCCCTCATTTCAGTACTGAAAAAGCGTGGCGAGCTCGCCTTCAATTTCCTGTTCACCATCCTGTCATTTGGGAGCATCCTGGCGGCATTCGCCATCAAGCTGCCACTGGACATGGAAGCGCCGGAACTGTTCCCCGGCCTCGCCGTGCCCATGCTGTTCTTCCCGGCCCTCGCCTGGCACACCCTCAAGCCGCTGTTGAATCTGGGCTACGAAGACAGAAAGAGGGCAGCGAAGCTGTAAGAAACAATGCTCTTCCTTTTGCGTGGACGGCTGCTCACATCGACGGGAGGGAATTCATCAAACCAATGATCGGAGGCATGACCGCTATGACAGGCTTATCGGCATTTCAAAGATTTACAGACACTCTGCAACCCGGCGACACGCTGATGCCGGTTCTCTTCATCGGCCACGGATCACCCATGAACGGCATCGAGGACAATGCGTTCAGCCGCCAGTGGGCATCGCTTGCCAGGGACATACCGACTCCCTCGGCCGTGCTCGTCGTCTCGGCTCACTGGCTGAGCAGGGGAACGCGTGTAACGGCGATGGATTTCCCCCGCACCATCCATGATTTCGGTGGCTTCCCGCAAGCTCTTTTCGACGTGCAGTACCCCGCGCCGGGCAGCCCGTCGATCGCGCTCGATATGGCTGCGGCCATCAGGTCCACGCACGTGGAGGCCGACCACGACTGGGGCCTCGACCACGGCACCTGGACCATCGTCCGGCATATGTACCCCGAGGCCGATATCCCGGTGCTGCAGCTCAGCATCGATTATACAAAGCCCCCGCAGTATCACTATGAGCTGGCTGCGGAGCTGCTCGCCCTGCGCCGTAAGGGAGTTCTCATCATCGGCAGCGGCAACATGGTACACAACCTGCGGATGGTGGCCTGGGACAGGATCAACCAGCCTGGCTACGGCTTCGATTGGGCATTGAAGCTGAACGATACCTTCAAGACCCTCATCGCCAGCGGCGATCACAAACACCTCGTCAACTTCACCGGGCTCGGTCCCGAAGCGGCACTCGCCATTCCAACGCCGGAGCACTACCTGCCCCTGCTCTACACACTCGGCTTGCGTACCGGCCGCGATGACGTTTCGTTCTTCAACGACCGGGCCGTTGGCGGTTCGCTGACGATGACCTCGGTGCGCATTGGCTAAGCTGGTCTTTGCGTTGCCTGCTGTGGTACGGGCACAGGGTTTGTTAGGGTTGGAGCATGAAAAGAATCCTGATCGCAGGGATGGCAGCCGTGATGTGCGCCTCCTGCAACGGTGTGGCAGGTTGGTTCGGTACGAAAGACAGCACATCCACCGAAACAACAAGCCCTCAAACCACGGCTCTTGTCCGTGACAACAGCATCAATGAAGCAAACGCCTATTCAGACCTCTTCCTCGACAGCGCGGCGGTTGAGAATTTTATCCGGGCCGAAAAGCTTCCGGGCTCCGATGCGTCGTCTCTCCGCTCCTTCTATCTCGTCCGCAACTATGGCTATGCCTGGCTGGCATCGGATGGACTGACGGATGAGGCCCGCAGCTTCTGGACCCTCCACGGAAAAAACACGGACAACGGCGAGCGGAAAGAGCGCTTCCATTCCTACATCGATACCTTATTGCAGAATGGCAGCCTGCAGCTCGCCGCCACCGATTCGATGACAGTGCGGACGGAGCTCGGCATCACGGCTGCCTTTGTCAAATATGCCGCGGCACAATCAACCGGCGCGATCAACCGAAGTAATTTCTATCGCGCGGTTCCGGCAAAAAAAGTTGACCCGATGCAGTGGGCGGACTCTGTCCTGAATCGTTCTTCCGATACGGCTGAAGCCGGGGTAAACCCGGTGTACACGGGCCTTCGCATGGGGCTTGCCACCTATTACGATGCAGCGAAAAAAGGCGGCTGGCAGCCCTTGCCGTCCGGTACGCTGCGCAAAGGCATGTCGGCACCATCCGTTGCAATGCTGAAGAAGCGCCTTGCTGCCACGCGCCAGTACGGCGCCGATACAACCACAGTTTACAATGATTCGCTTATGGCTGCGGTTCGTGGGGCGCAACGCCAGTTCGGCCTTGCCGAGACCGGCATTGCCACCGACTCGCTGATCCAGGCGCTTAACGTGCCGGCAGAGCAGCGCATCGCCCAGATCCTTGTGAACCTTAACCGTGTTCGCTGGGTGGCTGAGCCTACCGACGGAGATCACATCGAGGTGAACATTCCGTCTTTCATGCTGGCGGCCTACCGTGGCGGACAGCAGGTGCTGAGCATGCCGGTGGTGGTCGGTAAGGACGGCGCAGGCACGGTAAGCTTCCGCGACAGCATCAGCCAGGTGATCTTCAACCCGACCTGGAATGTGCCCTCGAGCATCGTGCGGAACGAGATCATGCCGGCCATGAAGAGCGATCCCTCTTACCTGAAGAAAAGGCATATGGAGGTCGTTTCGTCGAAGGACAGCGTGCCGGTCATCCGCCAATTGCCGGGAGGGGACAACGCGCTTGGCCGTGTGAAATTCCTGTTCCCCAACAGCTACGACATCTACCTGCACGACACGCCGGCGAAAAGCCTGTTCGACAAAGGCAACAGGGCGCTTAGCCACGGCTGTATCCGGGTTGCGCGGCCTGACAGCCTCGCGGCCTTTGTTCTGCAGGGAGAATCGGGATGGGATGCGCCGAAGATCGCCACGGCGATGATGGGAGACAGGCAGCAGGAGGTGAAGGTCTCGCGGCCCGTGCCTGTATCGATCACCTATTTCACGGTGTGGAGCGACGCCAGCGGCCTGTTGCAGTTTCGAAACGACGTGTATGGACATGACCGCAGCACAATGCAAAAGCTGTTTTTACACGGGGGCTAAAAATTGGCCCCATTCTGGAAGAGTCATACAAAGATTCTACGCAATTAAAATGGAAGCATATGAAAAAGATCATGGGGATTTTGAGTCTTGCCTTCGCACTCACGGTGGCGTCGGCTGACAGTGCGCAGGCGCAAACGAGCAGCCGCAAGAAAGGGGCAGTGATCGGTGGCGCCGTCGGTGCAGGCACCGGCATCATCGTTTCGAAGAAAAAAGGCAAGGGTGCCATCGTTGGTGGCGCAGTGGGAGCGGGAGCCGGCTATCTCTACGGCCGCCATCGCGACAAGAAAAAAGGCACGCTGAAGAAAAGCTGAGAACCAGCATTTTGAAAAAGCCCGGGCATAGCCCGGGCTTTTTCGTGCGCGTCGGGCAGCTCGCTTTCCCGTCCCATCCATTGACTCTTCGGAGAAAAATCCTATCTTGTAAGGGACTCACATGACCCGGTTTTTCCGTCCAGGCTTGTTCTTCGAAAGATTCGTAAAAGTCGTCATGCGCAGGTTCATTCCGTGTTTCTGAAATTCATTCATCACACATAAATGACCAACTATGAGCAGAGTTTTACACGCCTTTCTGACCTTGCTGTTGCTGACCGTTCTGCTGGTTGCCTGCAATACGGCGAAAAGTCCAAAGGAAGTTTCTTCCGCCTTCGTAAAGGATCTCTACACGCTTAAGTTCGATGACGCCGCCGCTATGACGACGGATGCCACGAGAGCCACGCTCCAAAAGGGCCGCACGGAGCTCGAGGGACGGGGCCTCTCCGATGAAGAGCGCAGCAAGAGGATGGAGGACCAGGTTGCTACCGTGTTCTCCACTTCCAATCTCGCCGAGCACGTTGCCGGGGAAAGCTGCGTGGTGCAGAACGAGATCCTGACCATCCCCCTTCGCAAAGAGCATGGCCAATGGAAGGTCGCCGCGACGCCGGATCTCGTAAAAGATATCCTGTACCGGCAGCTCTATCTCGAGAACGTGCGTGTGGCCTGGTCGCGCCTGCAGGACGAGTACGCCAAGCGCGCCGCCATCGTTCAGGATTATGTGGCTTACCGCACGTCGTATGGAACGGCAACCCCGGGGATCACGGCGATGTCGTCGCTCGTTCAAGCACTCGCGAAAGCCAACCCGGCTACGGCGGCAGAACGAGCTGCCTTCATCGCCGGGCAGAAAAAGCTGGCTGCCCAGCTCGACAAAAATGTGCAGCCGAGCTTTACCGCGTCGAGCGACCTGTCTTTGAATTACATCATTCAGCTTGGCTCGGCGCGTGACCGGATTGCCGAAGCGCGAACCGCTTATAACGATGCCGCCAGGAAAGCACGCGTCAAAGAATTTCTCCCCGTTGCCGACTAGGCAGGCCACCACTTTCCCCAAAAAGCCCCGGTGTGTCCGGGGCTTTTCCGTTTTCGGGGAACAGGCATAATTTTTTTTCTTGTCAGGCAGAAGAATCAACGATCCATGAGCCAGGCATTTGTCAAAGAAAGCGATGAGCAATGGCTGCACGAGGTGCAGCCGACACTGAACGCGCTCGTCGTCTACCTGACGCGCGAAAACAACGGGGTGCGCGTGTACGAAGTAAAGACCTATCCGGACCCCGGGGACGGCAGGGAAGTCCATGTGATGAGCAATGGCCTGAGTTATGCAAAGGATGACAAGGGCACGTGGTATATCGTGTGGTAAATAACGGGTCCGACATGTTTTTTTAACAAAGCTTCGCGCTGCAAAAACCTACCTTTAAACCGAATTGGTGACGGCACAACAAAGCATCTTTTTCTGCGTTTCATCGTTTCATTTATCATCATTAAGAGACCTTCTATGAGCACATATTTTTCACGGATCATCAAGGCAGGCGACCGGCAGCGGGAATTCAATTTCCGCCAGGTGTCGCAGGATAACGAGGTCAGGTACCACGTGGACGTTCCGGATGACCGCGGCATTCGTGTGTATTTCCAAATGACCCGGACATCGGACGGCGGCTGGAAAGCGGCGACCGACAAGCTCCCGGCCTGGATCACAAGCACCGAAGAACTGCTCAGCACGACCATCCAGGAAGAGCTGCACCAGCTGCGTGCATGACACGATCTTTTTTCGGCCAGTGGCCGATAAAAAAAATGCGACCGAAACGGCCGCATTTTTTTTATGCTCTCTATTGATCTGATCAGGAGTTCGAGCGGGGCGACGGAGACGGACGCCGGCGGTTGTTGCCGTTCGGGCGGTTGGACCGGTTGGCGTTCGGGCGCTGCTGCTTCGGTGAGGGAGCCTCGGAAGCGGCTGCTTCCGCGCTCATCTCATACGGATGTCCGACAGCCGGGATCTTCTGGCCGATCAGCTTATTGATGTCCTTCAGGTACGCGCGCTCTTCGCCGTTGCAGAATGAGAAAGCGATGCCGCTGGCGCCGGCCCGACCTGTACGGCCGATCCGGTGTACATAGCTTTCGGGAACGTTCGGCAGGTCGTAGTTGATTACGTGCGTCAGGTCGTCGATGTCGATGCCGCGTGCCGCGATATCTGTAGCGACGAGCACTTTCAGGCGTCCGTTCTTGAAGTTTTGAAGCGCGTTCTGCCGGGCATTCTGCGTCTTGTTACCGTGGATCGCGTCTGCGTTCACACCGTTCTTCTTCAGCTCCTTGGCGATCTTGTCGGCGCCATGCTTGGTGCGGCAGAAAACAAGCGAGCGCGTGATGCGGTGCTCATTGATCAGGTGCATCAGCAGGGCGTTCTTATCGCGGCCGGCAACGAAGTAAACGGATTGGTCGATGCGCTCGGCAGTCGACGAAACCGGTGTCACCTCGACGCGCTGTGGCTTGTAGAGGATCGAGTCGGCGAGGCCGGAGATCGCAGGCGGCATGGTGGCCGAGAAGAACAGGGTCTGGCGCTGCTCGGGGATCTCGCGGATGATCTTTTTCACGTCGGTAATAAAGCCCATGTCAAGCATGCGGTCGGCTTCATCAAGAACAAAGATCTCGAGATGGTCGAGGTGAACGTAGCCTTGGTTCATGAGGTCCATCAGGCGGCCTGGCGTGGCAATGAGGATATCGGTGCCGTTACGCAGGGAAGCCGTTTGGGTGTACTGGGATACGCCGCCATAAATGACGTCGTGCTTCAGACCTACATGGCGGCCATACGAAGCGAAGCTTTCATCGATCTGCACCGCGAGCTCGCGCGTCGGGGTGAGGATCAGGGCGCGGATATGCTTGTAGCCTTTGCTGTTGCCTCCATTGTTATGCAGGATCTGCAGGATGGGGATGGCGAAGGCGGCCGTTTTACCAGTACCAGTCTGGGCAAGGCCGAGAAGATCGTGGCCGTCTAAAACGATGGGAATGGATTGTTCCTGGATGGGTGTCGGCTGTGTATAGCCTTCCGTCTTAAGAGCCTTCAAAATAGGCTGAATAAGACCTAATTGGTCAAATGTCAAAATCGAAAAAATTTAAGTTGCTTTCAAATGCTAACTGCAAACTGTGCATGACGCACAAAAGGCGGAGCTAGAGTTTTTCTATGCTCACAAAAAGGACTGGACTGGCTTACGGAATGAAGGGGACCGAGTCTGCTAAGAGGAGTATAGTATCCCGGCAAAGATAGGGGAATGATTGCTAAGAACACCTTAAAGCGAGCACGTTATAAGGACGAGCTGGAAGCCCATCCGTACACTCAAAGAATTTTTATTATTTGTTTTGTTTTTTCTAATTAAATTTGGAATGGCTAACCAACCTGACTGCGGCGAGACGATTTTTTTTAATTCTCTCAATTCGCAACGCATATGAAACACCTCTCCCCGTTTGTTCAGCAGGTCATGCTGGTGGATGATGATCCAGATGCCTGTCTGTTGTTTGAAAAGGCGCTTCTCAAGGTCGATGCGCCGCTCCGTTTCTTTTCCGCGCACAGTGGCGAAGACCTGCTCGAAGACCTGCAGAAAACCATTCCCGACATCCTGTTTCTCGATCTTACGCTTCCTGGAAAAAGTGGCCTCGAATGCCTGGAAGAGATCCGCCGGGACAGCCGCTACGGCAATATGCGCGTGATCGTGTACAGCAACTCTGCCCGGATGTCGGACATTGCCCGATCCTATGAGAAAGGCGCAGACCTGTTCATCGTCAAGCCGTTCAGCCAGAGCCACCTGGTGAACGCCCTGGAACATGCGCTGCGGATGGATTGGACACGGGCCGCACAATCGCCGGTGATGTATTTTATCAATAACCAGTTCGTTCCATTTACGTCCGCGCTGACCGCCTGAGACCTGTGGCTGCACACAGCTGGCCGGCCGATGACATACCGTAATTTTACGGTGAAATCCTTTACTTTTACCAAAAGGAACCCGTCGACCTCACATGAACCCGGAACCGCAAAAAGAGATCAAGCACGCCATCAAGTCGATCGTCCTGGCCGATGATGATTCCGACGATAGCTTCCTCTTCAACAGCGTATTCGAAGAGCTTGATCCCGTCCGCAAGCTGACGGTCGTTCAGGACGGCAACGAGCTTCTCGATCTTCTGACCCATTTCGTTCCCGACCTCCTTTTCCTCGACCTCGAGATGCCCTACAAGAACGGCCTTGAATGCCTCATCGCCATCCGGAGCAACGATTCTCTGAAGCACCTGCCCGTTGTTGTGTTCTCCTCAACAACGCGCCCGGCCAATATCCAGACAGCCTACGAAATGGGCGCCGACCTCTTCTTCATCAAGCCCTCCGTTTTCTCCGATCTTACCAAAGCTGTGTCAACGATCCTGAACCTCGACTGGCAGCAACCCGAGAGCATCCGCGAGCAATACTGCATCAACGGCCGGTACACCGCTTTCTCCTGATTTTTTCGAGCATCCGCATCTGCCGAAGGCTTGCGTCCTTCCACCCCGTTACTGGGCCGTTCTATCGGAAAGAAGCCTTCCCGCCATCCGGCGCGGTTTACTTTTGTCCTCCTGCCGCCATGCGTGCGGCCCTACCTCATGACGAACCTGAATCCCCCGATAAAACATGTGCTGCTGATCGATGAGAACGCGGAAGACGGCGTTTTCTTTCAACAGGCCCTGGGCGAAGCCGCCCCGCAAGCCCGGTTGTGCTGGGCACGCACGGCCGGCCAGGCGCAGGAGATCCTCGAAACATTCACACCCGACATTATCTTTCTCGGCATCGATACTGACCCCACCAGGCCTGCTGCCACCCTCGAATCGCTGATGACGCCCTCGGTGTTCCGAACCGTTCCCGTTGTGCTGCACAGCCATGGCGGCAACCCGACCGCAATGGCACTCGCGTATAGCCTCGGCGCCAACATGCACTTCAAAAAGCCGGCACACTATCCCGTGCTGGTTATGGGCCTCCGCAAAGTGCTGGAGCTCGACTGGACCGGGAATGGCGCACCCCTGCACCTTTACAGCAACCTGCCCGTGTCCGCCCCGCGTGTTGCCTAGCCGACCCCGATCCATTTCATTCTTTGCCTTAATTTCGAATTCGAAACTTCCGTATTATGAGCAGGAAAGGACCGATCATTATTGCCGAGGACGACGTCGACGACCGCGATGTGCTGCGTGAAGTTTTCAAGAGCCTTTCCATCACCAACGAGCTCAAATTTTTCGACAATGGCCAGCAGGTTCTTGACTATCTTCTCACCACGCGCGACAGTCCCTTTATTATCATCTCCGATGTGAACCTGCCCCTTATGAGCGGCACACGGCTGCGACAGGCGATCAACGACAACGAGAAGCTGCGGCGCAAAAGCATTCCCTTTATCTTTCTCACGACCAATGTCGAAGACGATGCTGTTGTAAAAGCCTACGAAATGATGGTGCAGGGTTATTTCGTGAAGGAGAATAACATCGACCGGATCAGGGAAGTGATCGGCCTGATCATGCACTACTGGAAAGTGTGCCGCCACCCGAATTCGCAATAACGATCCATCCAGGAACAGAGGAGCCGCAGCGTTCGTTGCGGCTCCTCTGTTTAACACTCCTGCCTGTCATCAAACAACAATAAGCTCATAGAAATTCTCGGGGCGCAGGTATTTGTTGGCAAGCTCCTGAAGCTCGCCGGCACCGATGTTCTTGATGGTAGCCATCTGCTGGTAGAAGAAATCCTCCGTCAGCCCGTTCAGAATCAGGTTCTTCCAGCGATTGATGATGTGAAACGGTCCGTCAAGGTCGCCGAGGATAATGCCGATCATATAGTTGCGCACCAGCTGCAGTTCCTCTGCGTCAACGGGCTCCTGGCGGAGGCGTTCCATTTCTTTGTACACCTCGCCAAGCGTGGCTTCGCAAACGTCGCGGCCTGCCTCGGTGCTGATCACCCAGGCGCTTTGCTCGATATGATTTTCGAGATAGCTGTGAATGCCATACGTATAGCCTTTGTCCTCGCGGATATTGCTCATGAGGCGCGATCCGAAATAGCCGCCGAAGATGTTGTTGAGAACCTGCACTTTCAGGAAGTCGGGATGGTGTCGGTTTGGAAAGGGCATGCCCATCCGGATGGATCCCTGCACACCGTTCGGGTCGTTGGTCACGCGGTACTTTTTCTCGCCGGCTGGTGCGGAAGCCTGTTCTGGCAGCGTGATGGCACCGTTTGCCAGTCCACCGAGCGAGTCATTCAAAAGTTCATAGAGATTTGCCGGCAGCTTGCCGGAAACGAACAGGACGAATCGCCCGTTCACGTAATATTTTTCATAGAAGGCAACGATGTCGTCTCGCTGCAGCGCATCGAAATCCTCGAAGCTGCTGTAGCGTCCGTACGGATGTGTGGGCCCGTAGAGGTAGGCGTCGATGAGGCGTCCTGCCACGAAGTCGGCCTTCTTCAGGCTCACGTTCAGGCGCTGCTTCATGTTCTGCTTGTATGTGTCGATCTCGGCCTGGGGGAACACGGATTCCGTCAGCATCTCGCGCATGACAGGAAGGAGCTCGGGAAGGTGCTTGGTCAGGGTATGGACAGAGAGGGTGGCCGTTTCATTGTAGCAGTTGCGGTTCAGGTAGGAGCCGAAGAAATCAAAGTGCTCGTTGATCTGGAAGGCATTCTTTGCGGAGGTTCCGTTCTTCAACAGGAAATTCGTGCTGGCGGCGAGCAGGTTCCTGTCCTCGACCCAGTTGCCGGCATAGAACACACATTCCACCTGCACCACGTCTTCCGCGCCTGCGTCGATGGCGTATACCTCCACGCCGTTAGCCAGCGTGTAGCGCTGGCAGGGCTTCAGCTTGAGGTCAAATTCAACGGCGTCCTTGATCACGGGCGGGTTCTTACGGTCGAGGGTCGTGGCTGTTTGCATAAGGTCAGTTCTTCGACAGGTACCAGATGGTATTGCTGTTTGATTCTTGAAAGATTTCGTTGCACTCGGTGCGGATATCATCGACAGTGACGCGGTTATAGCGATCGAGCTCGGAGTTCATCAGGCCGGCATCGCCCAGCAGCTCGTAGAAGGCCAGGCTGTTGGCGCGGTTCATCACGGTCATGTCCTCGAACGCAATAGCGCTCTCGGTCTTGTTCTTTACTTTCTGCAGCTCGGTAGCCGAGATACTTTCGGCTTTGAGCTTCTCGAGCTCGGCGGCAATGGCAGCTTCCGCGGCTTCCGGGGTCACGCCTTTCACGAGCTTGCCTTCCACGGTGAGCAGGCCGGCGTCGACCGTTCCGAAATGGTAGCATTCGATATTGCTGAACAGCTTCTGCTCCTTCACAAGCGCCTGGTACAGCCGGGACGAGCCGCCGCCGCCAAGCACCTCGGTGATGAGGTCAGCCACGTAATAGCGCTGATCGAGGCGGGGGTAGATATGCCAGCATTTATAGAGTGCGTCGAGCGGCACGTCTGCCCGAACCTCGAGCTTCCGGGGAGCGGTCTGGCGCGGCTCGGCGGGCAGGCTGCGCTCGTAGCGCTCACCGGGCTCGATCGATCCGAACCATTTTTCCGCGAGCGTCCGAACCTGCTCCACCGTTACGTTTCCGGCAACGACGAGGATGGCATTGACAGGCCGGTAGTGGCGAAAGAAAAAGTCCTTGACGTCCTGCAGCTGCGCGTTCTCGATATGAGCCAGTTCCTTCCCGATCGTCATCCACCGGTACGGATGCACCTGGTAGGACAGGTCGCGGAGCCTGAGCCACACGTCTCCGTAAGGCTTGTTCAGATAATGCTCCTTGAACTCCTCGCAGACCACTTTGCGCTGCACGTCGAGACTCTTTGGCGTGAACGCGAGTGACAGCATCCGGTCGCTCTCGAGCCAGAAGGCCGTCTCGAGGTTTTCCGCAGGCAGCTGGATATAGTAGTTCGTCAGGTCGTTGGTCGTATAGGCATTGTTCTCGCCGCCGGCCATCTGCAGTGGCTCGTCGTATTCGGGAATATTTACGGAGCCGCCGAACATCAGGTGCTCGAAGAGGTGCGCGAAGCCCGTACGGGAAGGGTCTTCGTCTTTTGCACCCACGTCGTACATGACATTGACAACGGCCATTGGTGTCGAGGTGTCCTGGTGGACCACCACGCGCAGGCCATTCGCGAGGGTAAAGCGTTCAAATTGAACCACGGGGTAAGGGGTTTAATGGATAAAACTGGCCGGAAGAACGGGGAACGCGATTCCGGGGCCGTAAAAGTATCTCAAAAGCGGCAATCCGGCGCGGCAGGGCTGGCGAGCGTCAGAGAATGCTCTTCACGCGGAGGCTCAATTCGATCAGCTCGGTGCCCCGGCGCACGATCATCGTCACTTTGTTTCCCGGCATCTGCAGCGCTGCCTTCATCCGCTGCAGGTCCTGGACGAAGTTCTTGTCGATCGCGATGACCACATCTCCCTCTTTGACGCCGCATGCCTGGGCCGGCGAGTCCTTTGCAACATCGCCTACGATGATCTCCCCGTTGATTCCGTAGAGCTCGATGCCGCTGTACGCATAGTCGAAGCCGTCATTGTAATGCTTATTGGGGATCAGGTGGATGTCGCGGCGGTCATAGTTGAGGATGATGTTGAAGCGCCGAAGCAGGTCGCTTCCGATCAGCCCGCCGAGGTAAGGGTACGACGTCACGTTATAGCTGTCGTCGAAGATATAGGTGGGGACATTGCGAAACCGGTAGGGTCCGAGCTTCACTTCCTTGATGACCGTAATGTGCATGTCGATCTTGCCGCCGAGGCCTTCGCCCTCCTTTGCGTAGAGTTTTCGTTTCCGTCCGAGGAGGCTGCTGTCGCGGACGAAGTCGGTTGTCAGCATCATGTTCAGCCCGGCACCCATGTCGTACAGGAATCGGGCGTTGACAGTTTCATTATCCCGCACCCGCAGGGTCTGCACGGGCAGGCTGGCGATGTTTGGGCGGAGCAGGTAGCCGCCCCGCGGATATTTCATCGAGCCCTTCGTCCAGAACTCCACGAAGGAGCTGTCGTAATTGATCTTGATGATATAGCGGCTCAGGATGGAGTAGCCGATGATGCCGTCGATCTTCTCGCCATAGACCGCTGTGAGAAGACTGTAGTCCGCCACATGGAAATTGAGGCTGTCGATGGTAAGGTATGGAAAACTGAGTCGCTGGTTGTAAAGGAAGCTCACCTTCTTCTGGCCGGCGATGCCCCGGATCATGCGGTCGGTTGGTGTCGGTGTCAGGCCAAAATACTCCGTCGTCATGGAGTCCAGGGAAATGCCCCCGCTGCCGGTGTCGAGAACGAAATTGAGCGTATCGGGAAAGACCCCGAGCTGGGCCTGCAGCACGATCAGCCCGCCCGTGAACTGGTGAAAGTCGAAACGTGTCAGGAAGCGCGCCGGGGAGATGAACTCCTCCTGCGCGCGGCCGGCAAGGTTCGAGAGGATCAGGCATAGCGTGAAAAGGATGGGTCGCATGAAGCAGTCGTTGTTTAAAGACAGTCGCGACATCCCGGATGTTGCAGCCGCCAAACATTTACTAAAATAGCGGTTGTGCGCCATCGGGACAAACGCCGGGGGCCAAGCGCGCCGATCCCGACGTAAATTTGCGCTATGAATCTGGACGGGATCTACGAGAAAGCCCTGGCCTTCGGGTTTCTGAGCGTTGAGGAAGGCGTGCAGCTGTTTGAGGAAGCGCCCCTGACCGAGCTGATGGCAGTTGCGGACCTCCTTCGACGCAAGCAGGTGCCGCATGGCAAGGTCACCTGGCAGATCGACCGCAACGTCAACACGACGAATGTGTGTGTTGCCAACTGTAAATTCTGCAATTTCTACCGCATTCCCGGCCATCCCGAGGCCTATATAACGGATATGGACACCTACCGGAAGAAGATCACGGAAACGATCCGGTATGGCGGCGACCAGCTCCTGCTGCAGGGCGGGCATCACCCCGGCCTCGGCCTTCAATTCTACACCGACACGTTCCGTGCGATCAAGGCGGAATTCCCGGATATCCGGCTGCACACACTCGGGCCGCCCGAGGTCGCACATATTTGCAAGCTCGAGAAAATGAGCCACCGCGATGTCCTGGTGGCATTAAAGGAAGCCGGCATGAACTCCCTTCCCGGCGCCGGCGCGGAAATCCTTGTTGACCGGGTGCGGCGCCTCATCTCGAAGGGCAAGTGCGGGGCTGACGAATGGCTCGCCATTATGCACGAGGCGCACAAACTGGACATCACGACGTCTGCCACGATGATGTTCGGCCACGTTGAGACCATCCGCGAGCGGTTCGAGCACCTGGTTCGGATCCGGGATGTGCATGCGCTCAAGCCGGAGAGCGCCAAGGGTTTCCTGGCCTTCATTCCGTGGACATTCCAGGATGTGGACACGCTGCTGACGAAGATCCGCGGCGTTCACAACCTGACAACACCCGAAGAATATATCCGGATGATCGCGCTGAGCCGCATCATGCTGCCGAACGTCAAGAATATTCAGGCCTCCTGGCTGACCGTTGGGCGACAGACCGCACAGATCTGCCTGCATGCCGGCGCCAATGATTTCGGATCGATCATGATCGAGGAAAACGTGGTGAGCGCGGCGGGCGCACCGCACCGGTTCACCTACAAAACAATCCAGGATGCGATCCGCGAAGCGGGATTCGAGCCGCAGCTGCGCAACCAGCAGTACGAGTGGCGCGCGATCCCGCAGGCCATCGAAGAGCAAGTGGTTAACTACTGATATGGAGGAGAAACCCGATCCGCATTTCACCATCCTTTGGACCTGGGTCCTCGTTGGGTTCGTCCTTGGGATCTTAGGGCTGATCCCCGCCCTGTTTGTTCCTCTCAACCGGCGCGATAAAGTGCACTCGACCCTGCTTGGTGCCGGCGTCAGCCTGGCTGTTAACCTGGCCATCCTCTACTTCCGCTTTCGCTAAAGCTCATGCATACACTTTTTCTCCGAATAAAACAACCGTATTAATACGGTTGTTTTATTCGGAAAGTTTTGCCACATTGCCCACTTATCCAAACCAAACCCGACGACTTATGTCACACGAAATCTCCCTCGATAAAGCCATCGAAATGACCACGCGCTACCGCGACCTGAACAACAAGATCCTGAAAGAAGAATACCAGGGCCGCAATATCCTGCCACGCTCCGAAACCTTCGACCGTGACGCGCTTGACCGCATTCTTGCGCAGGACCGCTGCCGGAAAGTGCGCATCTATTACGGTATGGACGACCGCGACCTCGTGCACGCGGTGATCGTTGGCGTTGACGCCGAAGATCGCGACATCCTTCCGCTCAGGGCCGATGCCGCTCGTCTTTCCATGGGTGACGATGAAGGCCAGATTGCCGAGGACTCGACCCGCTGCCCCGATACCTGCCCTCCGGAATCACCCCTGAACCCCTGATCATGGATTATGTCCTGGTAAAGGTCTCCGCCTATTCGATCCTGCTGGCGGCGCTGTTTGCTGTGTTCCGGAGCCGTGCCATCGGCCGGGAAAATCATCCTTTCCTCCTCCTCGTATGGGTGGCCCTCCTCAACGAGATCCTGACGGATATCTTTATCAGGTACTATCACACCAATGCGGTCAACAGTAATATCTACGTTCTGGTGGAAGCGCTGCTGATCCTGTGGCAGTTTCACCGCTGGCGGGTGTTCAAGGCCAACCGGCCCTATTTGCTGATCGCAACTGGCCTGGTGCTTTTCTGGATCGGCGAAAACCTTATCCTGTCTCAGCTGACCCGGTTCAACTCGTACTTCCGCGTTGCCTATTCCTTCCTCACGGTACTCCTCAGCATCCAGATCATCAACCAGCAGATCGTGGCGCACCAGCGAAGCCTCCTGCGGAACGCCACCTTCCTGATCTGTGTTGGATTCGCCCTTTTCTATACCTATAAGATCATGGTGGAGATCTTCTGGATCTATGGTCTCAACTCCAGCCGCGACTTCCGCAGCAAAGTTTTTTTTATCTCTGATTTCGTCAACATTTTTTCTAACATCATCTTTGCCATCGCCATATTATGGATGCCCAGGAAACGAGAATTTATGCTGCAGTCCTGATCGCCAGCGCGGTTTTGGGCACCATCCTCGTTTTTTTCCTGGTGTCGATCGTCCGCCAGCAAAGGCGCAACCTGGAGCTGCACAAGAAAAATATCATGGCCGAGATCACGACGCTGGAGAAAGAGCGCTCGCGCATGGCCCACGACCTGCACGACGAGCTGGGCCCCGTTCTGGCTGCTGTCAAGATGAAGATGAACAGCTTCGAGCTCACACACGAGGAAGACCGGGCTGAAATGGTTCGCACCAGCGAGCATATCGACGAGCTCCTGAAACGAATCCGCGAGATCACATTCGACCTGATGCCGAACACCCTTCTGCGAAAAGGATTTACAGGAGCGGCCAAAGAATTCGTCGACTTCATCGGCCGCAACAACCAGCTGACGATCCAGTACCATGCGGACGAGATCCCCTACATCAGCGAGCAGAAGACGATCAACCTGTATCGCATACTCCAGGAAGTGGTGCACAACACGATCAAGCATGCCGGTGCCACCAGCCTTCACATTTCCATCAGCCTCCAGAAGAATAATATTGTACTTTCCACCTCCGACAATGGCGCCGGCTTCGATTATGACCGCAAGCTGGCCACTGATGCCGGCATCGGCCTGACAAGCCTCAAAAGCCGTGTCGAGATTATGAACGGACAGTTCTACCTCGAAAGCAAGAAAGGCAAAGGCACATCATATATCTTTCAAATTCCCGTTTCATGACCGAGCCTGTAAAGACGTTGCGCGTAGTGATCGCCGATGATCACGAGATCTTCCGGGATGGCTTCCGTGTCATGCTCAAGAAGCAGGCGGGCATCGAGCTCGTGGGGGAAGCATCCAACGGTGAAGAGCTGCTGACCATTACGGCTTCTCTCAAGCCGGACGTCGTTATTACGGACATCCGCATGCCCCGCCTCGACGGCATCGAAGCCACGCGGCGCCTGCAAAAGGAGCAGCCCGGCGTGGCCGTCATCGCGCTCTCCATGTTCGATGAGGAGCACCTCATCGTGGAAATGATGGAGGCCGGCGCCAAGGGATACCTGCTGAAGAATGCGCAAAAAGAGGAGATCGTGGAAGCCATTGAGACGGTCGCCAATGACGCGACCTATTTCTGCAAACACACGTCTAAAAAGCTTATCGGGCTGTTTGGAGAAAGTCATTTCAACCCCTTCAAAAAACGCTCGCCGAACGACCTCAACGAAAAAGAGCTGCAGATCCTCGGGTTGATCTGCGACGAATACTCGAGCAAAGAGATCGCCTCTCTTCTCCGTATGTCAACCCGCACGATCGAAAGCTACCGCCTCACGCTGCTTGACAAGATCGGCGCGCGCAATATGGCGGGCCTCGTCATTTACGCGGTCAAGAACGGGATCTACAAAACATAGAAACTCCTGTGATTTGGGTGGGGTGATACGCGACCGCACTTTCATCAGTCTTCAAACCTGCTGTTCTCCCACATGGTGCGAAAGGTCCGCGACTTTTCGTTGTCGTCGGTGAGGTAGGCATACGCAACAAGGTTGCCATTGCAAAGGCCGGCATATGTGGCGCATTCCACCCCCTTTCGATCGATGGTCGCATACCGGAGAAACCGCCGTCCGTCCCTGCTGACTTCTGTGATGCGTGTGTCTCCGGAAATTGGGTACGGAAGGTAGCGGGTCACAAGGGCGGGGTCACGCGCATGCGCAACCGAAACGCTCACGCCGGGGTCCGGAACGATAATGACCGATGCGGCAGTGGAAAGGTTCCATTTCCCCTGCTCAACAAACATTGCATCATACCCGCGAGCGGTGCGGATCGAATCTCTCGCGTCTTTGGAAAGAACATGTCCATTCGCGTCGATGCGCACTCCGGTTGAATCGATGGAACAGGACAAGACAGCTCCGTGAAGATCATAGATCTCATTCGTCCGCAAGGAGTTGTCAACAGAGAGTGACAGGGAAACAAGAGGAAGCCTCACAAAATACGAACGGGCCCTGCCGGCGCAACCCGACAGGACAAACAAAAGCAGGAGAAGACAGGGTGCATAAAAGGCGCGCAATGGGGCTGTTTTTGCAAAGATGAGGATGAGGCGCCAACGAAGTTTTTTTCCGGGGGATGTTGCTGGGTCTGCGATCATTCCATAAATGGCGACAGGATCGCGCCGCGCGCGGCCAGGCTATTGAGCTCGGCGTCAGTCGGGTTGCGGGAACAGTCGCACGCCAGCCATCCGGCATCGGAGGCAACTGCCCTGATGAGAAGGCGGACGCTCCAGCCGATCGACCGAAAATAGTACCGTGAGGGGGGATCGTCGACACGGATGTCAATGACGAAAGCGGGCCTTTCGATCACCTTGCGATAGTCGTTATAAAGCTCGTCCGACCGGGCGCCCGGTGGCAGAAGGCAGAGGCTTTCCGAAATGTCAACCTCAAGTCCAAACGGGTCGATCAGTGTTTTCGGTTGTTCCATCATCCAGGTTTAAAAGAGAAAAAAAGAGGTACGGATTAGGGTTCCAAACAAAAAATATCAAATCGCGGCAGCAGTTGAAGGCATTCCTAAACGCCGGCACGGACCTGCTGCATCGAGGGCAAGGTAAACCCCTTGACGGTCCCGGACAAGGTTGGAAATACGGCTATTTTTATCGTATTTCTACCATGGCAGTTGTACCGAAGCGACTGGAATCTGACCTGCTGCCACAGCCCTCTGGCAGCTTTTGGCGCTTCTACCCGTCAGGAGTCTCGCCGCGAACCGCGGAAGGCTGCAGTCTTATATCCGGTTGGGCTTGCCGGTTTGAGGGATCGTCGACCGGCCACATGCCCGGCCGTCCGGCCGTTTCAACGTCCGTCGGATCGTTTGTGGGGACCCCTGCTTTCATCCGGACAGGGCATTTTCGCACGCTGTTTGCAGTAGCTTTACTGATGTTCAGGCGGGTATCAAAAGGTGTGAAGAAATTCTGGGCGGGGATCGCCCTGCTCTCGGTTGAGATGTCTGTTATCCTGGCTATTTTCGTTCTGTCGCTCGTTGTGTTCGTTTATCTGGTCAGGCGCGTGTTCGTCCTGCAGAACAACGGTTTCGATCAGAAGGTTTTCGATTACCTGGGTCAGTACGTCACGCCGTTCAACAATAAGCTCATGCTCGGCATTACCTTCCTCGGAAAGCATGAGTTCCTGATCCCCGCGAACCTGCTCCTCATTGGGTATTTCCTTTTTGTCAAGAAGCATAAATGGTATTCGATCCGGGTACCGGCGATCGCCTTGAGCAGCCTCGCCCTGATGTTTATCTTAAAAAACCTGTTCGGTCGCGAGAGGCCACTCATCCCTCTCCTGCAAAGTGCCAAGGGGCTGAGCTTCCCAAGCGGTCACGCACTGATGAGCATGACCTTTTACGGGCTGCTGATCTACATCACATGGCATTCGGTGAAGGACAGACGTTTGAAATGGACGCTGATCGGCCTGTTGTTCGTGCTGATCCTCCTGATTGGCTTCAGCCGCATTTACCTGCGCGTTCATTATACCAGCGACGTGCTGGCAGGCTTTGCCATGGGCTGGCTTTGGATCGTCGTCTCTTTGAAGGTCATCCGCGCAATTGAGAAGCAGGGCCAGAAGCAGATCGACCCGCTCGTGCAGAAGCCACCGGAGGCGGCAATCGACTGACGATCACTGCCGCGCGCTGTCAGATGCGTCTTTCAGGGCTTTCTTGTCGATATGGGCATCCTTTTTCACGGGCTTCGCAGCGACTCCTTTCCCGGCGGTGGCCTTGACCTGGCTGGATGGCTTCGTCGCCGCTGGTGCTACTACCGGCATCGTGTCCGGCGCGGCCGGGCGAACTGTATCATCGATGATCGCAGGCTGTGCCGGAACCGTATCTGCGACCGATGTCCCATCCGCAGAGGCAGGCGCTGTGGAGGCTTCATTATTGCAGGCCAGGAGCGTGAGGATAGACAGGGTTGTCAGGATCTTTTTCATACGTAAAGATAAGAGTCTGCCCAACCATGGACGTTTAACGGGGATGGGGAAATACCACGTTTCCTTAACGAATAAAATCAACGCGCAGGTGACCGAATCTTGTACCTTTGCCCGCTTTTAAGAGGGCATGCGCGAGGCGGTCCGCGCACCCAAACTTTTATTTCAACACGACTATGATCTCAGTTAATAATGTAACGCTTTCCTTCGGGAAGCGCGTCCTTTTCGACGAGGTGAACCTCAGCTTCACTAAAGGCAACTGCTACGGTGTGATCGGGGCTAACGGCGCCGGTAAATCAACGTTTCTCAAGATCCTCTCCGGCGAGATCGAGCCCAACAAAGGCAAGGTCGACATCACTCCGGGCGAGCGCATGGCGGTACTGAAGCAAAACCAGTTTGCCTACGACGAGGTGACGGTTCTCAACACCGTGCTGATGGGCCACGACAAGATGTGGAAAGTGATGCATGAAAAAGATGCGATCTACGCCGACCCGAACGCGACGGAGGATGACTACATGCGCGCCGGCAACCTGGAAGCCGAGTTCGGAGAGATGGGCGGCTACACGGCAGAAAGCGATGCAGCAACCTTCCTCAACGAGCTTGGTGTGAAAGAAAATTTCCACCAGAGCCTTATGAAGGAGATCCCGTCCAACATGAAAGTGCGTGTGCTCCTGGCGCAGGCCCTCTTCGGAAACCCCGATATCCTCCTGCTCGATGAGCCGACGAACGGACTTGACATCGAGACCATCGGCTGGCTCGAGAACTTCCTGGCCGATTATGAGAATATCGTTCTCGTTGTATCGCATGACCGTCACTTTCTCGACGCCGTCTGCACGCACGTGGCGGACGTCGACCGTGCCAAGATCAAGGTCTTCTCCGGTAACTATACATTCTGGTACGAGTCGTCACAACTGATGGCCCGCCAGCTGAACGACAAGAATAAAAAGGTGGAAGAGAAGCGTGCGGCGCTCATTGAGTTCATTGCCCGGTTCTCGGCCAACGCATCAAAATCCAAGCAGGCCACGTCGCGGAAAAAGGCACTTGAAAAACTCAACGTCGAGGAGATCGAGCCATCGAACCGCCGCTACCCAGGCATCATCTTCCAGCCACTCCGCGAGGTTGGAAACCAGATCCTCAATGTCGAGAACCTGCGCTCCTCCGTTGACGGCCGAACGCTGTTTGATAAGGCGACCTTCAGTGTAAACAAAGGTGAAAAGATCGCTTTCCTAAGCAAGGACCCTCTTGCCGTCACGAATTTCTTCGAGATCATCAACGGGAATATGGATGCGGCCGGCGGCAAGTTCGAATGGGGCACGACGATCACGAAAGCCTACCTGCCGATCGAGAACAACGAATTCTTCACGAATGGCCTCAGCCTGATCGACTGGCTGCGCCAATATGTACCGCAGCATGTGACCGACGCCGACGAGCCCTTCCTGCGCGGCTTTCTTGGTAAAATGCTGTTCAGCGGTGACGACATCATGAAGAAGACGAACGTGTTGAGCGGTGGTGAGAAAGTGCGCTGCATGATCAGCCGCATGATGCTCCAGAACCCGAACCTGATCGTTCTCGACCAGCCGACAAACCACCTTGACCTCGAGAGCATCCAGAGCTTTAACGAAGGCTGCCAGACCTTTCCGGGCATTGTTCTTCTCACGTCCCATGACCATACATTCATGGAAACCGTTGCCAACCGCGTGATCGAGCTGACCCCGAAAGGGATCATCGACCGCCTGATGACATTCGATGAATACCTGGCAGACAAGCGCGTGAAAGAGCTTCGCGAGGAGATGTACGGCGCGGCCGCATATGCATAAAAAAAGGGCACCGGTAGAGTGCCCTTTTTGATTTGATGATGTTACCGGTAGTACGCCTTCTTTCTGCCCACTGAGAACAGAACGAAGAAGAGAAACAGGTTACAAAAAAACATGACCAGCATCATCGATTCCAATGAGTTGATAACAAGCAGTTTCATGGATTCTGGTAATTTTTGTTTGGTAGCCCCAAATTAATGAAAAGATTTTTGTCTCAACCATGAATCGACGCAAGGACAAAAAATTATAGCCGGATTGCCCTTATCCGCCTGTAAGAGTATACTACGAGAGCGCCGAAACATTC
>JAQBNP010000297.1 GCA_028288515.1 Flaviaestuariibacter sp. | reverse complement strand
GCCTTTGGTGTTTTCATCGATATCCTTCAGATTAGCATCAATAACAGCGGCAAGGATAACCGGTAGGGCTGCTTCAAGGACTTCACCAATAACAACTCCAGTCAACACATCGCCTGCTATACAAGCGCCATACCCTATGACAGTCGGTGCGGTTGGTGCGCATTGGATAAATACAGCAAAGATACTATCAGCACCGCGACACATCGTCGATGCAGCAGTTCTTGCTGTTGGGTCGGTCGTGCTGAAAAAAGCAAGTCCACCAAGTGCTGCGAGTATACCTGACGTTTCCATGGAATCTGCTTTTGCGTAGTTGGGCATTTTTCCGGAGTCTCCGTATGCGACGGCGTTATAACCATACGAATTAGTTGCCGAGAGACCGTAGAGTTCATTAGGCTCGCCATCTTCTGTTGTCTTATTGGTGTCAACGTAGGTCAGCCGATTACCCAGTTCACTCATAACCAACCAATCGATTCCACCTCCATCGGCTGCTCTGGCTTTACTTGCGGCATTAAGATAGGTCATGGCTAATGCTGCGTAGGCGGAATATTTCGCATATTTTACACTGGCTGTTATCAATTTTGACGTATTCACTGCAAGACAGGAACCAGCGACAACGTTGGTTGGTTTTGAAATTTTCCCCATACCGTCGATCGCCCGCATAGCAGAAGCAAAATGTGGATTTGCCCGTAATCGTTCCTCGCGTGTCTGAGTCGGTGCATTGGGATCGACTGTAATCGGTGGTAGATTGAGTGATTTACGAAGCGATGCATTGAATTTCTCTTTACTATCCCCCGCTAGTTTGTAAGCTTTATTAATACCGAGTTTCGATTTTAACATTGATCCGAATTTACTATTGAGGAAGTAACGAGTTTTTGAATTGTAAACATGATTAAACATGGACGCATTAACTGGATCACGCATCGCCGTTTTGAATTCATTGCCATTATGAATGACTGTGCCGTTCGGAAGTGTTAGTGTATTCACAATCCGTCTTCCATGTTTGGCATTCGACGCATCTGGCGTAACTTTATACCCTTTTGATTCAAGATTTCTGACCATCGCGTCACTCATTGTTGTGTGCTTACAGCGGATTCCACATTTTCCATCGGATGTCTCCGAGAAGGAGTTTCGCGTATCGTTGATTTTATTAGCCATATTAACGCGAGTTCGAACAGTTAATGCCGGATGAGCATCGTTAAAGTTGTTCGTCAGTAAATTCATAAAATTATCGACGAGTAGAGCTGGCGATAAGAATCCACCGATACCTACAGTTCCGGCGACAAGTAGACCAATCAGTGCTCCAAGAGGACCTTTTTTTCGTAAATCACCGAGCTTGAAGTTTTTTAATATATTTTTGGAATTCGATGATTGAGGTGTGTCGCCTCCGGTGTACTTTGTTTTCCACCGACCACCGAGGTCTTCTTTTTGGCTAACTTCGTCTCGGCTTTCATTACTCGATTTTTTCGCTTTAGAAATATTCGCGTTTTCTTGGGAGCTATCTGCATCTTTATGATAATTTTTTTCTATATCATCAAAGACACTATCGTCGGTTTCGCGACCATATAAATCTCGTGCTGCGCCTGACGGGTTGTATTTTTCATCCGTCGCTTGCTTTTCGTCAAGATCTTTTTTGTAACCAGTTGCCATAGATTCCCTTTATTTAATACTATACTCGCCTGGACTCATATATCCATTATTTGTCGACTGCGATGACGGCGGAGGACTATTGTTTCTCATAGGAGTAGTTGAAATCAGGCTCTGTTCCGTTGGGCTCGCTTGGATTTGAATATGCACGTGGTTTTGCCCTGCAAAGAAAAGGCCTTGCCCAACTGGGAAATTAGCGAGTCGTTTCTTTTCTTCTTCAGTGAGCTTAAAGACATCCGATAAGACATCGACAGCACTCGAGGATTGTTTAAGAAGAAGCTGCATTGAGGAGTTTGCGACAATAGCTCGACCCATTTTACTTCCCATGAAATCTTCAACATCCTGTGAGATTGTAGTGAGGCCAAGGTAATACTTTCGCGCTCGCTTTGCAAGGCTAAACAAGAAATTCGCCGAGTCGTCATACTTCATTAACTGCCACGCTTCGTCAACGATAAGCATTCGTTTACGTTGGTTTGAGCGTGTTATGTTCCAAATATGTGAGAGAACAATATACATCGCAACCGGCCGCAATTCATCTTCGAGGTCTCGAATATTGAAGACGACCATATGATTATTAATATCAATGTTACTCTGCTGACTGAAGATTCCGGCAAATGTTCCAGTAGTATATTTGCGAAGTCGCTGTGCGAGTGCTGGACCTGTGCCGCCCATATGGAGGAGTGTATCGTACAAGTCTGATACTGTCGGAGGTAGTGAGTTATGCGTGAGCGGGTCGCTCGTGATACCAGCTCGGGCGTACGTATCGATCAGTCCCTGATCAAGATCTGCCTCTTCAGCTGGAGAAAGACCAACCATCATCTGTGTGCCACCGTTACTAACTTGACTACCGCCTAACATGAGCCTCAGGAGACCATGAAGTGTTACGAGGTTTGCACGGAGCGCGTTATCTGCCTCCTCACTGTCAATAACACGAGGAAGATCGAACGGATTAATACGTGTGTCAGCATTTAAGCTTAATCGTATATAGCTGCCACCAACTGCATCAGATAATTTCTGATACTCATTTTCTGGATCTATAATGAGGACATCCGATCCGATCATCATGCTGCGTAGTGCCTCTAGTTTAACCGTGAATGACTTACCTGCACCCGATTTAGCAAAGACAACCATATTAGCATTTTCAAGACTGAAACGGTCAAATATGACAAGTCCGTTGTTGTGCATATTAATACCGTATAAGACGCCTTTTTCCTGCGTCAGGTCGGCACTCGTAAAAGGGAAACTGGTGCTGATTGCTCCCGTATTCATATTCCGTCGAATCTGTAATTGATCGGTCATTTGTGGGATTGTACTGTTCATCCCCTGTTCTTGCTGACTGCTTGCTACCTTACTAAAAACTAGCTGCTGACCGAACAATGTCTCTATCTTGTGCTGAACAAAACTAAGTTCATCAAGACTATCCGCATACAAGGTAACGTAGAGACCGTACCGAAAGAATCGTTCCGCACCAACTTGTAACTGATTACGGAGTTCTTCTGCATCCGCCATCGCAGCTTCCATCCCTGGGTCACGAGTACGACCTTTTTCACTATTGATAGACATTGACGCTTCAAGCTGGGTTACTTTTTTACGCAGGTTATTTAAAACGACCTGACTGTCGACGGGATAGACAAACATGCTAATATCTAAAACTTCATCGATATTAATAAGTGAGCTAAGCCAACCTGTATAAATTTCTCTTGGATATCCATACACGTAGAGCGTCCGACCATACTTTGTACCGAGTCGAAAATGACTTGAATGAATTTCAAGACTACTTGGCGCGATGAGATCGCGGAGAGTAGTCATACCTTTTAGAAAAGCTTGCTCAACTTCAATCTGTTCAGCTTCTCGCTGCTTTGCGGCTATATCAATTGGATCTAATTTTTTCTTAGCCATAGTTACATGTCCCCTTCTTGAAGATGTGG
>JAQBNP010000299.1 GCA_028288515.1 Flaviaestuariibacter sp. | reverse complement strand
CACGGCGGATGTCTTCAACGGCATCGTGATCTCCGGCCCCTCCGTCGCCATCTTACCCAACAACGCAGCGCTGGCGCAATACGGCCTGACACCGCAGGCTTTGCAAACGCAGGTGCAGCTTGGGCTGCAGGGCGTACCGGCAGGCAATATCCTCGAGCGGCAGCAGCTGTCCGCCATCCGCATGGTCTACCCGAATACGTCCACCCAAAGCGTGGAAGGCATCAAGAAGCTGCAGGTCTTTCTGCCCTCCGGGCAGCTCATGCCACTCACGAGCCTGGCCCGCATCGAGGTGCATCCCGGCGATGCGGAGATCGAGCGGGAGAACCTCCAGTCCATGGGTGTCGTCACGGGGCGACTCGAGAACCGCGACCTCGGCAGCACGATGAAAGAGATCCAGCAAAAGATCGCGTCGCAGATCACCCTGCCGCAAGGCTACCATATTGAGTATGGCGGCTCGTATGCAGAGCAGCAGAAATCATTTCATGAGCTGCTGATGATCCTCATCACCTCAAGCCTCCTGGTGTTCGGTGTCATCCTCTTCCTGTTCCGGGATTTCAAGGTGGCGCTGCTGATCCTGCTGATCGCCGTGCTGGGCATTGCCGGCAGCTATCTCGGACTGTACCTGACCGGCACACCCTTGAACGTGGGAAGCTATACCGGCCTCATCATGATCGTTGGCATCATTGGCGAGAACGCCATCTTCACCTACCTGCAGTTCCGCGAGTCCCTGCAGCAAACCGGCAATGTCGACGACTCCATCGTTTATTCCATTTCAACGCGCCTGCGCCCGAAGCTGATGACCGCCCTCGGGGCCATCATTGCGCTAATGCCGCTGGCACTGGGCATCGGCACCGGTGCCGAGCTGCACCAGCCGCTGGCCATTGCCGTCATCGGGGGCTTTATCGTGGCACTGCCGTTGCTGCTGATCGTTCTGCCGGCCATGCTGCGGATCATCAACCGCAGGAAAAGGGGCACGGTTCAACTTGGGGAGGTTGTGCCTGCCTGATCGTCAAACGCGTAAAGAGAAGATAGAAAATGAGCAGCCTTGCCTTCCTGAAAAAATACCTGCCCAAACTCTCTGCCTGGGCGGTCGTGCTCCTGCTGGTTTTTATCGGCGCCATTGGGTTCTTCGTGTTCCTGATGCACGAGGTGTTGTGGGAGAAGGAGCAGGTGTTCGATGGCAGGGTGTTCGCCTTGCTGGAGCCCCACATCACCAGCCGCCGCACGGCTTTTATGGAGGCAGTCACCTATTGTGCGTCGAGCACCTTTCTGCAGGTGGCGTACGGCTGCACGGTCTTGTTTTACTGCCTTCGGAAAAACTGGAAGCGCGCCGCGGAGATCGTGGTGATCGGGATTGGTGGCTTCCTGGTCAACTATTTCATGAAGATCAGCTTTCATCGCCTGCGTCCTCCCAACCCGGTCATCGACCCGCCACAGAATTTCAGCTTCCCGAGCGGCCACGCCACGTCGGGGTTTATCTTTTACGGCCTGCTCGTTTACCTGGTCTGGAAGTCAGACGCACGGCCGGTGGCCAGGTACCCGGCGATCGCCCTGCTGGTCCTGCTGGCGCTGCTGATCGGGTTCAGCAGGGTCTACCTCAGAGTGCACTATGCCAGCGATGTCATCGCGGGGTTCTGCAATGGCGCGGCCTGGCTTGCCCTCGCCATCTGGATGATGGAGCGGCTGAAGAAAAAAGCCGTCACAGACGTACGGCAGGACCCTTCGCTCAAATGACGTTCTGCATGGGCAGGATGGAGCGGCCTTGAATTCTGGGGCTACCAGATCGTCCCATCAGGGTGCTTTCCGTGTTCGCTTCTTGTTCCACCGGTTCGCCTTTTCATAGACCCAGTAGCTCAGCTTGGTTGACAGGTAGCCCACGCCGGCACCCACCAGCACATCGGAGGCCCAGTGCGCGTTGCTATAGATGCGGGAGATGCCAACGAGGCTGGCAAGGCCGTAGGCCACGGGGGGCACCCATTTCATGTTCTGATAGACGGTGGCAAAAGCACTGGCGGTGGCGAATGCGTTGGACGTGTGCGCAGAGGGCATCGACTTGTTGACCTTGGGTCCTCCCGGCCCGTCGAAAAGGTTATACGCATCGCCGCTGTTTGGCAGGTGCCGCTGGAAGCCTTCTTTGAGCTGGTTCGTAAAAAAATCGTTGACCGTCAGCCCGCCCGCCCAGACCGCCACGGTCTCCTGGAGCTTCCTGTCTTTCAGCAGGAAGGCGGCCGCCGCCGTGGCGCCTCAGGCGATCCAGTTTGTCGACCCGAGTCCCAACGGACTAATCAGCCGCGCGGATCTTTGCTCAAAGGGCGTCAGCCTCTCCTGGGTGTCTTCCTGCAGGTCGGGGTCGATGAATTTGTACGCCAGGAAGCAGGCGCCGATATACGTTGCGCCGGCGCCCGCTTTGAAAAGAAAGGATTTCCGGTGGGCGGGCCGCTCCTCGATCACCCGGCCCACAAAGCGGCTGGTGGTGAGAGAGCTGTCCTGTGCGTTGGCGCCGCTGCCGGCGCAGGAGAGTAGGATGAAAAACGCGATGGTTCGACAGGGGATCAGCGAAGGCATGTACGGAGAGATTGATTGCCCGTATGCTAGCGGGCAATTCTGAGCCGAGGCTGAAGCCACCCTGCAACACACCGAGGCCCGTTACCTCTTCATCGATACATACCTCTCACGCAACAGATTCCCGGTTTACCTCGGTACTGCGTCCTTGCGAAGCCGGGCACCGGGCGCCACGCCTGGCTCAACTCGGTCGGAAAGCAAGGACCGGGCGGCACTGCCGGCTCGCTGAGCCCGCAACGAGGGGAACCGGCACTTTCCACGCCCTGCAAGCCCGCGTGAACCTTGCCTCGCCATGCGCCGGCAACAGGTCGCATCCGACGCGTCACTACCGTTCCAGTGCGGCGCTGCGCGATGTCTCACGTGGGCAGCGTGCCTTGCGCTTCACCAGGAGGACCACCGCAGTGTGGACCAGCACGGGAGCTGGACGCGTCCTACATGGCACACCAACAGGATCCTGCATGCATGCGGGCATGGCCTCGATTGGCCCGCAATTCTTTTCCATCCAAATGCCATCCTCTTTGTTACTTGCGGCTCAATCAATCCCACAAAGTGAACGACAAACCACGCAACTGGGTCAGGGTCGCCGGACATATCGCCGAGATCCCGTTCGGTTCCAACAACCTGGCGGAAGTGCCGGCAGGCGGCCGCACCGTCCTCCTCGTGAAGGGGGCCGACGGTATCCACGCGGTGGCCCCGAAATGCCCGCATGCCGGTGGCGCCCTGGTGCATGGCTGGCTCGATGGCAGTGGCAATGTGGTCTGTCCCCTGCACCGCTACCGGTTCTGCCCGTCCAATGGCCGCAACGTGAGTGGGGAGGGCTATTACCTGAAGCGGTGGCCGGTGGAGGAGCGGGCGGACGGCGTGTACGTGGGACTGGAAGCGGGCTTCCTGTCCGGCCTCTTCGGCGCCTGATTTTTTGAAATCCTTCCACATTCCGTTTGGCGGAAAATGAAAAACACCTATTTTTGCCCT
>JAQBNP010000020.1 GCA_028288515.1 Flaviaestuariibacter sp. | reverse complement strand
CTCGCCAAAGCCGTGCAAGCCTGCCGCGACATCCCAGGCAAGGAGTTGTTCCAATATTACACGGAGGACGGCACGCGGCGCAGCATCGACTCCGGGCAGGTGAATGCCTATATCAAGGAAGCGACCGGCGGAGACTTTACCGCAAAGGATTTCCGCACCTGGGCCGGCACGCTTAATGCGCTCCGTTCGTTTCGCGTAGCCGGCGGAGCGGAAACCGATGCGGACCTGAAGAAGAACGTGCTGGCAGCCCTCGACAATGTCAGCGAAAAGCTGGGCAACACACGCACCGTCTGCAAGAAGTATTATGTGCACCCCGGGCTCATCCGCCTCTATGAAGAGCGCAGCCTGGATAAATACCTGAAGCAGCTCGATGCCATTGAAAAGCCCGACGAACTCGCCGGGCTCGCATCGGATGAAAAAGTCCTGATGAAGATCCTGAAGGAGCTGGTGTAAGCAGGGTTGAGCCTCGCAACGCGGGGCTACAGCGCCCTTCCTTATTTTCCCTTCTGGCTCGGTACGCTCGACCCATTCGTGGGTTTCGCTCCGCCTTTGCTGGCAGCGCTCCGGCTGCTGCCGCCACCGCGGCTGGTGCTGCCTGCACCGCTGCTGCGCCCGCTGCTGCTGGTGTTTACCGATGCCTGCTTTGCTTCGCCGCCACTGCCTTCTTTACGACCCTGGTTGGACGTTCTCCCCGGACCACCGTTGCGGTCATTGTTTGCTTGTGCCATGGGATTTGATTTATGATGAAGAATTCTATTTGCGGGCTGTGCTTTTCTTTGCGCCGCTCTTCTTCGCGGTAGCGCGGCCGCCTTTTTTTGCCGCCGCTTTTTTAGCGCCGCCTGGCCGTGCCGACGATTTCTTCGTTGACGATTTCTTCGCCGCTCCCGTTTTCGCCGAGGAATTCTTAGTCGAGGATTTTTTAGCTGCGCCTTTTTTGGCGGACGACTTTTTTGCAGCTCCTTTCTTCGCCGCTCCTTTCTTTGCTGAGGAGCGCTTGGTCGGAACTTTCGCGCCGGCCTCGCGTGCTTCGGACAGGCCGATAGCGATCGCCTGCTTGCGCGAGGTCACCTTTTTGCCCGAGCCGGTCTTCAGCGTACCTTCTTTCTTTTCATGCATTGCCTGCGCTACCTTGGCGCCGGCACCTTTTGAATACGTTGCCATTTGTTTTGTTTTTTGGGTTAGTAAAAAAACTGGCCAACATATGGACAAAATTTCCATACCATACCGGCCCCGGAACGCCCGCCCACACTGGGCTTCAACTGAGGTATGGTTTTTTCAGCACATCTCTCAAACAACGATCATGGCAAACAACGAAAAGATAACCGGCATTCTGAACGATCTCATCGAGATCAACAACGATCGCATTGTGGGCTACCAGAAAGCCATTGACGAGCTGAAGGAAGAAAACGAGGACCTGCGCCCGCTGTTCACCCGCTACATCAGCGAAAGCAACCAGTACCGCTCCGAGCTGACGACGGAAGTGACGCGCCTGGGCGGGGAGCCTTCAAACGGAACAACCAACTCTGGCAAGATCTACCGTGTTTGGATGGACCTCAAGGCCGTTGTTACCGGTAAGGACAGGAAGACGGTTTTGGAGAACTGCGAGTTTGGTGAAGATGCCGCGCAGAAAGCATACGATATGGCCCTCAATACAGACGAGACGCTGGAGCCGACGCTGCGCGACCTGCTGGTTCGCCAGAAGACCCAGCTCCGCGTAGGCCATGACGAGGTGAAGCGTCTTCGCGACCTCGAGCGCGCTGCAAGTTGAACATTCACATCGATAGACAGAAAAGCGAGGCCGGTGCAATCACCGGCCTCATCTTTTGGGGAAAAGGCTACGCAGCAACCCAGGCTCTTCCGTTTAGGATTTCTGGCAGAGTATTTTCCTTCTCTACCGAAACGCTGCAGATGATCGTCAATGAGAACAACCCCCAGCCCTACATGAAAAGCCTCGTCACCTGCCTCAACAAGGTTGTGGAAGAAGGATACACGGAGGACTTTACCGTGACGGAGGAAGGGTTGCACTCCGCCGCTCACGACCGTATCTACACGCCTGCCGAAGTGGAAGTGGTGAATTTCTTCCGGTTCGAAGGAACGTCCAACCCGGACGATGAGGCTGTCCTCTACGTGATGGAAACCATTGATGGCGTGAAGGGAACTCTCACGGACGCATACGGCATTTACATGAGCGGAGACGTGTCCGCATTTATGAGAGATGTCGAGCAGTTTCACAAGAAAAAAACGAACGAATCGTCATGAACGCCTCTGTCCATCACCTCAACGCCTGCACCGAAACGTGGATGCACTGCGAAAGCCTTCTTCTCACGCTCTCCCACAACGGGGTCGCGTATTCAAGCCGCACAGTGAGCGTCATCGACGAGTGCGCGAATGTCTGCCTCGGTACCATGGAGGCGCTGCGCTCCGGCGGGCTCCATCTTGGAAGCCTTGCGCTTCTTTGCGTCGGTCTTTGCGAAGAATGCGCCGAGGTCTGCGGCCGCTATGTCGACGACCGGTTCCAGGCCTGTGCGTCGATCTGCCGGAATTGCTCCGCCCTGCTCGCCCCTCTTGCGCAAGTTGCCTGATGCCACCCGGATCCACACGGCAAAAAAAGTGGCCACAGTAGAGAACTGCGGCCTTGCTGATAGAATGGACCGTGTATAAGAGAAAAATCAGATCGGGACTCAGGCGCGCCGGATGATGCCAAGCAGCAGCGCGATCACCGCCAGCACGATCAGGATATGAATCAGGCCCGTGGCGCTGTAGACGAATACGCCCAGCAACCAGCCAATGATCAGGACGACGGCAATGATGTACAACAAGCTTCTCATGTTCTTTCTTTTCATCAGTACTAAAAAAAGTTTGCCAGACCGTCGGCCGCCGGCGAAGCGGTCCGGAAGACGGGCAGTAAAAGCCTTGTGGCCATTTCCCCACGATCTTCGCGTGGCCGGCAAGCAGGGGGCGGCATCCATTTCTCCAGGAAAGCGTAACATTACATTATGTGGCGAGTTAAGAAAGTAGGCAGGCTATTCAGTCATACGGCGCAGGGATTTATCACGGACAATTGCTTCAAGCTGAGTGCCGCGCTGAGCTATTATACCGTGTTCGCGCTGGGCCCGCTCCTGATCATCATCATCTCGCTGGCGGGGATCTTTTTCCAGAAGGACCGTGTGCAGGTGAAGGTCTATGGAGAGATGTACAAGCTGCTGGGCAAGGACGCCGCCGAGCAGGTGCAGGCCATCATCGCCAACATCCAGCACTCCGGCACCACAACCGCCGGCGCGGTGATCGGCACCATCATCCTCATCATCGGCGCCACCGGCGTGTTCACAGAGATGCAGGACTCGATCAACTATATCTGGTCGGTGAAAGCAAAGCCCAAAAAGAGCTGGCTGAAATTTCTCAGCAACCGTCTCCTTTCTTTTTCGCTGGTGGTGGGTATGGGCTTCGTCCTTTTGGTGTCCCTGATCATCAACGCCCTGCTGGAACTCTTAAGCGAGCGGCTGAGCCGCCTTCTGTCCGACTACACCGTGACGATCTTCACGCTCGTCAACTCCCTGGTCATCCTCGTTGTGATCACCGGGCTCTTCGCCATCATCTTCAAGGTGCTGCCGGATGCGATCATTTCATGGCGGGACGCATTCATGGGCGCCATGCTGACAGCCGCCCTCTTCCTCATCGGCAAGCTCGCCATCGGCTTCTATTTAGGCAAAGCAAATTTCGGCCTCACGTACGGCACCGCTGCCGCCATTATCATCCTTCTCGTCTGGATCTATTACAGCTCCATCATCCTGTATTTCGGGGCGGAATTCACGAAGATGTACGCCCTGCAGGCCGGGGCCGGCATCCGGCCAAAAGAGACCGCCGTATTCATCATCAAGAAGGAATCGCGCGAGGTCCCAACGTCTTATCTCGATACCTGACCGGCCGTACTCTGCCTGGACCCACGCGGAAATGGCATAGATTTTTAGCTGCTTGAAGCGGAACGAATTGTTTTCGAGCGGACTTTAAACGGACAGTTATGAAACAGACGACACATCCGAATTTCATCCTGGGACTTGTCAGCCTCGCGCTCCTCATCATCGGCGCGCTCATGTATAAAGGCCAGCATCATTATGCAGATTACGTGCTGCTCGCCAGCCTTGCGCTGGGCGGCATCCATTGGATCTGGTCCATCATCGACGTTTTTCGTCACCAGAACAACGCGTCTCAAAGCCGCGTTCTCTGGGTCATCCTCGTCGTCGTCGTTCCGCCGCTCGGCGGCCTGATGTACTACGCGATGAGCAAGACCGTCCGCATGTGATCAGGCTGAAGGGAACGCGATCGTGAACGTCGTTCCCTGGTTCACCACCGAGGTGACGTCGATCTGTGCCTTGTGTGACTGCAGGATGTTCAGCGTGGCCGCGAGGCCCAGTCCCATCCCATTTCTTTTCGACGTATAGTAGGGCTCGAACAGCCGGGAGATATTCTCTTCGGGGATGCCGCACCCGTTGTCGCGGATGATCACCGTGTGCAGGCTGCCCGTTGATTCGATATCGATCTGCAGCACGCCCGACCCGCTGTTGGGCATGGCCTCGACACCGTTGATGATGATATTCAGGAACGCGATCTTCAGCTTCTCTTTATTGGCCATGAGCGGGCATGCCTCGTCCACGTAGCGGATCTGGAGGTTGATATGCTGCAGCGTGATGCGGTCGAGCGCTTCGGCAATGCTTTCGTCCATGATCCCCTGGAGCGTGCAGCGCTCGAACGTGAGCTCGGTTGGCCGGCTCGAGTCCAGCAGCTCTGTGATGAGATCTCCGATGCGCTTGCTGTTGCGCTGGATGATGTCCAGAAAAAGAGTTGACTCGTCGTTGGCCGCCGGCTCGCCGATCAACTGCTCGACGGACATATTGATATTGTTCAGCGGGTTGCGTACTTCGTGTGCGAGCGTCCGGACGAGGCGGCCCGCCGCTCCCAGTTTCTCTACCATGAGGTTGGCCTTCTCGGCCCGTCTCATGTTGGTGATATCGTGCATGAGGCCCTGGTAATTCAGCTGGCCGGTCGCGTCGAGTGGCGCCGTCAGCGTGAAGATGCAGATCTTGCGGTCGCCGGATTTTGTGGTCACCTCGATTTCCAGGTCGTTCACTTCGCCCTCGCTGCCCATCTTTTTCTCGAGAAGCATTTTGTCGGCCTCGTCTGCAATGAGGTCATAGACGGTCAGGTCCTTCAGCTCCGCAACATCATAGCCCAGAAGCTCCGATGTTGCGGCATTGATGTCGACAAACCGCAGGTTACGCTCGGCAATGAACACAGCATCTTTCGACAGCTCGAAGATGCTGCGGTATTTCTTTTCGTTTGCCCGCAACGCTTTGAGGTAGGAGGTCCGCTCCAGCGCATAGCGGATGCAGCGCTCCAGCTTATCGGCATTCAGGTCCGTCTTGATGAGGTAGTCTGTCGCCCCCACTTGCATGGCTTCGATATCGATCTCTTTGTTGCCTTTGCCCGTCAGGAGAATGATCGGCTCCTCGCAACCCAGCCGGATCGCTTCCTTGAGGAAGTCGAGGCCGGTTTTGGCGCCCAGGCGGTAGTCAACGAAATAGATATCGAAGTTGCGGTTGCGCGCATGGTCAACGGCGTCGGCAAACTTGTAGCACCAGTGGATGCTTAAGTTATGGCCTTCGATCTGGCGCAGGTATTCCGATGTAATGAAATAATCGTCCTCGTCATCATCGATGATCAGTATGCGGGTGGGTTTGTCAGCAGGCATCTTATGAAATCTTACCGGGAATGGTTAAAGTGAAGAGGCATCGGGATGGGGACAGGAAGTAGTAACTGAATGTGCCGCCGGCGGCGTGGCAGACAGCGCCACATTCCTGCAGGGCGGCGGCGTGGTGGATCTCCAGGCTGCTGTCGCTGGAGCAGTTGGTATGAAAGGAGATGGCGTACCGGCGCTCGCTTTCTTCAGGCGACCCTTTTTCGGGCTCGCACCTGATATAGAGAAACAGCTTGCTGGCCACGGGTGGGCGGTCCAGGACGATATCCGTGAGCCGCGTCAGCATCACGAGCCAGGCTGGCTCCTCGCCGTGCACCACGGGCAGCCTGTCGCACCGCAGGATGGCCTGCAGGCCGTGGAGCTTTTCCTGCCGGTGTTCAAGCACCGTTTGCAGGACCGTATTGAGATCGACAACCGACGTTGCACCGGTCACCCCCGGCGCCCCTTGCGGGGGAGCCGGTGTCAGGGTGGTCTGGTTCATATCTATTGGTTATTGAATTCCTGGTATTGCTTCATCTTGTTGTAAAGCGTCTTGCGGTCGATGTTGAGAAGCTTGGCCGCCTTGCTCTTGTTGAAGTTCACCTTCTTCAGCGCCTTGAGGATCATGTCGTACTCGGCGTCGATGCTGGCGCCCTTCAGCGTTGTTTCCGAAAGCGGGCGGGCGGGCATGTCGGACGCGTCGTCCTCGATCGGCTGCGATGCCTGCAGTGGCGGGAAATAGCTCCGTTGGTTTGGATCCGGCGCGGCATCGAACTGCAGCTTGTTGTAGTGCGAGATCTCGAAGGGAAGCGAAGTGGCTTCCACCTGCTCGCCATCGCTCAGAAGGGTGGCGCGCTTGATCACATTCTTCAGCTCGCGCAGGTTGCCGTACCATACATAGCTGCGGAAGATGCTTTCCACCTCGGGAGAGAAGCGGCGGAGATTCTTACCGAGCTCGTCGTTGGTGATCTGGAGGAAATGGTTGGCGAACAGCATGATGTCGTCGGGGCGCTGGCGCAGCGGCGGCACGTCGATGCTGAACTCGTTGAAGCGATGATACAGATCCTCGCGGAACTTTCCTTTACGGGCGGCGTCCCACAGCTTTTCGTTGGAGGCGATGATGATGCGGACGTCGAGCTCGATGTCCTTCACGCCACCGACGCGGCGCATCTTGCGCTCCTGCACCACGCGGAGCAGGGAGATCTGGATATCGTAGGAAAGGTTCGCGACCTCATCGAGGAAGATCGTGCCGCCGTTGGCAAGCTCGAAGCTACCCGTTTTCTGGTTGAGGGCGCCGGTGAAAGATCCCTTTTCGTGACCGAACAGCTCGCTGCCTGCCAGCTCTTTGGACAGGGCGCCGCAGTCGATGGCGATGAACGGCTTCCCTTTGCGCTTGCTGCGCTTATGGATCTCCTGGGCGATGGCTTCCTTACCGGAACCGCTCTCGCCGTAGATGATGACGGAATAATTGGTGGGGCCCACCAGGTTGATCTGCTGGAGAAGCTGGCGGAAGACCGGCGTATCGCCGAAGACGTATTCGCCGGAGCGAACGAGCTGGCCGCTGCCTTCGCTTCCTTCAGACGAAGCGGGAGACGACGATTGGCTCGCGGGAGCGGATGACGATGAAGCCGCTGCCGGAGCCGCCGCAGGGCGTGCCTTCTCGACGTGAACGGCGCCCGTATCCTGCGAGGACGCCGCTTCCAGCGCTTTGCGGATGGTGATGAGGATCTCGTCCGGGAAGAGAGGCTTGGTAATATAATCATAGGCGCCCATTTTCATGACCTCTACGGCGATCTTGATATCGCTGTAGCCGGTGATGATGATCACGGGAACCTGCGGGTAGATGTCCTTGATCTTCACGAGGAGAACATTGCCCTCCATGTCCTCGAGGCGAAAGTCGCACATGACGAGGTCGGGCTGGACGGTTTCAAGGAGTTCCAGGGCCTTCTTGCCGCTGTAAGCTTCCAGCACCTCGAACCCGTGACGGGTGAGGAACCGTTTCAGCAAAAGGCACATATCTCTGTCGTCGTCGATGATTAGGATTTTCTGCATGTGAATTCTTGTCGTTTTATTGGTTCGTAATGATGTTCGAAATTAAATGTAATCCTTTAGGCCCACAAGCCACGCACGTGGGAGACCGGGATCTGCAGCTGCTCGCGGTACTTGGCCACGGTGCGGCGTGCAACCGAAAAGCCCTTTTCCGAAAGAATATTGACCAGCTGCTGGTCGGTGTATGGGTTGTGCTTGTCCTCGCTTTCAATGACCTCCTCGATGGCGGACTGGATCACCTTGTTCGAGATCACCTGTCCTTTCTCGTTGGCAATGCCTTCCGTAAACAGATCCTTCAGCAGGAGGAGGCCGAACGGCGTTTCCACGTACTTGTTGCAGGTGATCCGCGATACCGTTGAAATATCCACGCCAACCATCTCTGCCACGTTCTTGAGGATCATCGGCTGGAGAAGGTTGATGTCTCCCGTGAGGAAATACTGGTACTGGAGCTGCACGATGGACTTCATGATCTTGAGCATGGTGGCCTCGCGCTGCTGAACGGCATTGACGAACCATTGCGCGGACTGCAGCTTATTCTTCAGGTACTGGATCGCCGACTTGTCGGTATTAACGCCCTTGGGGCCTTCGGCCATCTGCTTCCAGGACGTGTTGATGCTGAGGCTTTCGGAGCGGTTGCGATAGAGCTGCACATCCAGCTCCTCTCCGCTTTGGGTAATGATGAAATCGGGAAGGATGGTCTTGTTCACCACGATCGCATCTTCCTGCTCGCAGACCGGCTTCATTTTCAGCGTTGAGATCAGCTGCAGGACGATCTTCAGCTCCTCATCGTCGATCTTGAGGTGGTGCTTGATCTTGTCCATGTTGCGGTTGTGCAGGTCCGTAAAATGGCTTTCGAGAAGACGAACGGCCATCCGGACATCGGGGCGCTTCGCATTCATGCGACCGAGCTGGATCAGGAGGCACTCGCGGATATTCCGCGCGCCGACGCCAACGGGCTCCAGCGTCTGGATCTTTTTCAGGACGTCGCCGATCAGCTCCGGCTCGATCCATTTGTTATGCTTGAAGGAATAGTCTTCGGCCAGGGCTTCGACATCCTGCTCGAGGAGGCCGTGGTCATTAAAGGAGTCGATGATGAACTCGGCGATCTCCGCTTCCTTCTCGCTTTCGCAGGCAACCTTGTATTGCTCCTTCAGGATCTTGCGGTAGTCGAACCCGTTTGTGATCGGGCGCTCCGGCACCTTCTCGTCGTGGATATAATTGTTGTATTCCGTCTTGTAGTCGGGGACGTCGTTGTAGCCATATTCTTCCCAGTCCTGGTAGTCCTGGACAGAGTCTTTGTTGAACTTGTCGATCGATGTGTCAAGCTCACTTTTCTGATCTTCCAGGAGCGGGTTCTCTTCGAGTTCCTGCTGGATCCGCTGCTCCAGCTCGAGGGTATTGAGGTGGAAGAAGTTAAGCAGTTGAATCTGTTGCGGCAAAATCTTCAGCCGTTGTTTCTGAGCTAATCCTTGATTCATCATTCGTGGTCGATTTTGGCGTGTCACTACCTTATCGCAACTGTAGAACCAAAAATCCCGGCTTGGGAAAAACATTCATTTTCAAGGAGTTAGGGATGAAACTTTCGAATAATCTGTGGCAGAGCTTGTGGACAGGCAGAAATTCGCCCGGATTGTGGGAAACAATTTCCCCAACCGTAGAGGTTCTGAAAAAACAAAACGCGACCGCCGCGGGTCACGTCCTCTTACGAATTCGATATGGTTCTCTTACAGGATCTCATAACTCTTTGACCGGACCCGGTATTCGAAAAATGACGGGATCGGGCATTTGTCCATCCGGCTAGCCGAGGCCGGGTCTCCCTTCTTCAGTCCGGGTTCGCGCATTGTCATTGCTGGCGGCTGGGGGCAGAAAGTTCCTGCGTGCTGGTGGTTTCCGCCGATTGTCCTGGAAGAGAGTTCCCTTGTCAACATAACGAATGGTCTTTACAAAGCGTGATTGATGACTTGGTAAAAGACAAAACCGTACCATCTTCCGGAAGGCGCGCCCCGCCTGCGTTTCACGCGGCGAGTGGATATTTTTCCTCATACGGAAGACAAACTGGGAAAAAAATTGACTAGTCGGAAAAAGCATTTTGGTACGGTTCTTTAAGTCTATAGTTCAGAAAATTTATTAACTCTTTAAACCATTTTTTATGTTACGTTGGACAGTCATTTTCCTGGTAGTTGCGATCATCGCAGCCATTTTCGGTTTCGGCGGCATCGCTGCCGGTGCAGCATCGATCGCTAAGATCCTCTTCTTCATCTTCCTCGTTCTTTTTGTGCTGAGCCTCATCGCCGGCGGATTTAGAAGGGTTGACTAAACAGTCATACATACGAAATAAAAAAGGGCAGAGTGATCTGCCCTTTTTTAGTGCGGGGAACGGAATAGTCAATAGTGAATAGTCAATGGTGAATAAACCCCCGGCACCGTACATCACATCCACCTCGAAACCCTCACTGCCGGGGGCACTCATTTCCGGATACCCGCTGTCAGTCCGCCAGCTTCCCGTCGGGGTCGCCCTCGTCCTTGCTGTCCGTATCCTGCGTTGTCGAATCGGTTGCTTTCCGGGGATCGTTGACCAGCACCTTCTGGTCGTCGGCCGGGTCGGTGGGCGATGCCTCGGCCAGCGCATCATCACCGCCTTCGCGGCGCGGCGTTGCATCGGCCGGGTTGTCGTACGTGGGCTGTGTCCGCTGCCAGTCGGCATCGTGGCGCTGATCTTTTGGATTCATGGTCGTTGCTTTTTTATCTGCAATGGAAAAGAAAAAACCGTTCCGATCTGCCGCGGCCGCGTTTGGTGCTGGCGCAAAAAAGGCTGCAAAAGCAGCCTGATGTTATGATGTCGCCTTGGAGAAAGCGGACTTGATCTTCTCCCAGAGGGGATTGCCTTTTTCCGCTGCGAGCTTGGAAACATAGTATCGTATGACGAAGGGCACGACGGAGCGGGTGAACCATCCCGTCTTCATTTTCAGCCAGCGTCGAAGGACCATCTGCGTTGCGAGGTCGATCCCGAAATAGACCAGGGGCGACTGTTGCGGCTGCTTGCCGAAGCGGCTCAGCGTGATGAAGACATTCGAGATGCCGCTCGCCACGGGCTTGATCTCGTCCTTGACCAGTCCGAAATTAATGCTGATGGTCTCCCGCTGGATGGCCAGCAACTCCTGCAGCCGCGCCTTCTCTTCCAGGAGGTCGTCGTATGACGCGATCTTCTTACTCATAGATTTTTTTCAGTATGGCTTTTTTCAGAACGGGGAATACAAGCTTCTTGCGCAGCACGATGATGACGACCATCAGCACGATGAAGATGCCGGCAACGATAAAGAACCCACCTGCCTGGCTATTGATCAGGCCGCCGATCCACCAGGCCAGGCCCATGCCCAGGAAAAACAAGGTGAGGATGAACAGGAACAGGGTGGTGATGCCCGCCAGGACGCCGGCGGTTACATTCGTGGCCTTCTGGGTGAGGTTCACCAGGGCCAGCTTGTAGAACGTATCGAGATAATTGCTGATGCTGTGCGTGAGTGACTCGGCTTTCGGTTTTAATTCTTCCATAAGCTTGACGGGGATACATGTAAAGGAAGGAACCGGACGACGCGTGCCGGCCGGTTCCTGCAATCAGGTTAGCTGTAGCTTTCCTTGGCGCTGTTGAACTTGTCGGCAACGGTGCCGGCTGCGTCCGTAGCGGCCTGGGAGCCTTTCTTCGCGAGGTTGGAGATCTCTCCTTTCGCGTTGGCGAAGAGGTCTGTCAGCTGATCGGTCCAATCACTCGTGCGCTGTGAGATCTTCGCACGAAGCTCGGTGCCTTTGTCGGGCGCCAGCAACAAGCCAATTACTACACCGGCGGCGGCGGCGCCAACCAAACCCAGAACCATTTTTGTTTTTGCTGTCATAACGAATGTATTTAAGAATGATAAATGCCTGACCGTACAGTTTAAATAATCATACCAAAGAAACCGGTGTACCCAACAATGGGTAAAGCGTTGCACGTCCAAAAAAATCGGTGGTGCATTTGCAAGGGCAGTCTGGAAAACCTTAATTTTCAGCCAGATTGGTATAATAATTATGGCACTTAACCGAATGGATGTACGCATATGACAATGAGGAAGAAGGTACTGATCATCGATGATGAGGTGGATTTGTGTTTACTGATGAAATCGTATTTCTTGCGAAAGAACTACGAGGTCTACATTGCCCACACGCTGTCCGACGGCATGAAGCGACTCAACGAGATCGTTCCGGATTACCTATTCATCGATTATAACCTGCCCGACGGACTCGGCTGGGACAAGCTGCCCGAGATGTACCGGGCCCACCCCGCCATTCACTTCCATCTCATCAGCGCATTCCGCCCCACCATGCCACCCGACCTCGACGGATCGAAGCTGACCATCTGGGAAAAACCCATCAGCTTGAAAGCGCTCGACAATTTCTTTTAGGTCGGCAGTTGGATTCAGCAATTCAAAAGTCAACATTAAAACGTCAAAGGAGACCTCGACAGGGGATCTTATGTTCCGATGGCATTTCGTCACGGACGCGCGATGGAACGATCCCTTTCGCTTCAGTCATAAAAAATGGGCGCCCGTCTCCGGTGCGCCCATTGGAATATTGAATGTCGAATTCTCAATATCGACTTTTGAATTCTGGATCCTGAAATCCTGGCTCCGCCTCAATCCCCCCAGATCTCGTCCTCTCCTTTCAGCCACTTCGCCACGAGGTCGGTGGTGATGGACTTCGGACGCTCCAGCGGGAAACCGAGAGCACGGTCCCAGCACAGGCTGGCAAGCACACCCAGCGCGCGGCTGACGCCAAACAGCACCGTATAAAACTCGTATTCAACCATCCCGTAATGAACCAGCAGGGCGCCACTGTGCGCATCCACGTTCGGCCAGGGATTCTTGATCTTTCCAAGCGACTGCAGGATCGGCGGTACCGTCTCATAGACCGTCCAGATTGTCTGCACCAGCGGATCGTCGGGCATATGCTTCTTGCCGAACTCCATCTGAGCCGTGAACCGCGGATCCGTCTTACGCAGCACTGCATGCCCGTATCCCGGCACGACCTTGCCCGCGCTGAGCGTGCGCTGAACATAATCGGCGATCTGCTCGCCCGTTGGTGACTCCGTCTGCAGCTCCTCCCGCATTTCGAAGATCCACTTGATCACTTCCTGGTTGGCCAGGCCGTGGAGCGGTCCCGCCAGCCCATTCAGGCCGGCCGCGAAACTCTGGTAGGCATCGCTGAGCGCCGAGCCAACCAGATGCGTCGTGTGCGCCGATACGTTGCCGCCCTCATGGTCGGCATGAATGGTCATGTACAACCGCATCAGCTCTTTGAAGCCCTCGTTCTCGTAGCCAAGCATGTGGGCAAAATTGCCGGCCCAGTCGAGCAGGCCGTTCGGCTGGATATGGTCGCCGTTCTTATACTTGCGGCGATAGATATAGGCCGCGATCCGCGGCAGGCGTGCAATGAGATCCATGGCATCGTCGAACATGGCATCCCAGTAGTCTTTTTTATTCATGCCGGCGGCATAGCGCTTAGCAAACTGGCTTTCGGTCTGAAGGGCCATTACCGCAACCGTAAACTGGGTCATCGGGTGGGTGGAAACCGGAAGGGCCTCGATCGTAGCGAACACGTGGTTGGGGACATGGCTGCGGCGCTGCCACACCGCGGTGAGGTGCTGCACATCTTCTTCCGTAGGCAGCTCGCCAACCAGCATGAGGTAGAAAAGACCTTCGGGCAGGGGCTCGGATCCGCCATCATATTTGGGAAGCTTTTCCTGCAGCTCGGGGATGGAGTAGCCGCGGAAGCGAATGCCATCCTGCGCGTCGAGAAGGGATGTTTCGGTAACGAGGCCGGTCATGCCACGCATGCCCTGGAAAACCTGCGCCAGCTGCACTTCGCCGATGACCTTCGTTCCATGATCTTTCAGCAGATCCTTGATTTCCACACCCTTGGCGTCCGCCTTTTCCTTAAACCTGTCTTTGATGATGCCCATTGATTACTTTTTTCTGTATATGATGAAGGATTTTTTTTGACGGCTTAAAGTTAAAGCAGGAACGGGAATGGTCAATCGTGAATCGTGAATGGTGAGTTGTGAGCGGTGAGTGGTGAATCGTGAGCGGAGCCAGCCTGTCGCCGCGGAAATGATCGCTGCCAGGGGCTAAGGAAGAAAGGCGGACGGCCCGCGGCGCAGTGGTCCTGGATCGTTGCTCCTTATTTGGGTGCCTTCCGGTACAGCCAGATCCCGATGAACAGGAAGAGGGTGTTGGGGATCCAGGCCGCAATGAACGGGTGCAGGTTTCCCTTGACGGAAAAGACGGACGAGAAGCGCTCGAACAGGATGAACGTCACTGCGATGATGATGCCGATCGCGAGGTGAAAGCCGCTCCCGCCACGTGTCTTGCGGCCGGCCACGATCGCGCCGATCATGGTCAGCAGGAGCACCGAAAAGGGCGTGGCGGTCCGCCGGTAGCGCTCCACCTTCAGCGTATTGACACCCTCGCTGCCGCGCAGCTCCTCGGCCTTGATATACGCAACGAGCTCGGGGGTGGTCAGGTTGTCTTTCAGGTACGCGTCACGCCGCAGCGCCTCCGGGGTGAAGCTCAGGCTGATGTTCTGCTCGGGCCGCTGGGTGATGACTTCCTTCATGCGCTCCACCTGTCGCTCCGTGACGTTCAGCAGCTTCCAGTTCCGGTGTGCCGTGTCCCACCGGATGCTCTCTGCGCGCAGGTTGTAGACGAGCTTCCCGCCGCTCAGGCGGTTGAGAAAAAATGTATAGCCGGTCTTCGATGCGGTATCGAAATTCTTCAGCCCGATATAGCTGTTGGAGTCCGTGCGCAGGTAATACGAATTGTTGTGGTCGCCGCCATTGTTGTCGCTGTGCTTGTCGATATAGGTGGCCTGGAAATCGGACCGGATGGCGTTGGCGCGGGGCAGCACATAGCGGGCAGCCAGCCACAGGACGACGGCAAAGAAGACACCGCCCACAAGGTAGGTGCGCAGCCACCGGTTATAGGTCACGCCGCAGGCAAGCGTGGCAATGATCTCCGAGCGGATGGCCATTTTGGAGGTGAAGAAGATCACGGCAATGAAGACGAACAGGGGGAAAAGAAGGCCCCAGATATAGGGCACGAAGCCAATATAATAGTGGAGGATGATCTGCCTCGTGCTGAGCCCGGACATGACGAAATCATCCGTCTTCTCGCTGCTGTCCACCGCCACCGCAATGACGGTGAACAGCAGCATGCAAAAGAAGAAGGTGCTCACGAACTTGCGCAATATATACCAGTCGAGCTTTTTCATGTCGCCCGGCGAAGTAACGGAAATCCGGGCGGATCGCCGCGAACCGAAATGTTAAGAGCAGGGGTCAAAGCCCCGGATCGGACCGCTGCTGAGACACCCCGGCAACCAGTGTGTCCAGCCACCCCGATCGCGGCACGACCTTCGCAGTGGTTCGCCGAGACGGGCATTCATTCGTAACGAAACAGTACCAGATGATCGGCAATAAGTTCATGTTCGCAACCGGTATCGAGAACAGCTACCCCACCATCATGCTGCCCGACGGCAGCACGAAGCGCATCGACCAGATGGAGAAATGCGGCCACTACAAAAAATGGGAGCTCGACTTCAACCTCACCAGGGACATGGGCATCGAGTTCCTTCGCTATGGGCCCGCGTATTACCAGACCCATGTGGCCCCGGGCAAGTACGACTGGTCCTTCACCGACGAAACGTTTGCGAAGCTCCGTGAGCTGGAGATCACACCCATCGTCGACCTGTGCCATTTCGGCGTGCCCGACTGGCTCGGCAATTTTCAGAACCCCGATTTCCCGGCCTACTTCGCCGAGTACGCGAAGTGCTTCGCGCAGCGCTTCCCCTACCTGCAGTTCTATACGCC
>JAQBNP010000284.1 GCA_028288515.1 Flaviaestuariibacter sp. | reverse complement strand
ACACGTCGGCAACATTCACGGCGCGGGATTCATATCCGTACGCCGCCATTTCCGCCTTCGCCCTGCACCCGATCTACATCAACCTGCAAAAAGTTGCGGGCAAGAAATACGCATCAGCCGTGCGTTCCATCGGCAAGAAGCAAAAGCAGCTCAACAGCCTTCCGGAGCTCGATTACGAAGAGGTGATCCGGTTCAAAATGCAAATCCTTCGCGAGCTCTATGACCTGAACGCGGACGCGTTCACGGCTGAAGGGGACTACAAGGACTTCTTTGCAGCGAACCAATATTGGCTCAAGCCCTATGCTGCCTTTTGCTATTTGCGCGACCGGTACAACACGTCGGATTTCAGCCAGTGGAAGACCAATGCGGTATACGAAGAAAGCGAGGTGGACCGGCTTGCGTCGTCGAAGTCAAAGGCATACAAGAATATCCGGTTCTATTATTTCGTTCAATACCACCTGCACCTGCAATTGAAGGAAGCCGTGGATTATGCACACCGCAAAGGCATCGCTCTGAAGGGAGATATCCCGATCGGCATCTTCCGCAACAGCGTCGATGCGTGGCAGTCACCCGAGCTGTACCATATGAACTGGCAGGCAGGAGCTCCGCCGGACGACTTCGCGGTGAAGGGCCAGAACTGGGGCTTCCCGACGTACAACTGGCAGCGCATGGCTGAAGACGGCTTCCAGTGGTGGCGGCAGCGCTTCGCGCAGATGAGTAACTATTTCGACGCATTCCGCATCGATCATATCCTCGGTTTCTTCCGCATCTGGAGCATCCCGATGGAAGCCGTGGAAGGCATCCTCGGCCGCTTCATCCCGGCGTTGCCCGTACAGGCATCCGAGTTCGGTGAGCGTGGCATCTGGCTGGACCGTGACCGCTATTGCAAGCCGTATATCACCGATGCGGTGCTCGACCAGCTTTTCGGTTCCGAAGCAGCGTTTGTGCGCGACAATTTCGTACAGGCAAATGACCGGGGCGGCTACGACCTCCTGGAAGGCTATAACAGCCAGCGCCAGATCGAAGCGTTTTTCGAGGCCCAGGAAGAAGGCGCGCACAACGACACGGTGAAGCAAGGGTTGTTCGATCTGGTCTCAAACGTTCTCCTGTATGAAGATCCGTCCGGCGGTGCGTTTCATTTCCGCATTGGGATCGAAGGCACCACCTCTTTCCAGCGCCTCGATGAGGGGACGAGAGCCAAGCTCAGGGAGCTCTATGTAAACTATTTCTACCACCGGCAGGATGCTTTCTGGAAAGAGGAAGCGCTCCGCAAGCTGCCCGCTCTCAAGGCGTCAACCAATATGCTGATCTGCGGGGAGGACCTCGGCATGGTGCCCCATTGCGTGCCCGACGTTATGCGGGATCTCGGCATCCTCAGTCTCGAGATCCAGCGGATGCCGAAGAACCCGGCCACTGAATTTTTCCATCCTTCCACAGCGCCCTACCTCTCGGTCATTACGCCGTCGACACATGATATGAGCACGATCCGCGGGTGGTGGGAAGAGAGCCGTGAGAAGACGCAACGCTTCTACAATACGGTCCTTGCGTCGCATGGCGAGGCTCCGCTTTTCTGTGAGCCCTGGATTAACCGCGCCATCGTGCTGCAGCACCACTACTCGCCGGCCATGTGGAGCATCTTCCAGCTCCAGGACCTGCTCGGCATGAGCGATACGCTTCGTCGCCTCAACCCGCATGAGGAGCGCATCAACCAGCCGGCCGACCCGAAACACTACTGGAGGTACCGCATGCATCTGACGCTTGAGCAGCTTTTGAAGGAGACGGATTTCAACGAAGAGCTCAGAGATTATATCCGGAAGAGCGGGCGGGATTAAGTATTTTGGCAGCAACAACTGCGTATGAGTACAGGCGCCGATACCATCATGGAAGCCCCGCCGGCAATCACTGCGGCCCCCGTCTGCCCGTCTTGCCACGCGCCCTTTGCCGGGGCCTTTTGCAGCGTCTGCGGTGAAAAGCAGCGGTCCGCCCACGACCTTACGCTGGGTCACTTCATCGAGGAGAGCGTTGAAGGGTTCACGCATTTTGACAATAAATTCATACGCAGCTTCAAAACCCTGTTCACTCGCCCAGGCCTGATGACGACGCATTTCGAGGAAGGCGTGCGTGTGCCCTACATGAAGCCGGTCCAGCTCTTCTTCGTTAGCAACCTGCTTTTTTTCGTCCTGTCGGGAGGCATGAATGTTTTTGCCATTTCCCTGAAGAATTACACCGGCTACACGAAGATTGCGGCTTTGCTGCAGCAACGCTTCACGAAGGAGCAGCTCGCGACCGTGCAGGTAGCGTTCAATGAAAAAGTGCTGGCCCAGTCGAAGGCTTTCATCTTTCTGTTCATCCCGTTCATTGCGCTTGCCTGCGCCCTTCTTTTCTACCGGAAGCGCAAGCCGTTCACCCTGCACCTCGTGTTTGCAGCGCACTACTTCACGTTCGTGCTGCTCGAGTTCACACTCTTTTACCTTCTTGTAGAAACACCCAGCAACCTCTTTTTTCACTTTTCGGAAGATGTCTTCGAAATCATTGCCGTGGCGACCAACCTGAGTGCGCTCTCCGTTTATTTCATCCTGGCCGCACGGCGCTATTACAAAGCGAAATGGATTTGGTCGATCATCGCCGGGCTGCTCATTGGGGCTCTGTTCATGCAGCTCCTCATCGGGTACCGGCTCTTCCTGTTTTACAAAATCTTCTATTCCCTTCATTGATGAAGCTTTCCTACAAAACCTACGATCTTAGGTTCCGCCACCCGTTCACGATCTCAAAAGGAACAAAGACCCACCAGCCTTCGCTTGTGGTTTCGCTCGAACATCTCGGGCACGCGGGATTTGGCGAGGCGCCTGCCATCACATATTACAATATCACCGTGGAGCAGATGGTTGCCGACCTGGAAAGGAAGCGACCATTCGTTGAAAAGTTTGCTTTCACGGACCCCGAGCGATACTGGCATTACCTCCATCACCTCTACCCGGCCAACCCCTTTCTGGTGTGCGCCCTGGACATTGCCGGGTGGGATCTTTACGGTAAAATGAAGGGCCGGCCGCTGCAGCAATTCTGGAAGGCGGCCAATGAAAAGCAGCCGGTGACCGATTACACCATCGGGATCGATACCATCGAGCGCATGGTCGAGAAAATGAAGGAGAAGCCCTGGCCGGTGTACAAGATCAAGCTTGGGACAGACCGAGACATCGAGATCATCGAGGCCTTGCGGCGCCATACTGATTCCGTGATCCGCATCGATGCGAACGCGGCCTGGTCAACCCGGGAAGCATTGGAAAAGATCGACGCCTTTCAGCACCTCGGTATCGAGTTTATTGAGCAACCGCTCGCGAAAGACAACTGGGAAGGGATGAAGGAGCTGTTTGAAAAATCCCCGCTTCCGCTTATCGCCGACGAAGCCTGTGTATTCGAATCGGACGTTCAAAAATGTGAAGGTCATTTCCACGGCATCAATATCAAGCTGACAAAATGCAGCGGCATCACACCTGCGCTGCGCATGATCCGCGATGCCCGGCAGCGCGGCATGCAGGTGATGGTGGGAAGCATGAATGAGTCCACCATCGGCTCAGCGGCGATTGCCCACCTGATGCCACAGATCGACCACGTGGATGTTGACGGTCCGCTGCTGCTGGCAGAGGACATTGCCACGGGACTGACCTACGACGACGATGGCAGCGTCCATACATCCGGCAAACCCGGTCTCGGCGTGACGTTCACGGACCTGTTTGAGAAATAGGGTGGAGGCCGGGAGCCAGGATTCAAAAGCCAAGAGCCAAAATTCAAAATTCAAAATTCAGAAGTCAAAAAGGAGTCGTTGACGGAGTGAGTAACGTTTGGTTTGTTCGTCAACTAAAAAAGGCTGTTCGGTTACCGAACAGCCTTTTTGACTTTTGAATTCTTACTTCGCTCTTTACCAGATCTTCACGCGCAGGCTGTCGGCGCGGAACATGGGCGTGCCGGGCTTGATCGGGAAGGCCGTATAGAATTCATCGACGTCGACGAACGGTCCGTTCACGCGGTATTGCGCCGGTGAGTGGACGTCCGTCAGCAGGCGGTTGCGGAGCTGCTCCTGCCTGATCTGACCAAGCCACCCGAGGGCGTAACCCATGAAATACCGCTGCATCGGCGTCAGGCCGGAAATGGCCTGGCCCTTCTTGTACTGCTCCGTTTTCCTGAACGCTTCGATGCCAAGCAGGATCCCGCCGAGGTCGGCGATGTTCTCACCGAGCGTGGCCTTGCCGTTGATGTGGTAGCCTTTCACGGGCTCGTACTCATTGAACTGCTTTACCATGACCTGCGCGCGCTTTGTGAACTCGGCTTCGTCGGTTTTCGTCCACCAGCTTGAGAGGTTTCCTTTCTCATCGAACTGTCGTCCTTCGTCATCGAATCCGTGCGTGATCTCGTGGCCGATCGTTGATGCCGCTCCGTATCCATAGACGACCGCGTCATCGAGCTCCTCATCACGGTAGCCCGGAACCGTAAAGATGCCGGCAGGAAGAACGATCTCGTTGTTCGACGGGTTGTAGTAGGCGTTATAGGTCTGCGGCGTCATGTCCCACTCGTCGCGGTCGACAGGCTTGCCCAGCTTATTGACATTGTATTGATGCCACCAGGAGTTCGCTGAAACGAGGTTTGCCACATAGCTTTCGGTGCCGACCTTCATGGCAGAAAAATCCTTCCACTTATCGGGGTAACCGACCTTCTTCTTCATGGCGGCAAGCTTCACATATGCTTTTTGTTTCGTGCTGTCCGTCATCCAGGCGAGCCGGCCAATGCGGTCCCTGAGTGCGTCACGAATGGCTTCCACCATATCTGTGTAGCGCTTCTTTGCCGTTTCGTTGAAGAACTCCTTCACGTAAAGCTGGCCGAGCATTTCGCCCATGGCATCCTCTTCACTTTTGATCACGCGTTTCCAGCGGGGACGACGCTCTTTCGCCCCATTGAGAAGGCGGCTGAACTCGAATGAAGCAACGCCGTATGCGTCCGGGAGGGCGGCCGAAAAATCGGAGAGAAGGTTGAACCGGAGGTTGCTTTTCCAGACGTCGAGAGGAGTTGATTTGAGGATGGTGTTGAGGGCCTTGAAAAATTCAGGCTGGCCAACGATGACCGAATCGATACCGGTGATGCCGGTCTCACGCATGAAGCCGGACCAGTCAATGGTACCGGAGAGCTTCGGCAGGTCGGCGATCGCCATCTTGTTATAGTTCCGGTATGGATCGCGCAGGTCCTCGATCTTGCGGGAGGCCGTTGCCAGCTTTGTTTCCAGGGCAAGGATGGCGCTGGCGTCGGCGCGCGCCTTTGTGCTGTCCTCGCCGGACAGCGTCAGGAGCTTCACGATATAGGCCACGTATGCTTTGCGGATCGCAACCGTTGCGGAATCGTTCTTGAAATAGTATTCGCGCTCGGGCAGACCGATGCCGCCCTGGTTCAGGCGGTAGGCCATGACCTCGCTGTTCTTATCGTCCTGCGTGACATAATCGCTGAAAAGAGTGGAGGAACCGATCTTCTTTAAATACGCGGACGTCTGGACAAGTCCTTTTACGTCGGCGATCGCATTGATCCTGTCGAGGTAAGGCTTGAGTGGCTGGAGACCCTGTTGCTCGATGCGGGCGCTGTCCATGGCGGTGGACCAGAAGTCGCCGATCTTTTGCTCGTTGCTTCCGGCCGCGGCGTGCGCAGATGCTGCCTTCTCGCTGATCTCGCGCAGTCGTTTCAGGTTTTCTTCGTTGACAAGGTTGCCGATGCCCCAGGCACCCTGGTCGCCGGGGATCGGATTCTTCTTGATCCAGCCGCCGTTGGCATACAGGAAAAAATCCTGCGACGGGTCGACCGTGGTATCCCGGTTCAGTGCGAGGATGTCCGGCTTAGCGGTGGTGCTGTCTGTCACGCCGGCGGTGCCGGTATCGGCGTTGTTGCAGGCAACCAGGAGGAGCGCCGCTGAGAGCGGCAATAGGTAATGGCGCATAAAGGATGACTTGTTTAGGATTAAAAATAACTGTTCGAGTGAAAGCCCGGCCGTTTTCTTGACGGACGGCCCGGCGTTCACGGCCTGTTCCTGCCATTTCGGCGAAGACCGGCGGGCAATGCGCAGTAGAATTCGTTATTTCAAAACAGATTTCCGATCCGTAAAACCACGTCCATGAAACACACCCTGGTTTGCCTGTCCCTTTTTGCTGCGCTCCA
>JAQBNP010000239.1 GCA_028288515.1 Flaviaestuariibacter sp. | reverse complement strand
TCGAAAGAAGGTAACCCGGGCTCCCGAAAGTTTTTTTTTAACACCACGGCCGGGTTACTATTTTTAATTCCGCGTATTAAAACAGATATATTGAAGGCAGAGACGAACGAGAAGGCATTGTTGCAGGGCTTGGCCAAGAACGACCGCAAGGCGATCGAGGCCATTTATAAGGAGAATTTCAACGTTGTCCAGGCTCTCGTGGTGAACAACAGCGGCAGCGTAGATGACGCGAAAGACATCTTCCAGGAAGCCCTGATCGTCCTCTATGAGAAGGCGTCGGGCGGGCCCTTCGAGCTGAACTGCCAGATCCGGACCTACCTCTACTCGGTCAGCAGGCGTCTCTGGCTGAAGAGGCTGATGCACCAGAACCGGTTCAGCATCGGCGAGGGACACGAGGAGACAGTAGCAGTTGAAGAAGACCTTGACGGGCACGAAAAGCGCGACCTCGAGTTCACGATGATGGAAAAGGCGATGGCCGGGCTTGGCGAGCCGTGCAAAAGCCTCCTGGAAGCGTTCTACCTGCAGAAGCGGGGCATGCACGAGATCGCGGCCTCATTCGGGTATACGAACGCGGACAACGCGAAGAACCAGAAATACAAATGCCTCGTGAGACTGAAGAAACTTTTCTTTTCGCAATATAAAACGCAAGCTTAGTGATGGAAGATCTACAATTATTGGAAGCTGTCGAACGCTATATCAGCGGCGGAATGAACCCCGACGAGCGCGTTTATTTCGAAGGGCTGCGCAAATCAAACCCGGAGATCGACCAGCTCGTCGTGGAGCATACATTTTTTCTCCAGCAGCTGAGCCGGTTCGACCAGACACGCAAGCTGAAGCATAGCCTGAACGAGATCCATATGGATCTCTCCGAGAAAGGCAGCATCTCTTCGCCGCGCCTCGAAGGACGGGAGCGCGTTTTCTACCTGTTCAACCGCTACAAGCGCACAGCCGCCATCGCCGCTACGATCGCCGGTGTTACGGCCGTGGCCATTTCTGTTCTCATCTCCACCGTCTCCCCGAACAAGCCGGCCAGCGAAAAGGATATCGCCTACCTGAAACGCGTTGTGAAGCAGCAGGACAACCAGATCCGGCAGCAGGACAATGAGCTGAAAAAGGTCAAGTCCGCTATAGGTACCGATCCCAAGACAGTTGCCGACCCCAAGGCTCCTGTGACCTATAAGACCGGTGGCACCGGGTTCCTCATCGATCCCAAAGGCTATCTTGTCACAAGCGCCCACGTCGTTAAAGACGCCTCAGCGATCGCCCTGCAAAGCAACGATGGCAAAGAGTACGCGGCCACAGTCGCCTTTGTCGACGACGCCCGCGACATCGCCATCCTGAAGATCAACGACAATGCGTATAAGGCGCCGGCGTCGCTCCCCTACTCGATCCGCAACAGGACCGGTGACATCGCGGAGCCCATCTTTACCCTCGGCTACCCGCGAAACGATATCGTGTATGGTGAAGGCTACCTTGCCGCCCTCACCGGCCATTACGGCGATACCCTCTCCTGCCAGATCGCGATTGCTGCCAACCCCGGCAACAGCGGCGGCCCGATCCTCAACCGCAACGGCGAGGTGATCGGCGTTCTCAGCGCCCGCCAGACGTCCGCGGAAGGCGTCGTGTTTGCCACCAAATCAAAATACATTTATACGATCCTCTCTCAACTCGAGAAGTCCGATTCGGGCGCCCAGACCATCAGGGTGCCGTCAACATCGAAGCTGAGAGGCATGGACCGCACCCGCCAGGTCGACAAGATCCGCGAGTTCGTGTACATGGTGAAAGTGAATTGAACGAATCGATAAACGCAAAAAAGCGGGCCGAAAGGACCCGCTTTTTTTATGATCGTCCGGTGCATCAGGCCTCCGGCCAGAGCTTTGCCGGGTAGGCGCCTTCGCTCACGACGCGCGCAATGCTTTCGGTCACGATCGGAGCGTCCTCCTTGTACGTAACACCAAACCACTGGGCATTTGTAGGGATCACCTTGATGACGCCGCGGCCCGTTTTCACGAACTGGTCGGCCGTATATGGGATCAGGAATTCGGCCTTCAGCTCCTGACCGCTTTTCTCCAGAAACTTTTTGAACTCCTCCTCGAGGAAGGGAAAGAGGGACGGGTGGAAGCACCAGAAATTCATCGATGCCTTTGCATTTTCGGGGAGCTCCGTCTTTCCGCCATCGGTTTCCTCGTAGACCATCCGGCCGTTCTCGCGGTAGATCTTCAGCCGCTCGTTCACGTCCACCATATGATGGCTTTCATCGACTTCGATGACACCGCGGCTGACGGATCCGTGTTTCGACAAGGTGTTGCTCAGCTCGTAGCCGACCATTGCGTAGACGTCGGCGCGGCATTCGTTGTTGAGAAAATCGGCAGCCTTGGCAAAGCTGTCGCTCCCGTAAAAGTCGTCCGCGTTGATGACGGCGAACGGACCGTGCACGGCATCCTTCGCGCAGAGGATCGCGTGCGACGTGCCCCAGGGCTTCACGCGGTCGGCAGGTTTCTGGTAACCGTTGAGGAACGCATCCATTTCCTGGAAGACATATTCCGTTTCAATCTTTCCCTGCAGCTTCGGCTCGAAAATGGCTTTGAAGTCGTCTGCAAAATCCTTGCGGATGATGAAAACGACCTTGCCGAAGCCCGCTCGGATCGCGTCGAAGATGGAATAGTCCATAATGGTCTCGCCGCCCGGCCCGAACTGCTGGATCTGCTTCATGCTGCCATATCGGGACGCCATGCCCGCGGCCATGATCACTAAGGTTGGTTTCATTTGTATCGTGTTTGGGTTGAGTTTGCGTGAATGGGTGCGAAAATACTACATTCGCGGTCGCACTGCCGCCATGGTGATCCCTCTCTCCCACACGCGCACCGATTCTCTTAAAAAGTTGTACCAACCCTTTGGCGTGGAGCTGTCCGTGCTCCGTCTCGACCTGCTACACCCGGTCGTTTCGGGCAATAAATGGTTCAAGCTCGGCCCCTGGCTTGCCGAAGCGATCGCCCACGAAAAGCACACCGTCATCACGTTCGGCGGCGCCTGGTCGAACCACCTCGTTGCCACGGCGGCCGCCTGCAGAAGCGCAGGTCTTGGCAGCATCGGCATTGTTCGTGGCGAAGAGCCGCCCGTCTTGTCGCCAACCCTGGTCGACGCCCGCCAATTTGGTATGCAGCTGGTCTTTGTTCCGCGAAACGTATATGCGACCAAAGAGATCCCCTCATCAATGATGCATCTCCTGCCGAATTCCCTTGTTATTGGCGAAGGTGGCTATGGGGCTCCGGGGCGGGATGGCGCCGCGCAGATTGCGTCACTGCCTCACGTCCATGAGCACACGCATTCGGTCGTGGCCGTCGGAACGGGCACAACACTGGCAGGGCTGGTCTGCGGCACCGGCGGTCACCAGTCCGTTACCGGCATACCCGTGGTCAACGACGATGGCCTGCCCGATGCCATCCGCTCGCTCCTGCCACCCGCGCTGCACGATCGGTTCCGCCTGCAAGCCGGCTTTTCGTTCGGTGGCTATGCAAAGAAAACCGGCGAGCTTGTGAGGTTCATGAACGACTGGTTCCGGTCAACCGGCATCCCGTCCGATCTTGTTTATACAGGCAAGCTGTTCTTTGCGGCGGACAGCCTGGCGCGCAATGGTTTCTTTCCGGCAGGCAGCAGGGTCCTTGTCATCCACAGTGGTGGCCTGCAGGGCAACCGGTCGCTGCCGGCGGGAACGTTAAACTTCTAAGCCGAACGACACGCCCTCTATATTTGCACGGTTTCTGCATAGCCAAATTGTACCTCAGTCTATGAAACAAATCGTCTACCGTTCTCTTTTCCTGCTCGGCCTGCTGGCCACGTTATCAGCGGAAGCACAGGATACGCTTCCCCGGTTCACCCTGCGCAATGCCGGCAACAACCGCATCATTGTCGGCTGGGTCAACCCGTTTCCCAATATTTCGCAGATCAGCGTGCAGCGGTCGTTTGACAGCCTCAGGAATTACAAGACCATCCTCACTGTGGCCGACCCGAAGGCCGTGCAGAATGGGTTTGCCGATACCAAAGCACCGAACGATCATATGTTCTACCGCCTGTTCTACGTGATCGAAGGCGGCTCCTTCTTTTTCACAAAGGCGATGAAGCCCGATACAAGCCGCGCCTCGGCCGGCCTCAACCTGCCGCGCGTATCCATTAACGGGGTGCCCGTGCGCGGCAACGGAACCGATACACTCGCCGAGAAACCGAAGCCCGTCCGCAGGCCGGAATGGACGCCCTCTTATTATGTGTATACGAATAAGGACGGCTACGTCTATATCAACCTTCCGGATGCCGACGAGGAAAAATACAGCCTTCGCTTTTTCGAAGAAGATAACTCGCCCCTGTTCGAATTAAAGAGCGTGAAGGAAAAAGGGCTCATCCTCGACAAAGCCAATTTTGTGCATGCAGGCTGGTTCCTTTTCGAGCTATACAACGGCGACAAACTGGTGGAGCGAAATAAATTTTACCTCTCCAAAGCGTTCTAGGCGTTGACGAGCTCGCATGAGAAGACGTCCGCAAAATGCTGGCGCAGTCGTTCTTTTACGTCTTCCATAGCAATGGCGCGACCCAGCTCGTTCTTCAGCGATGTCACCTTTTTATTTTGAATGCCGCATGGAACGATGTGGTTGAAATAGTCCAGGTCTGTATTGACATTCAGGGCAAAGCCGTGCATCGTGATCCAGCGGCTGCAACGCACGCCCATGGCGCAGATCTTTCGCTCGCGCCCTTTTTCAAGCGCATCGATCCACACGCCTGTCTCGCCTGCGGAGCGACCGGCCACGACTCCATAATCCGCCAGCGTGCGAATGATGACCTCTTCGAGCTCGCGCAGGTAGCGGCCGATATCGGTATAGAACTTTTCGAGGTCGAGGATGGGATAGCCGACGACCTGGTCGGGCCCATGAAACGTGATGTCGCCGCCGCGGTTCGTCTGGTAGAAGTCGATGCCCTTCTCGGCCCGCTGCGCTTCATTGATCAGGACGTGCTCCATCTTCCCGCTCTTCCCCAGTGTGTATACGGGCGGGTGCTCAACAAAGAGCAGGTGGTGGGACGTTGGAACAAGCAACGGGTCCGACGTTTCCTCGCCCGCGTAGACGCCCGCTTTGAGAGCAAGGTTTGCCTGCATCAGCCGATCCTGGTAGTCCCAGGCCGTTTTGTAATCCATGTGGCCAAGGTCCTCGAAACGCACGCGTTGTTTACCGTCCATACGCCGCAAATTTACACTCCTTATTTTTGCGCACCATGAACGAGGAAATCCCGGAACAGACAGGAGCGGAAAGCGAGGACGGCAGCGAGGAGCTCTACCAGCGGTTCACCTACACGATCGACAAAGGCCAGGAGCCCCTGCGGATCGATAAATTCCTCATGGCCCGCATCGAGGGCGGCACCCGCAACAAGCTGCAGCGTGCGATCAACACGGGCATGGTCCTGGTCAATGGCCGGGAAGTGAAACAGAATTACAGGATCAAGCCATTCGACAAGGTCGTTGTCTATTCAGACGGAACGCCGGAAAGCACGGATGTCGTGCCCGAAGAAATGCCGCTCAACATCATTTATGAAGACGATCACCTGATGGTGCTCAACAAGCCCGCTGGCATGGTCGTGCATCCCGGGAGCGGCAATTACTCCGGCACGCTGCTCAACGGCATTGCGTGGTACCTGAAGCAAAAGAATCCCGACATCACGGAAGAAACACTGCCGCGCTTTGGACTCGTGCACCGGATCGACAAGAACACGAGCGGCCTGCTGGTGCTGGCCAAGACCGACATCGCCATGCGGAACCTCGCGAAGCAGTTCTTCGACCATACGGTGCAGCGCGAGTACCGCGCGCTCGTGTGGGGCAACGTGGAGGCCGACAGCGGCACGATCATCGCGCACGTCGGCCGCAACCTGCGCTACCGCAAGCTTTTCGATGCGTACCCCGATGGCGATCACGGCAAGGAGGCCATCACGCATTACACGGTCCTGGAGCGATTCAACTATGTGACGCTTGTCAAATGCGTGTTGGAAACGGGCCGCACACACCAGATCCGCGTGCACATGAAGTACCTCGGACACCCGCTCTTCAATGACGATACTTATGGAGGCGACCGGATCCTGAAGGGAACGGTCTATGCCCGGTACAAGCAGTTCGTCGAGAACTGCTTCGCGATCTGTCCCCGCCAGGCCCTGCATGCAAAAACACTGGGGTTCACACATCCCGCAACGGGAGAACCCCTCTTCTTTGAAACCGAGCTGCCTGCCGACATCGCCGGCGTGATCGAGAAGTGGAGACGGTACGGAGACCGGGCAGCGAATAGCGAATAGCGAATAGTGAATAGTGAATAGTGAATAACGAATGGAGAGCCGGATGATCGACGTGACGAAGCACCATGCCTGAGGATTGAAGAATCAATCCTCAATGCTCAAGGTTCAAGGTTCAATGACAGGGAGTGTCGCCGGCTGAATATTGAAAATTGAAATTGACTGTTGATCATCGATTCTTCTTTGCTTCCTTCTTCGTTCCCGATTCTCATGGTTTCTTGAAATCGAACAGCGTGGCGGTGAAGATGCCACGCTCCCGCCCTTTGAACAGCAGGTGCCAGTTGCCGCTGTAACGCAGCACATGCGGCACAATATATTCGCCGAACTGCTGCATCTCGACCTGCATGTGAACATCGAAATCGTAAACGCCAGCTTTGTAGCTGAGGTCATAATTGCGCCCCACAATGTCGAAGGTCTTCTCGTTGAACCAGGTCGTGATATTGTCGAATACGATGTCGCCACGCTCGGACTGGCTGAGGTCGGCCTTCCGCTGGATGCGGAAAATAAAGCAGGGCTGGCCGTAGAGATCGGCCGTGTCAATGGAGTAGTCGTATAGCCGCGTGATCGCCTCGTCAAAGACGTCGAGCTTGTCGCCGATGAAGGGGATTCCCGGTATCTTTTTGCCGGGGTTGAAGAACAGCATTTTGAGTTGCTCTTTATTCTTTTCGAGCCCTTTTTTTCCCTCAAGCTTGTGCTCCGCTCCCTTGACAATATTGGTTTCCCCGCAGACACGGCCGGTTGTGAAGAAGAAGGCCGCATAAAGCTGCGCAGTGTAGTAGTTGAATGCGTGGTTGCGGTCATAAAAATCACCGGTCGTCTTTTCCTCGAGGATGTCCATCGTGCGGCAATTCGCATCCCGGTTCTGCCGCGTACGGCTCTGCAGGCTTGCCACCGGCCGTCCTTTCTTGTCGCTCATCTGGATGAAGTTGAGTGACGTGAAGCCAAGCACGTGCAGGTTCTTGAATGCCTTGTAGTAGCTGGTGTCGTTGCGGATCCGCTGAAGGAATTTCGGAACGTTGAGGTCACTGCGAATCACGACCTCACTGAGGCTGACCGTGCGGCGAACCGCCTCAATGTCGGAGCTGTCCTGGGCCCCGGCGGAGGAGCCGGCCAGTACCGGGACAGTAACAGCCAGTAGCCGCAGGATCGATGAGAAGATGTGTTTGTTCATTCGTAGGTTATTTCATTGCCTGGTCACCTGCAATCTTGTCCGGAACGCCGGAACACCGCCTTCCCTATTTTTTTGGAAACAGCATGCGGTAGTCCACGCGGATCTCGCCCCGGCTGATAGTGTCCAGCTTGCGCTTCAGAAGCTTTCTCTTCAGGGGCGGCAGGTGGTCGATGAAGAGCTTGCCGTCGATGTGGTCATACTCGTGAAGAATGATGCGGCCCGTGATGCCGTTAAATGTTTTCGTGTGTTCCTGGAAATTCTCGTCGAAGTAGCGCAGCGTCACTTCTTCCGCGCGGTAGATGTCTTCACGGACCTTCGGAATTGAAAGGCATCCTTCGTTATAGGCCCAATCCTCCCCTGCCTCTTCCACAATATGCGCGTTGATGAAAACCCCTTTGGCGCCGGGTGCGTCGGGATATTCGTCGTCCTCATCGTCTTCGTCGCGGTTCGCGAAGATCTGCGCGCTGTCGATGACGAACAGGCGAATGTCGCGGTTCACCTGGGGCGCCGCCAAGCCAACGCCGCTCGATCCGTACATGGTCTCCCACATATCTGCGATGAGCTTGTCGAGACCGGGGTAGTCTGGTGTGATATCCTGGGCCACTTTGCGGAGAACAGGGTGGCCATATGCTACGATCGGCAGAATCATTCCTTCAGTTTAAAGCACAAAAATACGCCATGAGCGCCGCCCATTGCCGATTGAAGCGCGCAGAATTTCAGCCGTTGCCCGTAGGTGGGCAGAGTCTGCAGTGCAATGGCCTGGGCATTCTATGGTTCCAGTCAAGCCACTCCCCGTGAAACCTGCTCCCTGGTCCTATTGGTAGGTTCCCATGAACTCCTGCAGCATGATGGTCGCGGCGATCTCGTCGACCAGGCCTTTGTTCCGCCGCTGTTTTTTTCGCAATCCCATGTCCAGCATGGCGCGGGATGCCATTTTGGAAGTGAAGCGCTCATCCACTTCCCTGACCGGCAGGGCCGGGAAGGCCTTCTGGAATTCGACGATGAATTTTTTCACGAGCGGTGTTGCGTGGGTGGCGGAGTCGTCCATATTTGTGGGCATGCCGATGATCACCAGCTCCACGGTTTCGCGGGGAATATAGTCTTTCAAAAAGGCCATGAGCTTCGGTGTCTCAACGGTGCAGAGGCCGGTTGCAATGATCTGCAGGGGGTCGGTCACGGCGAGCCCGGTGCGCTTGCCGCCATAATCGATGGAGAGGATTCTGCCCATGGGAAGGCGAAGATAAGAAGAGTGAGTGGTGAGTGGCCAGTGGCGGGTGCCGCGTCATAATTCACCATTCACCATTCACGATTCACTATTCACTTTTCACCATTCACTCCGAAGGACGCCTTGGCCTTCCCGGCTCACGCCTTCCCGATCATCATATCCGCGATCACAAACACCGCAAAGACAACCGACGCGATGCCGTTAGCCGTCATGAAGGCGAGGTTGACGCGGCGCAGGTCGTCAGGCTTTACGATCGCATGCTGGTAGACGAGCATGCCGGCAAAAACGGCAAAGCCGCCCCAGTAGAGCGGACCGAATTCTCCCCGCCACCCGGCAATGGCCACGAACCCCGCACTGATCACATGGAGACCCTCTGAAACCCGCAGCGCGCGCGCCTTCCCGACAGCTGCCGGGATCGAATACAGGCGTTGCGACGTGTCGAAATCGACATCCTGCAATGCATAGATGATGTCGAACCCGCTCACCCAGCAAATGACAGCGCCTGAGAAAAGCAGCGGCAGCCAGTGGAAGCAGCCCGTCACAGCCAGGTAAGCACCGATCGGGGCCAGCGCCAGGCCAATGCCGAGCACCAGGTGGCAGAGCGGCGTAAACCGCTTCGTATAGCTATAACCCAGCACAACGGCCAAGGCAACCGGGGACAAATAAAAACAAACCCGGTTGATCAAGTAGGTGCAGGCAATGAACAGCAGGCAACAGCTGATGGTGAATGCCAGCGCATTGCCTGGCGTAATAATGCCTTTGGGGATTTCACGAATGGCCGTGCGCGGGTTGAGCGCGTCGAAGCGCCGGTCGAGATAGCGGTTGAACGCCATGGCGGCAGAACGCGCGAAGACCATGCACCCGATCACGAGCAGGAAGACCGGCAGAAGCGGCAACCACATCGCCGCATCCGTCCACGCAAGCCCCGTACGAAACCCCGGTTGCCCCGGGTAGGGCAGCCTGACATACGTCTCGGGAAAGTCGTGGTGGCGAAGGGAGGAAACACCAAGAAAGAACCCGATCAGCGCAAAGGGCATCGCAAAAATCGTGTGAGAGAACTTAACGAGGGAGAGATAGCTCCTGACGGTGGACATGGCGCAAAAATAAGCCCGATACCAGGTTTCGGGCGGACTGCCAACTGGCCACAGGGCGATCGCCCTGGTGGCAACGGCAAAAGGAAGTCGGCTTGCAGTAGGGCGCATCGGGCGATTCACCAGCGGGCAAACTCAGGGAAGACTGCCAATCCACTTGTTTATTGAGCAGTGAACATCGACTATTGACCGGTTCCTTGTCTCTCTCCTCTCCCTCGGACCAGCTCCCACAGCACCACGCCGGCAGCAACCGACACATTGAGGGAATGCTTCATGCCCCATTGAGGGATCTCCAGGCATCCGTCGCAAAGGGCGATCGTCGCCTGGTCGACACCCGTCACTTCGTTGCCGAAAACAACGGCTACCTTTTCCTCGGCTGCAAACCTGTTGAGCAGGATGCTGTTCTCCGCCTGCTCGGCTGCATAGACCTTATAGCCCATCGAGCGCAGGTCCGCGATCGCTTCGGCGGTTGTCTTGAATTGCTTCCAGGGAACCGTCTCGTCCGCGCCCAGCGCGGTTTTCCGAATTTCCTTATGCGGCGGGTAGGCTGTGTAGCCGCAGATATAGATGCCTTCAAGCAGGAACGCGTCGGCCGTCCGGAACGTGCTGCCAACATTGTAGCCGCTCCGGATATTTTCCAGTACCGCGATCACGGGAAGCTTCGCCGCCTCCCGGACTTCTTCCGCAGTTTTACGTCCGAGCTCCTCCATCGACAATTTTCGCATCGGGCAAAACTACAGACCGGCCGCTTACTTCGGGTTGACGATCTTTTTGTCCTTCGGCGCCGTGATGCTGTAGGTGAACCGAACCTTGCGGCTTTCTCCCGGCTTCAGCGTCAGCATCCACGTCAGCACACCCGTTTCGACATTGACAGCGGCGCCGCCGCCTTCTTCCAGCTTCACGTCCATTTCCTTCACATTGCTCAGCGGGTACTGGTCCTTCAAAAGCACCGATGCGTCCGAGAGCTTGTTGTTCTTCACCGTCAGCTCATAGGTGTAGGTCTGCCGCGTGCTGGCACCCGATGCTTTGGCACCGCTCATTTCCTTCACCAGGACACGATTGAGGGCGATGCGACGATCGCGGCCGAGAGACAGGTTCAGCGTATCGTTGGTCGTGTTCGGATCGATGGCCGTCTTACCCACGTAGGTCTCGTCCATGATGATATTGGCAGCACCGGGCAACAGGTCGAGGTTTTGCCAGTTGGCCACTTCGGCCAGGAGAAACGCTTCTCCCGTCACGCGGGGCACCGCGTAGTTCTTCAGCCGGCAGTCCATCTCGAGGCTCTTGATCGTGACGCTGCGCAATGTTCCATCCGCCGGGATATCGTAGGGAAGGTCGATCTCGTAGCTGTTCTGTAGCCCGCCGGGGTTAAAGGTGGTGAACTGGCCCAGCGTGCTGGGATCGATGGTTGTTGTAGAAGCTGTTAGTCCGGGTACCTTGCCCTGCAGCGCCGTCACGACAACCTCGTCAAGGGAAGGGCTTTTCAGAGAATTGATCGTGTTGCGCTGCAGGTTGCTGCGCGCCGCGGCGTCTTTCATCTCGTTATAGACCGAGGGCACATAAAGCTGCAGGAGCCAGGGAGAAAGGACGGGGGCTTCGACGCCAAAGCTTGGCGTGCCCGTGCTCAGTGTGAGCTTGGCCTTTTTCCAGTCGATCCCCGAGGTCTGTGCCACCGACGCTTTGTACACCATTTTCACCTTGTTGGTTTTTGAATTGACACGGATATCGTAGACCGCGCTCCAGCCGGCTCGCTGTGTGTAGTACGAGATGGAAACCGGAAGATCCTGCGCGATGGAAGGAAGCACCTGCAGCACAAGCTCTCCCTCGTAACCAGCCACCGGGGCCGCTTTCGTCACCTGCGAGCGCCCCTGCACGCTGCCGACAAGCTCCTCCAGCTCCGTCCGGCGTGCCTGCAGGTTGAAGATATTCGTCTTGGCTTTTTCGATGCGGGCGGTGTAGGTTTCGATCAGCTTCAGGAGGTCGCCACCGGTGAGGTTCTTATCCGGCTTCGCCACCATGGTTTCAATGAGCGAGCCCGTCTTTTGCAGCATGTCGCTTTCGATGCCGATCCTGTTATCGATGCGGGCAATTTCCTTTTTGAGGGCGGCGAAGCTGTCCTCGGCCGGCTTCCGGCGCACGTCTGGAAGTATCTCTTTTGGAGCTTTTTCAGCGACGCGAAACTGCTGTGACAAGAGCGCCACACCTTCAGGGACGCTGATCTGAAGGCTGTTCGGGTCAACAGAGGTCGACAGGCCTCGGAGCACCACGACGCGCGTGTCGGCACCGACCCGGAGTCTTGCCTGGTGAACAAGCTCACCTCCGTAACCGAGGTAGACAGTAGCGGCCGTCAGGACGGCATCGCCCCGAAGGGTATCCTGTGCCGCCGCAGAGAAGGAAAGGGAAACGGAGAGAAGTAAGGATAGGAAAAAAGCCTTCATGAGTGTTCTTTTTCACAGGATGCCGGATTGCTCTGGCTTACATAAACAACTCCTTACTTTTGTCGCTATGGCGAAACAGGCAGGTGCCGACACCCCGCTCATGCAGCAGCACAAGGCGATCAAATCCCGCTACCCGGATGCGATCCTTCTGTTTCGCGTCGGCGATTTTTACGAGACCTTCGGATCTGACGCCGTGATCGCCTCGGGCGTGCTGGGCATCACCCTCACGAAACGGAACAATGGCTCGGCTTCCGAAAGCGAGCTCGCCGGCTTCCCCTATCATGCCCTTGATACGTATCTCCATAAGCTCGTCAAAGCGGGCTACCGCGTGGCGATCTGCGACCAGCTCGAAGACCCAAAAACAGTGAAGGGCATCGTAAAGCGCGGCGTGACGGAGATGGTGACGCCCGGAACGGCCACGAACGACAAGCTCCTCGAGCACGGCTCCAATAATTTCCTGGCGGCCATTCACCTGCAGGGCGAGAACCGTTATGGCCTTTCCTTTCTCGACATCTCGACAGGCGAATTTCTGATTGCCGAAGGCGACCGCGAATACGCCGACAAGCTCCTTACCGGCTTCAGGCCCGCCGAGCTGATCTACCAGCGGCAGAACGCCCGCCGGTTCCGCGAAGAGTTTGCCGGCAAGCCCTACACCTACACGCTCGACGAGTGGGTGTTTGCACAGGCCTACGCAACAGAGAGCCTTCTGAAACAGTTCGGAACGCATTCGTTGAAAGGCTTCGGCGTGGAAGGAATGCCGGCGGGACTGATCGCGGCCGGCGCGATCCTGCACTACTTGAAAGATACCGAGCACCCGAACCTGCAGCATATCACGTCGCTCCAGCGGATCGACCAGGACGATCACCTGTGGATGGACCGCTTCACGATCCGCAACCTCGAGCTGCTGGCAAGTCCGGTCGAGGGCGGCGCCACACTTCTGCAGGTGCTGGACAATACGGTTACGCCGATGGGGGCACGACTCCTGAAGCGCTGGATCGTATTCCCCCTGAAGGACATGGACCGCATCAATGAACGCCTCGATGTGGTGGAGCACCTGATCCTCCAGCCCGATCTTCGGAACGCGCTGGTCACAGCGATGCGCCCCTGCGGCGACCTCGAGCGCCTTGTGTCCAAGATCCCGCTGCGAAAGATCAATCCCCGGGAGATGCTGCAGCTTGCCCGCGCCCTGCGCCAGGTGGACGTGATGCGGAGACTGTGCACTGAGTCCGGGAACCCGTACCTGCAGCGGCTTTCGGAAGCGCTGAACCCATGCCATACCATGGCGGAGAAGATCGTGGCACAGATCATGGAAAACCCGCCGGCACTCGCGACCAAGGGCGGATTCATCAACAAGTCCGTCCACGAGGAGCTCGACAGCCTGCGCCATATTTCACACAATGGAAAGGAATACCTGCTGCAGCTTCAGCAGAAAGAAGCGCAGGAAACCGGCATTTCGTCGCTCAAGATCGGTTTCAACAATGTCTTTGGGTATTATCTCGAGGTCACCAACCTGCACAAAGACAAGGTGCCCGAGCGCTGGATGCGCAAGCAGACGCTGGCCAACGCCGAGCGCTACATCACGCCCGAGCTGAAGGACTACGAAGAAAGGATCATGACGGCCGAGGAAAAGATCCTGGCCATTGAGATCCGCATCTTCGAAGGATTGGTCGGTGAGCTTCACGACTTCCTGTCCTGCATCCAGACGGACGCGCAGATCGTGGCCGCCCTCGACTGCCTGTGCACGTTTGCGCAAAATGCCCTGCAATACAAGTACAAGAAGCCAACCCTGCATGACGGCGACGCCCTCATAATTCGCGAGGGACGCCACCCGGTGATCGAGCGGCGGTTGCCTCCCGGCGAGACCTACGTGGCAAACGATCTCGAGCTCAATAAAGACGACCGGCAGGTGATCATCCTGACAGGCCCGAACATGAGCGGTAAGTCGGCCTTGCTGCGACAAACGGCGCTGATCACGCTGATGGCGCATATCGGCTCCTTCGTGCCGGCAGCCGAAGCGCAGGTGCCGCTGACCGACAAGATCTTTACGCGCGTCGGGGCGTCCGATAACCTGAGTGCGGGTGAGTCGACCTTCATGGTGGAAATGAACGAGACGGCATCGATCATCAACAACCTGAGCGAGCGCTGCCTGATCCTGCTCGATGAGATCGGCCGCGGCACATCAACCTATGACGGCATATCGATCGCGTGGAGCATTGCCGAATACCTGCACCACTCTCCTTTCCAGCCAAAGACATTTTTTGCGACCCACTACCACGAGCTGAACGAGCTGGAGAACAAGCTGCCGCGCGTGAAGAACTACCATGTCACGAACAAGGAGATCGGCGGGCGCATCATCTTTCTCCGCAAGTTGGCGCCCGGTGGAAGCACACACAGCTTCGGCATCCAGGTAGCGCAGATGGCGGGCATGCCGCCGGCGCTCGTGCAGCGCGCCGGCGAGGTGCTCGCGACCCTGGAAGCAAAGGGCATGGGCAACCGTACCGGGGAGGGACTGAAATCGCTGTCGGGACCGCGGCTGCAGCTAAGCATCTTCGACGCGCACAGCCAGGCATTTGATGAAATGAGGGCCGTCCTGGAAAGCCTCGACATCAACAGGCTGACGCCCGTGGAAGCCCTGTTGAAGCTGAATGAGATCAAAAACCTGCTCCGGTAAGAATCTGTAAAAGGACATTGCCAGATGGAAAAACTTCCTATTTTTACCGCAAATACCGAACTAATGAATATGCGTCAGCTCGTACTCCTTTTTTCCCTGTCCCTCGTGCTGTTCACGGCCTGTAAGAAGGACCGCGACCTCATCGAGCGCACCAATAACAACATCGCGCTGAACGGAGCCCAGACGGTGCCGACCAACCAGTCGACCGCCAACGGCAAAATGACCGCCACCTACAGCTCCAAGACAAAATCATTCAACTACACCGTAACCTGGAGCGGCCTTACCGGCAATGCCAGCAGCATGCATATTCATGGCATCGCCGACCCCGGCTTCCCGGCAGCGATTGTTCAGACGATCACCCTGGTGGCGCCGAACAACGGTCCCAGCGGCAGCGTGAGCGGCACCCTGTTCGTTGACGGTTTCAACGTAAAAGAAGAAGACCTTCTCAACGGAAAATATTATGTCGACATCCACACGGCCGCCAACCCCGGTGGTGAGCTCCGCGGACAGATCACATTCTGATCGCTTTCAATCGAATTGAAAAGCCCCTGCATTTGCGGGGGCTTTTTCGTTGGGCCGCGTGAATTTGAACCACGAAGGCACCAAGAGCGCAAAGGAGCACAAAGGGGATTGACGATTTTAGATTTTAGATTTTAGATTTTAGATTTTTGGACAGTCTTCACTTTCGGACTGTCATCCCGAGTGCTAAGCGAGGGAGCCCATGCGCTACGCACGCTGTCATGCTGACGCATGTCAGCACCTTTCCCTGGAAAGCACCCGCACCTCCCCGTCTGTCATCCCGCAGGGACCCGAAACCTGCTCAATCAACCTCGTTGCCGAAGATGGCAAACAGGCCTGTCATCCCGAGCTCTCCGTCATGGCGAGCAGCGAAGCCATCTCCTTCCCCTCGAAGGCTCCTCCAGAGCCGCAAACCCCATCCAAAAAGCCAGAACAACCACGTAAAATGCCCCGTTCATTCGTATTCTATTCGTAGTTCATTCGTAGTTCATTCGTAGTTTATTCGTAGTTTATTCGTATTTCATTCGTATGGCATTCGTATCACACTCGTATGGCATTCGTATGGCACTCGTACCGGACTCGTATGGCACAGGTAGAAGAAAGGTAGACGACAGGGGTGGCATTCATACGGCGAGTATGCTCAACTAAGTGTGTCAATTTAATAATGATTAAATTGATATACGATGGAAAAGAAACCATTTGATTTTGATGCCTTTGTAAAGGAAGCCGGAGAGCAGCTTCGTTCGGGCAGGCCTTTG